>NZ_VFMQ01000001.1:1505015-1806018 GCF_006715175.1 Curtobacterium citreum | reverse complement strand
CACGCCCACGACGTCGCGCAGGAGCTCCGGGTCCATCGGGATGTTCGCCTCCGGTGGCACGTCGAGCACCCCGTGGTCGGCGGTCACGAGCAGCCCGACGTCCGGCGCACCGCGGGACTCGAGCCGTGCGAGCTCCCCGTCGAGCAGCTCGAGCGCCGCCGTCCAGCGGTCGGACTCCCACCCGTGCTTGTGGCCGATCGAGTCGAGCTCGGGGACGTAGAGGTAGACGAGTGACCGCCCGGTCGCGGTCTCGGCCAGGACCGCGTCGACGCGCTGCGGGATGGTGTCGGCGGCGACGTACCGGGCGCCACCGAGGACGTTCGCGGTCATCCCCGAGGTCCGGTACCGCGTCGGACCGACGACCACCGGGTCGACGCCGAGCGCCGGGGCCTCGCTGAACACCGTGCTCGCGAGGAACCAGTCCGCGGGGACGACGTCGTCCCACCCGCTCAGCAGGTTCATCACCTGCCCGGTGTCCGGGTTCCACCCGCTGTAGCCGACGACCCCGTGCACGCCGGGCGGCCGACCGGTCGTCAGGGTGCTCAGCGCCGCGGCCGTCGTCGTCGGGAACCCGCTCCGCAACCGCTTCTTCGTCCCGGCGAGCCAGCGGGCGTGCCCGGCGCGCGCGGCCAGCGCGCCCGCGCCCAGTCCGTCGACCAGCACCACGACCGCGGAACGGGCGGGACGGAGGGCGATCCGTGCCTCCCGTCCGGTGGTGCGCAACCACGTGTCGTCCGCAGCGCCGAGCGCGACGAGGCAACTCGGCAGCACGTCGGCGAGGTTCGCGGTGGCGTCGGGGGCGCTCGGTACGCTGGGGGGGCACCCCACGATCCTCCCAGAAAGGTCCCATGGCACGCACGGAAGCAGTCGGCCTGCCCGACGGTGAGCGCATCGAGGACGTCGACGTCTCCGAGGAGATGCAGGGTTCGTTCCTCGAGTACGCGTACTCCGTCATCTACTCGCGGGCCCTGCCGGACGCGCGCGACGGACTGAAGCCGGTCCAGCGCCGCATCCTGTACCAGATGGCCGAGATGGGCCTGCGTCCGGACCGCGGCCACGTCAAGAGCGCCCGTGTGACGGGCGAGGTCATGGGGAAGCTCCACCCGCACGGCGACGGCGCGATCTACGACGCGCTCGTCCGTCTGGCGCAGCCGTTCACGATGCGCGTGCCGCTCGTCGACGGCCACGGCAACTTCGGCTCGCTCGACGACGGCCCGGCCGCGGCGCGGTACACCGAGGCTCGGCTCGCCGAGCCCTCGATGGCGATGACCGAGGGCCTGAACGAGGACGTCGTCGACTTCGTCCCGAACTACGACAACCAGATCATGCAGCCGGCCGTGCTCCCCGCGGCCTTCCCGAACCTGCTCGTCAACGGTGCCGCGGGCATCGCGGTCGGCATGGCGACGAACATGGCGCCGCACAACCTCGGCGAGGTCGTCGAGGCGGCCAAGCACCTGCTGCTCCACCCGGACGCGACGCTCGACGAGCTGATGGAGTTCGTGCCCGGTCCGGACCTGCCCTCCGGCGGCACGATCGTCGGGCTCTCCGGCGTGCGGGACGCATACGCGACCGGCCGCGGGTCGTTCCGCACCCGGGCGAAGGTCAGCGTCGAGAACCTCACGCCGCGGAAGGCCGGGCTCGTCGTCACGGAGCTGCCGTACCTGGTCGGCCCCGAGCGCGTGATCGAGAAGATCAAGGACGGCGTCCAGGCGAAGAAGCTCGTCGGCATCTCCGACGTCAACGACCTGACCGACCGGAACCACGGGCTGCGGCTCGTCATCGGCATCAAGTCCGGCTTCAACCCGACGGCCGTGCTCGAGCAGCTCTACAAGCACACCCCGCTCGAGGACGGCTTCGGCATCAACAACGTCGCGCTCGTCGACGGGTCGCCGCGCACCCTGGGCCTCCGCGAGCTGCTCGACGTCTACGTGCGGCACCGCATCGCCGTGGTCACGCGGCGCTCGGAGTACCGACTGGCCCGCCGGCGCGAGCGACTGCACCTCGTCGAGGGCCTGCTCATCGCGATCCTCGACATCGACGAGGTCATCGAGGTCATCCGCTCCTCCGACGACTCCGAGGCCGCACGGACCCGGCTGCAGGACGTCTTCGACCTGTCCGAGGTGCAGGCCGAGTACATCCTCGAGCTCCGGCTCCGTCGTCTGACCAAGTTCTCGCGCCTCGAGCTCGAGGGCGAGCGCGACCAGCTGCTCGCCGACATCGCCGCGCTCGAGGAACTCCTCGCGTCCGACGACCGGCTCCGCGCCCAGGTCGCACTCGAGCTCACCGAGGTGTCCGACCGGTTCGCCACCCCCCGCCGAACGCTCCTCACCGAGGCCGACGCTCCCGTCCGCGGCGGACGCAAGGCCGCGGTGGACCCGGAGTCGCTGCAGATCGCGGACGCGCCGTGCCGGGTGCTGCTCTCGACGACCGGTCGACTCGTCCGGGTGGACATCCCGGAGACCGACCTCGGGATCGTGCGGGTGCCGAAGCGCTCGAAGCACGACGCCGTCCGCTCCACCGTGGTGTCGACGGTCCGCGGCCAGGTCGGGGCGCTCACCTCGACCGGCCGCGTGCTGCGGTTCTCGCCCGTCGACGTGCCCGCCGTGCCGCCCGCCTCGGTGCGGCTCGACGCCGGGGTCCGCGTCGCCGAGTACCTCGGCATCGCCCGCACCGAGACCGTCGTCGCACTCGTCGACCTGTCCCCGGGTGCGTCCGACTCGCTCGCGATCGGCACCGCGCAGGGCATCGTCAAGCGCGTCGCCACCGGAGCGTGGCCGGACAAGGACGAGTTCGTCGCGATCGGGCTCAAGCCGAAGGACGCCGTGGTCGGTGCCGCGCAGGCGCCCGAGTCGGACGACCTCGTGTTCATCACGTCGAACGCGCAGCTGCTGCGCTTCCCGGCCGCCGGGGTCCGCCCCCAGGGACTGCCGGCCGGTGGTGTCGCCGGGGTGTCCCTCGCCGACGGTGCGACGGTGATCTGGTTCGGCTCCGTCCCTCGCTCCGACGACGCCGTGGTCGCGACCGTGTCCACCGCGTCGGGCGCGCTGCCCGGCACCGACGCCGGTCGCGCGAAGGTGTCCGCGTTCTCGGAGTTCCCGGCGAAGGGCCGCGCCACCCAGGGTGTCCGCGCGCACGCGTTCCTGAAGGGCGAGGACGGACTGACCGTGGCGTGGGCGGGCATCGCGCCGCCGCACGCCGTGGGGTCGGACGGCGCCGCGCGGACACTGCCGGACTGGCTGTCGAAGCGGGACGGGTCGGGCGCGCCGCTCGAGGCCGTCATCGCGACGATCGGCGGGAGCGCCGCGGCGCTCGACGGGACCGCGGGCGAGGCGTAGGCGGGCGCGGCGCGCGCTGCGCCGCCGGGCTGCGCCGCGCTGCCGCGCTGCCGCGCCGCCGCGCTGCCGCGCTGAGTTCACGCGCTGAGCGACACCTCACGGCCTTCGCGCCGCGTGAGATGTCGCTCAGCGCGTGAAGTCGCAGAGGCGCGCCAGCGCCCCCGCGCGCGCTCCGCGCGCTCCGCGCCGGCGCGCGCTACGCGTCGATACGGTCGCGGTCCAGGCCCTCGCCCGCGAGGATGAACTCCTTGCGCGGGGCCACGTCGTTGCCCATCAGCAGCTCGAAGACCTTCGCGGCGCCCTCGGCATCGGTGACGTTCACGCGCCGGAGCGTCCGGTGCGTGCGGTCCATCGTCGTCTCGGCGAGCTGGTCCGCGTCCATCTCCCCCAGGCCCTTGTACCGCTGGATCGGCTCCTGGTACTTCTTGCCCTGCTTCGCGAGCTTCTTCAGCACGGCCTGCAGCTCGGCCTCGGAGTACGTGTAGAGCGTGTCGTTCGGCTTGCCGCGGTTCACCACGACGACCCGGTGCAGCGGCGGCACGGCGGCGAACACCCGGCCCTGCTCGATCATCGGCCGCATGTAGCGGAAGAACAGCGTCAGCAGCAGCGTGCGGATGTGCGCGCCGTCGACGTCGGCGTCCGACATGATGATGACCTTGCCGTAGCGGGCCTGGTCGATCTCGAACGAGCGGCCGGACCCGGCGCCGATGACCTGGATGATCGAGGCGCACTCGGCGTTCGACAGCATGTCCGACACGGACGCCTTCTGCACGTTGAGGATCTTGCCCCGGATCGGCAAGAGCGCCTGGTACTCGCTGTTCCGGGCGAGCTTGGCGGTGCCGAGCGCGGAGTCGCCCTCCACGATGAACAGCTCGGTGCCCTCAGCGTCCTGCTTGCGGCAGTCGGCGAGCTTCGTCGGCAACGAGGAGTTCTCGAGCGCGTTCTTCCGGCGCTGGGTCTCCTTGTGCGCGCGGGCGGAGATGCGGGTCTTCATCTCGGCGACGACCTTCTCGAGCAGGGTCGCCGCCTGCGCCTTCTCGGTCCGCTGCGTCGAGGTGAGGATCTCGGTCAGGCGCTTCGCGACGACCTGGTCGACGATCTTCCGCACCGCCGGGGTGCCGAGGACCTCCTTCGTCTGGCCCTCGAACTGCGGCTCCGGCAGGCGGACGGTCAGCACGGCCGTCAGGCCCGCCAGCACGTCGTCCTTCTCGAGCTTGTCCTGACCGACCTTGAGCTTGCGCGCATTGGCCTCGACCTGGGTGCGCACGGCCTTCACGAGCCCGGACTCGAAGCCGGTCAGGTGCGTCCCGCCCTTCGGCGTCGCGATGATGTTCACGAAGCTGCGCTCGACCGTCTCGTAACCGCTGCCCCACCGGAGCGCGATGTCGACCTCGCACGCGCGCTCGACCGAGGTGGACACCATGTGCCCCTTGTCGTCGAGCATCGGGACGGTCTCGGTGAAGGTCCCGGTGCCCTGGATCCGCCAGACGTCCGTCACGGCCGTGTCGACCGCGAGGTGTTCGACGAACTCGCTGATGCCGCCCTCGTACCGGAAGCGCTCGACCACCGGACCGGCGGCGACGGTCGTGCCCGTCGCCTCGGCCCGCGCGGCAGCGGCCTCGATCGACGCGGCGCGCTCGTCGGTGATGGTGATGCCGAGCCCGGGGACGAGGAACGCGGTCTGGCGCGCCCGACTCACCAGGTCGGACGTGCTGAACTTCGCGTCGGGCGTGAAGATCTGCCGATCCGCCCAGTACCGGATGCGCGAGCCGGTGACCCCACGCTTGACCTTGCCGACCACGCGGAGCTCGCTGCCCGAGGTGAACGGTGCGAACGGCGCGTCCGGGCCGTCGCCCGCGAAGGTGCCCGGCTCGCCACGGTGGAAGGACATGGCGTACGTCTTGCCACCGCGGTCGACCTCGACGTCGAGTCGCTCGGACAGGGCGTTGACGACCGAGGCACCGACACCGTGCAGACCACCGGAAGCCGCGTACGACCCCGATCCGAACTTGCCGCCGGCGTGCAGCTTCGTGAACACGACCTCGACCCCGGTCAGACCGGTCTTCGGTTCGACGTCCACGGGGATGCCGCGCGCGGTGTCCCGGACCTCGACCGATCCGTCGGCGTGCAGCACGACGCCGATCTCGTCGCCGTGCCCGGCGAGGGCTTCGTCGACCGAGTTGTCGATGATCTCCCACAGGCAGTGCATGAGGCCGCGGGAGTCCGTCGAGCCGATGTACATGCCCGGTCGCTTCCGGACCGCCTCGAGCCCCTCGAGGACGGAGAGATGGCGCGCGGAGTAGTCGGAGCTCACCTCCCGATCGTACCGACGGGCGCCGACACCCTCGGCTCGGGCGGGCGGCGCGCCTCGGACTGGGGACATCCGGTCCGCGGTGAGCGAAACCGCGTGCGCGTGGTGCACGACTCCCAGCCACCGCGTGTTCAAATAGGTGGACCAACCGGCACCACCTGCGATCCGTGAGGAGCACAGCAATGACCCAGACCGTGCACGACCTCTCCATCGACGAGACCACCAGCCACCAGCTCACCGCGGTGGACCGTTGCGACAGCTGCGGAGCGCAGGCCTACATCCGCGCCACCATGGCGAGCGGCGAGCTGTACTTCTGCGCGCACCACGGCGCGGAGTTCAAGGACAAGCTCGCGGCCACCGCGATCGAGTGGCACGACGAGAGCAGCCGACTCTACGAATCGAAGTAGCAGCCGACCACACAGCAGACGGGAGGCGCGGTGCCAGCTGGCACCGCGCCTCCCGTCCGTCGTCTGGTCGCCGATCAGGCGATGCGCTTGAACGCCTTGTCGACGTACCGGTCGATGGTCGCGCGCGCTTCGCGCGCGTACCGGTCGACCGTCTCGGTCTGCGCCGCGTCCGGCGTGTACTCCCGTCCGACACGGGCAGTCGCGGCAGCGAGCACGGCGTCGGTCAGCTGCGGGTTGAGGGGCAGGATCGGCCCCTGGGTGTGCGTGCCGAACGACGTCCCGACGATCGCGCCCTCGACCGGCGATCCGGCCTGGTTGCCGCCGCCCGAGACGACGTCCGCGAAGGGCGTCACCGCCGCGGCGAGCTCGATGCGGGTCGCGTGGTCCTCGAACCCCGCGACGCGGGTCGCGGCCCCGTCGAGCAGCGGGTAGCGCGTCTCGAGCACGAAGTAGTTGACGCGCCGCTCCGCGCCGCGGACCGCGCGGGCGTCGAAGACGCCGAAGCCGGCCACCGGAGCGCCCTCGGTCGGGACCACCTCGTTCGTCGCGAGGTCGAAGCCACCGCCGACGGCGACGACCGGGACGCCGGACCCGGCGAGGTCACGGAGCGGGGCGCCGATGCGTGCGACGTCCGCGCCGAGCGACCGCATGGCGCTCAGCGGGCCGTTGCCGACCACGACGACGTCCGCCGCCGTGGGCAGGGCACCGCCCGGGGCGTACTCGACGACCTCGGTGTCCAGGCCGGCGGCCGCGGCTCGACGCACGAGCGCCGCGACGTTGCCGCGGTCACCCGAGACGCCCATCTGGCGCGGGTACACGTGCAGGATGGTCAACCGGTCGGCGGTCATGCCGTCTTCTCCATGTCGCCGTGGCCCAGGGCCTTGCGGGCGACCATCATGATCTCGTAGTTGACGATGAAGTTCTTCGTGCCACTCGTCGTCGCACCGAGGCTCTGCATGAGCTTGATCGCGGCCTCGACGTCGGGCTCGACCCGGCCGATGCGGACTCCGGCGTGCTCGAGCGCGATCGCGATCTGCCACGCCTTGTCGCCGGACACGACGTCGACGTGGTCGAGGTTCGAGAAGTCGATGTCGTAGATCCAGGAGATGTCCGGCGTGCCCTCGTCGATCGCCATGAGCACCTGTTCCGGGTGCGCGGGCAGGGCGTCGAGGTTGAGCTGCAGGCTCGCGGCGTTCTTGAACATCGTGAACTCGGCGGACTCCCCGGCGATCGGCAGGCGTTCGCCACGGCCGTACGCGGGCTTCATCGTGCCGAAGGCCTTCGTCACGGCGTCCGGACGGAACTGCGCTCCGAGCGCAGCACTCGCCGTCGCGGTCGCTGCGGCCGCGTCGACCGCGTAGTGCAGGCCACGCGCGGGCAGCCGCACCGGGATGTCGGTGCCCTCGAAGCGGATCGTCGCACCGTCGCCGGTGTTCGCGACGACCTCGGACTCCGCCGGGTTCGGCTCGCCGTCGGTCCGGTCGAAGTCGTCGGCGTTCTGCAGGCCGTTCGGCGCGGCGGCGACCACCTCGGTGCTCGCACCGAAGCGCAGCACCCGCTGCCCGGTCCGCGCCGCGTAGGCGTCGAGGAACTGGTCGTCACGGTTGGTGATGACGTTCGCGGAGGACAGCGCCGCCGTGTCGAGCATCATCGTCGCGACGCGCTCGGTCTCGAAGAACCGGTAGAGCTGGTCGACCTGGACGTTGAGCATCGTCACCGTGGACGGCGACAGGATGCCGGCGAGCTCGACCGCGAACGCCTCGTCGACCTCGAGGATGCCGATGTCGGCCTTCAGCCGGCCGGTCAGCGACACCTCGGACAGGAGCGCGGAGGCGATGCCCTGCGGCAGGTTCGCGCCGGAGGGGTTCGTGAACACGCGGAGCCCGTGCGCCCGGACGATGTCCGAGATCATGTGCGTCGTCGTGGACTTGCCGTTCGAGCCGAGCACGAAGACGACGCCGTTCGGGAACTGCTTCGTGACGTGCTGCAGGAAGTCCGGCACGAGCTTCAGGACGATGTAGCCCGGGTAGGCGGACCCGCCGCCCCGCGCACGGGCGAGGGCGCGGAGGATCCGCCCGACCAGGATCGGGATGAGGAAGCGCATCGGCCTACTCGAGGTAGTCGCGGAGCGACTGCGACCGGGACGGGTGACGGAGCTTCGCCATCGTCTTCGACTCGATCTGACGGATGCGCTCACGCGTCACGCCGAACGTGTCACCGATCTGGTCGAGGGTCTTCGGCTGACCATCACCCAGGCCGAAGCGCATGCGGATGACGCCCGCCTCGCGCTCGGAGAGGGAGTCGAGCAGGCTCTCGAGCTGCTTCTGCAGCATCGTGAACCCGACTGCGTCCGCCGGGACGACCGCCTCGGTGTCCTCGATGAGGTCACCAAACTCAGAGTCGCCGTCCTCACCCAGGGGCGTGTGCAGCGAGATCGGCTCGCGGCCGTACTTCTGGACCTCGACGACCTTCTCCGGGGTCATGTCGAGCTCGCGGGCGAGCTCTTCCGGGGTGGGCTCGCGCCCGAGGTCCTGCAGCATCTGGCGCTGCACACGGGCCAGCTTGTTGATGACCTCGACCATGTGCACCGGGATACGGATGGTGCGGGCCTGGTCGGCCATCGCGCGGGTGATCGCCTGACGGATCCACCAGGTGGCGTACGTCGAGAACTTGAAGCCCTTGGTGTAGTCGAACTTCTCGACCGCACGGATCAGGCCCAGGTTGCCCTCCTGGATGAGGTCCAGGAACTGCATGCCGCGGCCGGTGTAACGCTTCGCGAGCGAGACGACCAGGCGGAGGTTCGCGCCGAGCAGGTGGCTCTTCGCGCGCTGGCCGTCTCGGGCCACCCAGCGGAGCTCGCGCTCCTCTGGCTTGGACAGACCGGTGGTGTGCTGCAGCTTGTCCTCGGCGAACAAGCCGGCCTCGATGCGCATCGCGAGCTCGACCTCCTGCTCGGCGTTGAGCAGGGCGACCTTGCCGATCTGCTTGAGGTAGTCCTTCACCGGGTCGGCGGTGGCACCCGTGATGGTGGTCGAGTAGACCGGGGCCTCGTCGTCGTCGGACTGCGAGATGACGAGCGCACCGGCGGCCACGGCAGCGGCGGCGTCCGGCTTCGCGGTCTTGTCCTCCGCGTCGCCCTCCGGCTCGTCCGTCTCGGTGTCGTCGGCGACCTCGTCCGTCGGCTCGACGCCCTCGTCCTCGACGTCCTCGTCGTCGTCGGCCTTCTTCTTCGCGCGGCCGGCGGTCTTCTTCGGTGCGGCCTTCTTCGCGGGGGCCTTCTTCGCCGTGGTGGCGCGCTTCTTCGGCGCGGCCGTCCCCTCGGCCTCGGCGCCCGCGGCGTCGTCCGCCGTGACGCCCTCGGGCTCGGTGTCCTTCGTGGGATCGATCGTCGTGCTCCGGGCAGCCATGCGATCACCTCTCTCGTCGTGCCACGTTCGTGGGGTCGTGGCCTCCCTCGCCGCCCAGGGCCTGCGCCGCGGTCGTGCGCGTCGTCAGGTCCTACCGTTCCGGGCAGCACGAGGACCCATGTCAAGTCCCCCGACTTCTGCGCAGCGCGGGAGCTGCGCGGAGGCGAGGGGACCTGATGGGTCCGACCTTCATTATTGCACGGCCTTCTTCCGCAGGCGTGCAACCAGTGCAACCCAGAGGGGCCCGACCCGTATTCCGTCCTGAGCGTGCATCTCCCGGCGGGTGCGGCGACGGGCGTGCAGGAGCATGCCGACGCCGATCCCCACCACGACGTACTGCACGGTGAGCGCGATCCGGAAGTTCTCCCACGCGAACACCGTCCGCCCGGTCGCACCCGACACGACGTCGAGGAGCGTGCCGATGAGGAACATCATCACGAAGGCCGCGAGGAAGCCGCCGACGTTGACGACCCCGTTCGCGGAGCCGAGGGAGCCGACGGGGTTGAAGCTGCGCGCGAAGTCGAAGCCGATGAGCGAGCCGGGACCGCCGACCCCCATCGCGACGACGAGCAGGACGAGCAGCCAGGTCGGCGGGTGCCCGGGCCACAGGAGCACGGCCGTCCAGACCAGGGCGAGCGCGGCGACGATGCCGAGCACGAGGTTCGACCGGCGGAGCGGGAACCGGGCGCACAGCACCCCGAGGACCGGTCCGGCGACGAAGCCCACGACGACGATCACCGTCAGGAACGTCGCGGCCTCGGACGGGGTGTAGCCGAGCCCGCGGAGCATCGGGACGCCCCAGAGCAGCGAGAACACCGTGCCGGACGACTGCGTCACGTAGTGCGACCAGAAGCCGAGCTGGGTGCCCGGGCGACGGAGGGCGTGGCCGAAGGTGTGGAACGCGCCGCGCCACGAGTGCGGGAGCGGCAACGGGATGGTGTCGGTGCGCACCGGGACCGGGCCGTTCCGGACGAAGACCACCGCCAGGAGCAGTCCGACCAGGCTCGCCGCTGCGGCCACGCCGAACGCCGGGGTCCAGCCGGCGGTGTGGAGGAGGACGGCGAACGGGAACGCGGACAGGATCTGGCCGACCTGCCCGAGGTTGCCGGTCCACTGCGAGATCTGCGGCAGGATCCGCCCGCTGAACCACATCGGCACGAGGCGGATCACGGAGATGAAGGTCATGGCGTCCCCCGCCCCGACGAGCACCCGGCCCGCGATCGCCGGACCGATCGTCGGCGAGAACGCGACGACGGCCTGCCCCACGACGAGGAGCGCGGCGCCGAGCAGCACGAGCTTGCGGGGGCCGACGCGGTCCAGCGCGATGCCCACCGGGATCTGCAGGCCGGCGTAGACCGCGATCTGCACGACCGCGAGCGTCGACAGGACCGCGGCGGAGACGGCGAAGCGGTCCTGCGCGTCGACGCCCGACACGCCGAGCGACGAGCGCTGCACGACGGCGAGGACGTAGGCGAGCACCGCGACGCCCCACACGAGGAAGGCACGACGGGAGTTCACCGCTCCAGGCTAGCGACGGCGCGGGACTGCCCGACACGCGTCGTGGAGGACGGGAGGCGCGGGGCGGGCTGTGGAGGAGCCTCCTGTCCGTCCCGTCACGACCTGGTCGCGCGCCGCCGCGCCGGCGGTGCGTGCGGCGGAGCGTCGCGGTGTGGCGCGGACGCTACGTCGGTCGATGGTGTCAGTCAGATGCGGCGTCGCCCTCGGAGCGGCGGTCCGCCAGGAAGCGCTCGAGCTCGGCCGCGATCGCGTCCGCGGTCGGGACCTCGCCGTCGACGTTCGTCAGCGGCGACGCGACGGGGTTGCCCTCCATGTAGGTGTCGTGCCGCTCCTCGAGCACGGCGACGAGCCGCTGCAGCTCGGCGTTGCCCGCGACCTGCTCGTCGACGCGGGCGAGGAACTCGCGCCCGGACTCGCGGAGCGCGTCGGTGGCGAAGATGAGCCCGGTCGCGGCCGAGACGGCCGACAGGCCGGCGACCGCGGCGTCCGGGAACTCGGTGTCGCCCAGGTAGTGCGGCACGAGCAGGACGAGTCCGGTGACCTGCGCGCCGGACTCGGCGAGGCGGTGCTCGACCAGGTGCAGCACGTTCGCCGGCGCCTGGGTCTCGGGCTTCCAGACGCTCATCTGCTCGACGAGGTCCTTGCGGGTGCCCGACACCGTGAGGCTGATCGGGCGCGTGTGCGGGACGGGCATCGGGATGGACTGCAGCCACGTGGTGTCGGCGACCTGCAGGCGGTCGGCCAGTTCGGTCACCGCTCGGACGAAGCGGTTCCACTGAAAGTCGGGCTCGTAGCCCGTGAGGAAGAGGAACGGCTGCCCGAGCTCGTCGCGGACCAGGTGCAGCACGAGCCGCGGCGGGTCGATCGCCGTGATGTGGTCCTGCTCGAAGGTGATCACCGGTCGTCGGGCGCGCCAGTCGAGGAGCGCGTCCGGGTCGAACTCCGCGACGAGCTCGTGCTCGAGACCGTCGAGGATCGAGGACGCGACCTGCGCGACGGCGCCGCCGGCGTCGACGAACCCGGTCAGTCCGGCGACGAGGTGCAGTCCCGCCGGGACGGTCGGAGCGGCCGCGGCGACGGTGTACAGGTCCTCGGGGTGGTTCACCGTCCCCATGCTAGGCGGGACCCCCGACGGCCCCGTCGTCCACGGCCACGCTGTCGGCGAACAGGCGCTGGATAGGCTGGCGTCATGGTCCGACCGACGCTCTCCACCACCTCCACCGCCCCGTCCGACGTCTCCGCCGACGTCCTCGTCCTCGGGGTCCTGCCCGGCAAGGACGGCGGCTCCCCCACCCTCGCGCCGAGCGCTGCGGGGACGGTCGACGCCCTCGCCGACCTCGACCTGACCACCGTCGGCGCGACCGGCGCCAAGGACCAGCTCGTCCGTCTGCCCGGCACCGGCGTCGCGGCCGCCGGCGTCGCCCTCGTCGGCCTCGGCTCGACCGTCGACGCCGCCGCGGTCCGCACCGCCGCCGGCAGCGCCGTCCGACAGCTCCCGAACGTCGACGCGATCGCCCTCGCGCTGCCGACCGACTCCCCAGAGCTCGTCGCCGCGGCGCTCGAGGGTGCGGCGCTCGGCGCCTACGCGTTCACCCGGCACAAGGGCGCCGGCACGACCAGCCCGACCCGCGGCGACCAGCGCATCGAGGTCGTCTCCCCCGCCGAGCTGCCCGCCGACGCCACCGTCCGCCCCGCGATCGTCGCCGACGCCGCCGCGCTCGTGCGCGACCTCGTGAACACCGCCGCGGGCGACCTCGGTCCGGCCGACCTGGCCGACGTCGCCGTCGCCCAGGCCGAGGGGCTCCCGCTGACCGTCGAGGTCCTCGACGAGCACGCGCTCGAGGAGCAGGGCTTCGGCGGCATCCTGGGCGTCGGCCGCGGCTCGGAGCGTCCGCCGCGGCTCGTCGTCGTGCGCTACGAGCCCGCCGCTGCGACGAAGCACCTCGCGCTCGTCGGCAAGGGCATCACGTTCGACACGGGCGGCCTGTCGCTCAAGCCCGCCGCGTCGATGCTCGGCATGAAGACCGACATGGCCGGCGCCGCGACCGTCCTCGCCGCGACCGTCGCCGCCGCGCGACTCGGACTCGACACGCGGGTCACGGCCTGGCTGTGCCTCGCCGAGAACATGCCGTCGGGCTCGGCGACCCGCCCCGGCGACGTGCTCACGCTGAAGAACGGCAAGACGGTCGAGGTGACGAACACCGATGCCGAGGGCCGGCTCGTCCTCGGCGACGGCATGGCCGCGGCGTCGCTCGAGCAGCCCGACGCGATGGTCGACGTCGCGACCCTGACCGGCGCGCAGGTCGTCGCGCTCGGCGACCGGACCACCGGTCTGATGGGCAGCGACGACCTGGTCGCACGGGTCCGCGCGGTCGCGGACGCCGTCGCCGAGCCGATCTGGCCGATGCCCCTTCCCGAGGAGCTCGACGCCCGGCTCGCGAGCGACGTGGCCGACATGGTCAACGCCACGGTGGGCAACCCGTCGGGCGGCATGCTCCTGGCGGGCAAGTTCCTCGAGCGCTTCGTGGGCGAGGGCGTGCCGTGGGCGCACCTCGACATCGCGGGGCCGTCCGAGCACAAGGGCGGCGGCTACGGCTGGCTCGGCAAGGGCGCGACCGGTGTCATGGTCCGCACGCTCATCGGGCTCGCAGAAGAGCTGCAGTCCAAGTAGTAGGTTGGTCCCGGCGGGGCAGCGCACCGACGCGCCCCCGCCGGAACCAGCGGGACGGGACCGGAACCATGCGGTCCGACCGTCGGACGCCGCCGCCGCGGTGTCCAGTGGGGTCCGACCAGGACCTCGACACGCACGAGGGAGTTGCACCAGGTGACGGAACAGACTTACGACGTCGTGGTCCTCGGTGGCGGCAGTGGTGGGTACGCCGCTGCGCTCCGGGCCGCTGAGCTCGGCATGAGCGTCGCGCTCATCGAGGGAGACAAGCTCGGGGGCACCTGCCTGCACCGCGGCTGCATCCCCACCAAGGCGCTGCTGCACGCCGCCGAGGTCGCGGACGCCACGCGCGAAGCGGACAAGTACGGCGTCGTCGCCGAGTTCGCCGGCGTCGAGGTGCCCAAGGTCATCGAGTACCAGCAGGGCGTCATCAGCTCCAAGTACAAGGGCCTGCAGGGGCTCGTCAAGGCCCGCGGCATCACGGTCGTCGAGGGCTGGGGCCGCCTGACCTCGCAGAACACCGTGCAGGTCGGCGACCAGACCGTCACCGGCAAGAACGTCGTGCTCGCCACGGGTTCGTACTCGAAGTCCCTGCCCGGGCTCGAGATCGGCGGCCGCGTCATCACGTCCGAGACCGCGCTCAAGATGGACTACGTCCCGAACAAGGTCGTCATCCTCGGCGGCGGCGTCATCGGCGTCGAGTTCGCCAGCGTGTGGAAGTCCTTCGGTGCCGAGGTCACGATCGTCGAGGGCCTGCCCCACCTGATCCCGGCCGAGGACGAATCGATGTCGAAGCAGCTCGAGCGCGCGTTCCGCAAGCGCGGCATCGAGTTCTCGCTCGGGATCCGCTTCCAGGGCGTCGAGCAGCACGAGAACGGCGTCGTCGTGACGCTCGAGGACGGCAAGACCTTCGAGGGCGACGTCCTGCTCGTCGCCGTCGGCCGTGGCCCGCTCACCCAGAACATGGGCTTTGACGAGGTCGAAGTCGCGATGGACCGCGGGTTCGTCACCACGAACGAGCGCCTCGCGACCAACCTGCCGAACGTCTACGCCGTCGGCGACATCGTCCCCGGCCTGCAGCTCGCGCACCGCGGCTTCCAGCAGGGCATCTTCGTCGCCGAGGAGATCGCGGGCCTGAACCCGGTCGTCATCTCGGACACGAACATCCCGAAGGTCACCTACTCCGACCCCGAGGTCGCGTCGGTCGGGCTCTCCCAGTCCAAGGCCGAGGAACAGTACGGCGCCGACAAGGTCGACACGTACGAGTACAACCTCGCCGGCAACGGCCGCAGCCACATCATCGGGACGTCCGGCGCCGTCAAGGTCGTCCGGGTCGTCGACGGGCCGGTCGTCGGCGTCAGCATGATCGGCGCCCGCGTCGGCGAGCTCATCGGCGAAGCGCAGCTCGCGGTGAACTGGGAGGCCTACCCGGAGGACATCGCTCCCCTGGTGCACGCCCACCCGACGCAGAACGAGGCGCTCGGCGAGGCGTTCCTCCACCTCGCGGGCAAGCCGCTGCACGCGCTCTGACGGACACGTCGACGTGCGCACCGAGACAATGACAACCACCACCACAGCAATCCGCGAACAGGAGCCCACCCGATGAGCGAATCCGTCAACCTCCCGGCGCTCGGCGAGAGCGTCACCGAGGGCACGGTCACCCGATGGCTGAAGAACGTCGGTGACCGGGTCGAGGTCGACGAGCCGCTGCTCGAGGTCTCGACCGACAAGGTCGACACCGAGATCCCGTCGCCCGTCGCCGGCGTCGTGGAGGAGATCCTGGTCCAGGAGGACGAGACCGTCGAGGTCGGCACCGCCCTGGTGAAGATCGGCGACGGCTCGGGCTCCGGTGACGCCGGTTCCGGCGACGCCGAGGGCTCGCAGGGTTCCGACGAGGCCGCCGCCGAGGCGACCGAGCCGGAGACCGCGCCGAGCACCGAGCAGCCGGAAGAGGCCAAGGCCCCCGAGCCCCAGCGTCCGGACCCGACCGAGAACGGTCAGACCCAGCCAGCTGCTCCGCAGGCGCCGTCCGCTCCCCCGGCCGCCGCGCCGGTGCCGCAGGCCGCCCCGGTCCCGCCGCCCGCCGCCGTCCCGGCAGCGGTGCCCGCTCCGGCAGCCGCGCCCGCTCCGGCAGCCGCGCCCGCTCCCGCCGCCGCCCCGACCGGTGCTGCTGCGTCCGCATCGGTGCCGCAGCCCACGCAGGACGGCGCGGCCTCGGGCTACGTCACCCCGCTGGTCCGCAAGCTCGCCAACGAGCAGGGCGTCGACCTGTCGACGATCTCCGGCTCCGGGGTCGGCGGACGCATCCGCAAGGAGGACGTCCTCGCCGCCGCCGAGCAGGCGAAGTCGTCGACCGCGCCGGCCGGTGGCGCCGCTGCTGCCCCGAGCGGTCCGTTCGTCGCGGAGACCTCGCCGCTGCGCGGGACCCGCGAGAAGATGACGCGCCTGCGCAAGGTCGTCGCCGAGCGTGCCGTGCAGTCGATGACCTCGACCGCGCAGCTCACGAGCGTCGTCGAGGTCGACGTGACGAAGGTCGCGCAGTTCCGCGACGCGCACAAGGCCGAGTTCCTCGAGAAGACCGGCTCGAAGCTCAGCTTCATGCCGTTCTTCGCCCTCGCGGCGTCCGAGGCGCTCAAGGCCCACCCGAAGATCAACTCGACAGTGGACGGCGACGAGATCGTCTACCCGGACACCGAGAACGTCTCGATCGCGGTGGACACCGAGCGTGGCCTGCTGACCCCGGTCATCAAGGACGCCGCGTCGCTGAACCTGGCGCAGTTCTCGCAGTCGATCGCGGACCTGGCCGAGCGCACCCGCAACAACCAGCTCAAGCCCGACGAGCTGGCCGGCGGGACGTTCACGCTGACCAACACCGGTTCGCGCGGCGCCCTGTTCGACACCCCGGTCGTGTTCCTGCCGCAGTCGGCGATCCTCGGCACGGGCATCGTGACGAAGCGTCCGGCGGTCGTGAAGGTCGACGGCCAGGAGGCCATCGCCATCCGCTCGTTCGTCTACCTGGCGCTGTCGTACGACCACCGCATCATCGACGGTGCGGACGCCTCGCGGTACCTCGTCGCGGTGAAGAACCGTCTCGAGGAGGGCAACTTCGCCCCGAACCTCGGCTACTGACGCCGCCTGGTCGGGAGCGCCCGATCAGCGGTCCCGACCACCAGGCCCGACGGCCCCGGTCCCCTCGTGGGACCGGGGCCGTTCCGGTTCGACCGAGCCCCCACCGACGCGCTGGCCGTCGCCGAGGAAACGGTGCGGTCAGCCGAGCGTGACCGCGACGGCGCCGAGTCCGCTCGCGACGGCGACCCCGACGAGCACGCGGCGCAGTCCGATCCGCCGGCCTCGGCCGACCGGGACGCCCTGTTCGAGCACCGTGCGCACCACCCGGAGGACGCGGTCGAGCAGTTCGTCGGCCGGTACCGGCGGCGGGGCGGCGAACTCGAGGTCGGCCACGGCCGGGGTCCCACGCGCCCAGCGCACCGGGCGGGGTGCCGCTGCACCGAGGACCTGCTCGACGACGGACCGGATCGTTGGACCGTCGGCGTCGACGACCCCGTCCAGCAGGGGGTCGACGACGCCACGAGCCGGGTCCTGCGCGTCGACACGGTCCCAGACCGTCCGGGCGGCGAGCACGAGCTGCCGTGCCCCGTCCGGATCCGACCGGCGCCCGTGCAACGGCTCCGTGTCGGACTCGTCCCCGCAGCACCGGGCCGCCCCCGGCGGGCGGTCGACCACGAGCACGGCGCCGGCGTCGTCCAGCCCGACGTCGTCCGGACCCAACGCCCCGAGCTCGAGGGCGCCGGCACGGGTGGTCGCGGCGAGCTCGAGCAACGGCACCGAGACGGTCACCGCGACGCCGCTCGTCGGGACGCCGAGCTCCTCGAACGCCCGGTCCAGCGGGAGTGCCGCCGGGCGCAGGACCCGGGCCGCGAGGTGTCCGGCGGGACAGCGTCCGACCGCGACGACGGGCGCGAGGTGCGGTCCGGCGCCGACGGCGCGGTCCGCGAGCCAGCGGGCGAAGGCGGGCGGGTCCACGGAACCGCACCAGCGGTCGGTCTCCGCCGTGGTCACCGGACCCGCAGCGGGCGTCGAGGGCTTCGTCATGGTGACGAGCGTGGCGGAGACGGGGCGTGCCTCCAGGCCGATGCTGCCCACCTGTGGACGGAACCGTTCGCCCACAGCCTGACCGTCCGCGGTCTGCGGGTGGTGACGCAGGCCGTATCCTGGTCGCATGGCACGCAGCAGTTCTCAAGGTACGACGGCGAAGGAGCCGGGTCGTCTCAAGCAGATGTACCAGGTCTTCACCATGACCCGCCGGGCAGACCCGAAGTCGGTGTGGTGGTTCCTCCTCGCCTTCGTCGGCCCCGTCGTCCTGGGCGTCCTGCTCGCCCTCCTGCTCCCCGGCCAGAACTGGCTCGCGGTGACGCTGTGGATCGTCGCGGGCATCCTGCTGGGTGTGCTGCTCTTCCTGATCGTCCTCGGCCGTCTGGCCGAGCGCGCCGCGTACTCGCAGATCGCCGGGCAGCCCGGCGCGGTCGGCGCGGTGCTCTCGAACTCGCTCCGTCGGCAGTGGCGTTCGAGCGAGATGCCCGTCGCGGTGCACGGCCGGTCGCAGGCCGCGGTCTACCGTGCCGTCGGCACCCCCGGCGTCGTCCTGATCACCGAGGGGCAGCGGGGCAACCTCAAGCGCCAGGTCGACGAGGAGCGCCGGAAGGTCCAGCGCATCGTCCCGAACGTCCCCGTGCACGTGGTCCACGTCGACGACGACGCGGACGGTGTGACACTGCACAAGCTGCCGCGTGCGATGAACAAGTACAAGAAGGCGCTCAACCGCAACGAGGTCCTCGCGGTCGCGAACCGTCTCGACTCCCTGACGCACAGCCCGGCGTCGGCGATCCCCAAGGGCATGGACCCGATGAAGGCCCGCGCGGGTCGTCCGCGCTGATCGACCCACGCTCCCCCGGTCCTCCGGAGGTGCGAAGGCCCCCGACCGTGCCAGGTCGGGGGCCTTCGTCGTGCCGAGCGTCGGGTCGGACGGGCGGCGCGGGCCCGGCCGGCTCCGTCATGTGCACCGGCCCAGGCCTCGGGTGCGCCGTCGATGGAGCAGCAACCGTCGGGTCGGGCCGGGGAATGCGACGTCTTCTGCTCCATCGTCGCTTCGGAACCGTGCCCGTCCCGGAGCCGCGCCCGTGCCGGAACCGCGCCTGCCGCGTGTCAGCGCCGGACGAGCACCGTCCCCGCGATGCGGTCGTGCGCACCCCGGCTGTCCCGGTCGATGATGAGCGCCGGCACCACGATGCACAGCAGCAGCGTCCGGACCACCGGGCGCCACACACCCACGTACCCGCCGCGGATCGGCACGACCCGCAGCCCGACGCACAGGTGCCCGAACGACCCCGAGAACGTGCAGATGAACAGCACCTGCAGGACCGCGAAGATGGCGAGCTGGATCCAGGTGTGCGTGATGTCCCCGGACCCTGCGACCGGCGACCAGACACCGGTCACGAACGCCACGAGGTCCGCGAGCACACCGTCGATGAGCAGCGCGACGATGCGTCGGCCGATGCGACCGACGCTCCGCGGCCCCTCCTCCGGCAGACCGAGGTCCTTCCCGGGCCACCCGTCCGGGTGCGCGCCACCGGCGTTCGGGGCGGCGGCGGAGGGCGGAGTGGTGCTGGGAGCCATGCCTCCAGCGTAGGCGACCCCCGGGACGTAACACGCGCGAAACAATGCAGTCATGTCCGGGAAACTCGGTGTCAATAGCCTCGTCGGAGGGTGCACCCGGTGGCACTCGAAGACATCCCCCATACCCCCAGGAGATCGACACACATGTTCAGCGATTCCTCCGAGGTGCTCGCCTTCATCAAGGACACGGACGTCAAGTTCCTCGACATCCGGTTCACGGACCTGCCCGGTGTCCAGCAGCACTTCAACATCCCGGCGTCGACGGTCGACGAGGACTTCTTCTCCGTCGGCCAGCTCTTCGATGGTTCGTCGATCCGCGGCTTCGCATCGATCCACGAGTCGGACATGCAGCTCATCCCGGACGTGACGACGGCGTACATCGACCAGTTCCGCGCCGAGCGCACGCTGATCATGATCTTCGACATCTACAACCCGCGGAACGGCGAGATCTACGGCCGTGACCCGCGCCAGGTCGCCAAGAAGGCCGAGAAGTACCTCGCCTCGACCGGCATCGCGGACACCGCGTTCTTCGCCCCCGAGGCCGAGTTCTACATCTTCGACGACGTCCGCTACTCGGTCACCCAGAACAAGTCGTTCTACTCGGTCGACTCCGAGGAGGGCGCCTGGAACACCGGCCGCGAGGAAGAGGGCGGCAACCTCGCCAACAAGACCCCGTACAAGGGCGGCTACTTCCCGGTCTCCCCGGTCGACAAGACCGCTGACCTGCGCGACGACATCACGCTCAAGCTGATCGAGGCGGGCTTCGAGCTCGAGCGCTCGCACCACGAGGTGGGCACCGGCGGCCAGCAGGAGATCAACTACAAGTTCGACACGATGGTCCACGCCGCGGACGACATCCTGAAGTTCAAGTACATCGTCAAGAACACGGCCGACCAGTGGGGCAAGGTCGCCACGTTCATGCCGAAGCCGCTCTTCGGCGACAACGGTTCGGGCATGCACACCCACCAGTCGCTCTGGAACGACGGCAAGCCGCTGTTCTACGACGAGAACGGCTACGGCGGCCTCTCCGACCTCGCACGCTGGTACATCGGTGGCATCCTCAAGCACGCCCCGGCGCTGCTCGCGTTCACCAACCCCTCGATCAACTCGTACCACCGCCTGGTGAAGGGCTTCGAGGCCCCGGTCAACCTGGTCTACTCGGCCGGCAACCGCTCCGCCGCGATCCGCATCCCGATCACGGGCACGAACCCGAAGGCCAAGCGCATCGAGTTCCGCGCGCCGGACGCCTCGGGCAACCCGTACCTCGCCTTCGCCGCGCAGCTGATGGCGGGCCTCGACGGCATCCAGAACCGCATCGAGCCGCACGAGCCGGTCGACAAGGACCTCTACGAGCTCCCCCCGGAGGAGGCCAAGGGCATCCCGCAGGTGCCGGGCTCCCTCGACGAGGCGCTCGAGGCGCTCGAGGCGGACCACGAGTTCCTCACGAAGGGCAACGTCTTCACCGAGGACCTCATCCAGACGTGGATCGACTACAAGCGCGAGAACGAGATCCTCCCGCTCGCGCAGCGTCCGCACCCGTTCGAGTACGAGCTGTACTTCGGCGTCTGATCCGCAGGTCCAAGGGCCCCGCACCGAGACTCGGTGCGGGGCCCTTCTGTGTGCCGGCGCTTACCGTCCGGCAGGTGGTACACGGAGGCGACCCAGCCTGGAGGCGCGGGGCGGCCTGGCGGACGCACGCCGCGCCTCCAGGCCGGTCGCCATGTGCGTTCCTGCCCACAGCACCCGTTATGGGATGCCGAATCGCGCATTGCAGGCCGGGAGGAACGACCCACCTTGCGCGGATCGGCCTCCCACGCGCGGAACGGCACCCGACGCGCGGGACGGCACCGCGCGCACCCCGCGCGCCGCGCGCGCCGCGCGCACGCCAGCGCGCACGAAGACGGGGCCCGCGCCGGCCCGGCACGGGCCCCGTCTCGGGGCGGTGGACGCCTAGCGCGCCGTCGCCAGCACGTCGGCGGCACCCGCCGCGGGGCTCACGGGTGCACCCGTGACCGGCGTGGGACGTCCCAGGGAACGGACGGACCACCCCGCCTGGACCCAGTCGGCGACCGGGAGGCAGTTGCGGGCGTCGATGACCGCGCGACGGCCGACGAGCGCGCCGAGGGCGACCGGGTCGGCGCCGGTGATGTCGTCCCACTCCGTCAGGACGAGGACGACGTCGGCACCCTCGACCGCGGCCTCCTTCGACCCGGCGTACGTCAGGGTCGGGAAGGAGCGGCGGGCGGTCTCGTTCGCCTCCGGGTCCCAGAGCGTGACCTGGGCGCCCCGCAGGTGCAGGGCGGCCGCCACGTTGAGTGCCGGCGAGTCGCGGACGTCGTCGGTGAGGGGCTTGAACGCCGCGCCGATGACCGCCACGCGACGGTTGAGGACGGACCCGCCGAGGGAGTCGATCGTCATGTCGATGACCCGCTCGCGCTGGCCCATGTTGATCTCGTCGACCTGCTGCATGAGGCCGACGACCCGGCCGGCACCGAGCTCGTTCGCGCGGTGCATGAGCGCGCGGATGTCCTTCGGCAGGCAGCCGCCACCGAAGCCGAGCCCGGCGTTCAGGAACTTCCGGCCGATGCGGGCGTCGTGGCCGAGGGCGTCCGCGAGCGTCGTCACGTCGGCGCCGGTGATGGCGCACATCTCGGAGATCGCGTTGATGAACGAGATCTTCGTCGCGAGGAACGCGTTGGCGCTGACCTTCACGAGCTCGGCGGTCGCGAGGTCGGTCGTGATGACCGGGGTACCCTCGGCGATCGGTGCGGCGTACACCTCGCGGATCACGGCGTCGGCCGCGGCGGAGGCACCACCCCAGACCAGGCGGTCCGGGTGCAGGGTGTCGTCGACGGCCTTGCCCTCGCGGAGGAACTCGGGGTTCCAGATGAGCTCGGCGTCGATCCCGCTGGGTGTGAACTCGCGGACGATGCCGCGCAGACGCTCGGCGGTGCCGACCGGGACGGTCGACTTGCCGACGATGAGCCCCGGGTGGGTGAGGTGCTCGGCGACGCCGCGGGTGGCGCTCTCGACGTAGGACAGGTTGGCGGCGTGCGAACCGGCCTTCTGCGGGGTGCCGACGCAGACGAAGTGGACGTCGGCGGCAGCGACGGCCTCGGCGATCGAGGCGGTGAAGCGGAGCTTGCCGGTGGCGACGTGCTTCGTGATGAGCTCGGGCAGGCCGGGCTCGTAGAACGGGACCTCGCCGGCGGACAGTGCCGCGAGCTTCGCGGGGTCGACGTCCACGCCGATGGTCTCGAAGCCCATCTCGGCCATGGCCGCCGCGTGGGTGGCGCCGAGGTACCCGGTGCCGATGACGCTGATCACCGGTGCGGGACGGGTGTCGGCGGACGGGGTGCTTGCCTTCTTCGGAGCGGTCACTTCGAGACCTCCTGCAGGTCGTAGTCGATGTCGTTGCGTGCGATGCCCTTGACGAACGTCGCGAGGCTGTCGGCGCGGGAGTCGAGGCGCCAGTCGTTGGTGGTCCTGGTGCCGTCGACGATGGTCGTGGCGACCTGGCTGAAGTACGCGAAGCCGATGATGTCCCGGTTCGCGGGGTCCGCCAGCGCGTCGAACAGCGAGGTGATCCACTGGGACTTCTGACTGTCGGTCACGGTGCCGCCGGTCTCGGTCGCGCCGATCTCGTTGAGGACGATGCCCTTGCCCGGGGCGATCTTCCGGATCTGCGCGAGCGTGGCACCGAAGGTCGTCTGGAACGTCGGCTGTTCGGTGGCGGTGCGGTAGTAGCCGGACATCCCGACCCAGTCGACGTACTGCGCGCCCGGGTAGTACTGCCGCATGTAGTCGAGCGTCTGGTACTTCGGGTTGCCGAGCTTGTCGATGCGCGAGGGCGACCAGTTCCAGATGACGTAGTCGTTCGCCCCGTTCGCCTGGAAGACGTTCCAGACGTGCTGCCACATCGCGACGTAGGAGCCGGCGGCGTTCTGTTGCTTCGTCCCCTCGGACCAGTTGTACCAGGAGCCGTTCATCTCGTGGTCGAGCCGGATGACGAGCGGCATCCCGTTCGCCTTGAGGTCCTGGGCGTACTTCGTCAGGTAGGCGTCGAACTTGCCGGAGACGACGTCCTGGTTCGTGTAGCCCGGCACGAAGGCCTGGTCGTTGCCGGTCTTCGCGGGGACGGTCTCCCACGTCATCATCGGCAGGCGGCCGTTCGCCCACGAGCGCTGGACCGCGGTCTGGTTGAAGTCCTGGTCGAAGCCCTGGAAGAACCCGACCATGTTCGTGGCCTTGCCGACCTCCTGCGAGACGCGGTCGTACTCGGACCAGTTGAACGGCGCCTGCGTCGTGTACAGCCCGTACCACCGGGACTGCTGCGCGAGGACCTGCGCCTTGGACGGGGTGCTGATCGGCTCGGTCGTCACCGGGTCCTTCGAGGGACCGGTGTTCGGCGCGGCGGCGTTCCCACCGTGCGCGCCGTCAGAACCGGAGCCGGAGCCGCCGGTCCCGGAGCCGGAGCCGGAGCCGCCCTTCTTCCCCGCAGCCGCAGCCTGAGCCGCTGCCGCGGCGGACCCGGCAGCGGCGCTCTTCGCAGCACCGAGGTCGGACTGCAGCGAGGCGATCTGCTGCTTGAGCTTCGCGATCTCCTCGGCGCGGGAGCCGGCCTGGGCGCTGGACGAGTCGAGCTTGCCCTGGAGCGCCCACACCTGCTTCTGGGCTGCCGTGAGCTTCGTCTGCAGCTCGGTCGCGGAGACCTTCTTCGCGGCGGGCGGCGTGACACCGAGCGCCTCGCTGACGGCGGTGGAGACCGGGCCGGAGGGCGACACCCACACGGTCCAGGTGATGAGACCGAGGACGAGGACGATCGCGGTCGTCCCGATCGCGGTGCGGCGGGCGTGCTTGCTGGACTGGGCCCACCACGTGCTGGTGGATCGGATGAGGTCAGACAATGAGGAACGCCTCCAGGGCGAAGATCGCGAACCCGATGCAGTACGGGATCGCCGCGTAGGGGTTGTAGCGACGGGTCTTCGTCGGGGTGGGTCGGGCGGCGGACGACGCGGCACCGGCCGGAGCGGCGGCGGCCGCGCGCCTGGTGGTCAGGACGGTCGCGGTCGACCCGGTGGCGGTGCCCGGGAGTGTCCCGGATGCCGTGGCACCTGATGCCGTCTCCGTGCCGAAGATCTCGTCGAAGGCCCGGTCGGCCGCGGCCTGGTCGGGGTCGACGGCCGCCGGCAGGGCTGCGTCCACGGGGCTCACCGGGGCGGAACCGAGTGCGCCCTGGGGCTGCGCCGGGTCCTCCTCCATCGGCCCGCCGGCGTAGGCACCGGCCCGGGTCCCCCAGCCGGACGCGTGCGCCAGGCGGAAGAAGCCGATGAGCCGGATCGGCATGAGGAAGAACGTCGACACGATGATGAACATCGGCAGGCGGAAGAAGTCGCTCGGCTTCTCGGCGAGGTGGCGCATCTGCCGGATCGCCATGCTCAGCACGCTCGACACGACCATCAGGCCGGCGACGTAGAGGAAGCCCGTCGAGAAGCCGTACTGCTGCAGGATGCCCTGGTACAGGTTCTCGCCCTGCCCGGTCAGCCCGCGGTAGATCCAGCCGGCGATGACGCCGAACAGCATGAACGGCAGGATGATGTCGGTCAGGAAGAAGACCGCCAGGATCGGCGCGTGCCCGAGCATCCACGGCAGCATCCGCAGCGTGTTGTACTGCGAGCCGCGGGCCCAGCGGAGCTGCTGCTTGAAGAGCTTCTTCACCTGCAGTGGGGCGTCCGTGTACACGAGCGACGTGTACTGGTAGACGGTCCGGAAGCCCTCCTTGAGCGTCAGGTTCGTCAGCGTCCGGTCGTCGGACACCTCGAGGAACACCCCCATGAACTTCTCGTGCATGAACCGGTCCATGACCCGGACGAGGATGCTCCGGCGGAACGCGATCGTCCGTCCGGGCAGGCAGCCGATCTGACCGAGGACGCTCTGCGCGGGCATCGAGTACAGCGCGCGGGAGTTCTCGAGCCAGTCCGCCCAGCGGGTGATCCACGAGCGCGTCGGTTCGAGGATGCGCTGGCGGGTGGTCACGCCACCGACCGAGTCGTCGGCGAAGGGCTTGAGGAGCTCCTCGAGCGTGCCGTCGGTCCAGACGGTGTCGGAGTCGACGAGCACGGTGATGTCGCCGGTGGACATCTCGGTGCCGACCTTGACCGCGTTGCGCTTGCCCGGGATGGGCGTGTGGGTCCAGCGGACGAGTGGGGCGAACTCGTCGCAGACCGCCTCGAGCGCGGCGTTCCGGGCGCCGTTGATCACGACGATGATCTCGCCGGGGCGCTGCTCGACCATGCGGCCGATCACGTCACGGAACAGGTCGATCGGCTCGTCCACCACGGGGACGACCACGCTGGTCGTGCCGGTGAAGGTGCCGGTGTAGGGGCGGTAGCGGGCGGACAGGACGACCTTGAGCAACCAGAGCAACCAGATCACCGCGGAGTACACGGCGAACAGGTAGAACTCGGGATGCCCTTCGACCATCTGCCGGATCTGCAGAATGAAGGTGAACATCGATCCCTGCTTCAACGTTCGAGGTGGGGATTCCGCTCCATCGAGGAACCTTGGGCCGGTTCGGGTGACCTCATTGAGACAGAACCTGGACGTCCTCGCAACGCGTCCCCCGTCCGGGGGCATTTCCGGCAGGTTACGGGGTACATGAATGTCCTCCTCTTGAGGTCGCACCCGTGTCCGCACTGCTGCTGACAGCGACAGGGTGGACCGGTCCACGCGGGCGGCACGTCACGACGTGGTCGCCAGACGACCGGGAGGCACGGTGCACCTCGACGAAGAACCCCCGGTCAGCAGGCGGTCACCCCTGTTCGGGGGTATCCGCGGGAACGTTCCCCGACACGGTCCGGACGACCCTGGTCACGGTGCGGTCACGATCCCCCCTGCGGGAGCTGACGGGGTACACCGCGGGCACCGACGGGGGACGTCGCGCGACATCGCGAATTCACTTTCGACGACACGTCACCTTGCGCCGAAACGTGTCGTCCCGGGCGTGTCGCGGTCCGTGCGACGCCGTGTCAGGCGCCGTAGAACTCGCGCTCGAAGACCTGGCGGGCCCGCCGGGTGACCCCGAGGTAGTCGTCCTCGAGCTGCGACGCCGAACCCGGCGGGTACTCCATGAGCCGCGCGACTCCCTCGAGCTGCACCCGGTCGACGGGCAGCACGTCGGTCGTCTTCCCCGACCAGAGCACCAGCGCGCTGCGGGTCCGCGACGCGAAGCGCCAGGCGGCCCCGAGGCGCTCGGCGTCCTCCGGCCCGATGAACCCGGCGTCCGTCGCGGCGGCCAGGGCCTCGAGCGTCGAGGTCGTCCGGAGCCCCGGGACGTCGGTCGCGTGCTGCAGCTGGAGGAGCTGCACGAACCACTCGACGTCACTGAGCGACCCGCGTCCGAGCTTGAGGTGGCGGGCCGGGTCCGCGCCCCGGGGCAGCCGCTCCGACTCCACGCGGGCCTTGATGCGGCGGACCTCGCGGACCTCGCGCTCGTCGATGTGCTGCGGGTAGCGGGTGCGGTCCGCGAGGTGCTCGAAGTCGCGGAGGAGCGCCGTGTCCCCCACGGATCCCCGGGCGCGGAGGAGCGCCTGGGCCTCCCACGTGAGCGACCAGCGGGCGTAGTACGCGCCGTACGAGTCGAGCGTCCGGACGACCGGCCCGTTCTTGCCCTCCGGGCGCAGGTCGATGTCCAGGTCGAACGGGTGGATCGCGTCGTCGGTGAGTCGTGCGACCTCGCGCACGATCGCCTGCGCCGCGCGTGATGCCTGCTCGCTCGGCAGCGACTCGGGTGCCCGGTGGACGTAGAGCACGTCGGCGTCCGAGCCGAAGCCGAGCTCCCGGCCGCCGAAGCGACCCATCGCGATGATCCCGAACTCGAGCCCGTCGGGGGCGTCCCGGCGCGCCAGGGTCAGGGCGCCGGCGAGCGTGGCCTCGGTGACGTCGGTCAGCGCGGGTCCGAGGGCGTCGACGTCGAGGTGCCCGAGCACGGCGGCCATGCCGAGGCGCAGGGTCTCACGGCGGCGGGCCGAGCGGACGAGCGCCGCGGCACCGTCCACGTCGTCCCCGTGCCGGGCGGTCGTCGCGGTGACCTCGGCGAGCAGCGACTCGAGCGGCCGCGGGCGCAGGAGCGCCTCGGGTTCGTCGAGCCAGGCCACGGCCTCCGGGAAGCGTTCGAGCAGCCCGGCGAGGAACGCCGACTCGGACAGCACGGTCGTCAGGGAGTGTGCGGCGCCGGACGAGTCCCGGAGCATCCGGAGGAACCAGCTCGACTCCCCCAGGGTGTCGCTGAGCCGGCGGAAGGCCAGCAGCGCCCGGTCCGGTGCCGGACCCTCGGCCATCCAACGGAGGAGCACCGGGAGCAGGTTGCGCTGGATCGTGGCGCGCCGGCTCGTGCCCTGGGTGAGCGCGCGGATGTGCCCGAGCGCGCCGGCGGGGTCCGCGAACCCGATCGCCCCGAGCCGGTCGGCCGCCTGGTCGCTCGTCAGCACGATCTCGCCGTCGGTCGCGGCCACGGCGGACAGCAGCGGTCGGTAGAACAACCGCTCGTGCAGCCCGCGCACCTCGAGCTTGACGCCGCGCCAGCGCTGCTCGAGCGCGGCGGCCGAGGTCGCGAGGCCCGTCGACCGGGCGAGGACACGCAACTCCTCCTCGTCGCTCGGCATGAGGTGCGTGCGCTGGAGCCGCCGGAGCTGGATGCGGTGCTCGAGGAGCCGCAGCAGGGCGTAGTCGGGACCGAAGCGCGCGGCCTCGGGACGACCGACGTACCCGGAGGCCGTCAGGGCGTCCATCGCCTCGAGCGTCGAGCGCACCCGCACGCTCTCGTCGTCCCGCCCGTGCACGAGCTGCAGCAGCTGCACGGTGAACTCGACGTCGCGCAGGCCGCCGGGCCCGAGCTTCAGCTGCCGGTCGACCTCGGCGTCCGGGATGTGCTCGGTGACCCGCTCACGCATCCGCTGCACGGACTCGACGAACCCCGGTCGGCCGGCCGAGCTCCAGACGAACGGGGCGACGGCGGCGGCGTACCGCGCACCGAGGTCCCGGCTGCCCGCGATCGGCCGGGCCTTGAGGAGCGCCTGGAACTCCCACCCCTTCGCCCAGCGCTCGTAGTACGCCACGTGCGAGTCGAGCGTCCGGACGAGCGCGCCGTCCTTGCCCTCCGGGCGCAGGTTGGCGTCGACCTCCCACAGGGCCGGCTCGGCCGCGAGGTCGGTGATCGCGTGCGTCGCCGCGATCGCCAGCCGAGTCGCGATGAGCACAGCGCGGTCTGTCCCGACGCCGGTGTCCGCGTCGTCGTCGCGCGTGGGTTCGGTGACGAAGATGACGTCGACGTCGCTGACGTAGTTGAGCTCGCGCGCACCGGCCTTGCCCATCGCGATGACGGCGAGCGGGGTCGCGGCGACGTCGGCCGCGGGGAACGGGACCTCGCGCCGGGCGACGTCGACCGCCGTATGCAGTGCGGCACCGGCCAGGTCCGCGAGTCCCGCCGCGACCGCCGGGAACGCCTCGGTCGGTGCAGGGTGCAGCACGTCGAAGAGCGCGATCTGGGCCAGGTGTCGGCGGTACCGGACGCGCAGCCGGAGTCGGGCGTCCTCCCCGATCGTGCCGTCGACGGCCTCGGCGAGGGACGCCTCGTACGCCTCCTGCGTCCACGGCGCCGTCACCGGGTCGAGCAGCAGCGCGGTCTCGGCCGGACGACGGAGCAGGAACTCCCCCAGGCCGACCGAGGCACCGAGGAGCCGGACCAGGCGCTCGGTCGCGGCCTCGTCGGCCAGGACCGGCCGGACCTGGTCCGGGGCACGCTCGAGCAGCCGCTCGAGCGCGCGCAGCGCGCCGTCCGGGTCGGCCGTCGACTCCCACAGGGCCGGGGCGTCGCTGACCGGCACCCGCACGTCGGGGCCGAACCGTGCCTCCAGGCCGGCGATCCGTTCCAGGCTCTCCGACAGCTCCGCGAAGCCCAACCGGGCCATCTCGGAACGGGACGTCCTCGTCCGACCGGTCATGTGGTGCTCCGGATCGGGCTGCTAGAGCGCGCCGAGGTTGGTGTCGAGCTCGAAGGGCGTGACCTGGTCGCGGTACGCCTTCCACTCCTGGCGCTTGTTGAGCAGGACGTAGTTGAAGACCTGCTCGCCGAGCGTCTCCGCCACGAGCTCGGAGTCCTCCATGAGGCCGAGGGCGTGGTCGAGGCTCGCCGGGAGCTGCTTGTAGCCCAGGGCGCGGCGCTCGGCGTCGGACAGGCTCCAGACGTTGTCCTCGGCCTCCGGCGGGAGTTCGTAGCCCTCGTCGATGCCCTTGAGCCCGGCCGCGAGGAGCAGCGAGTACGCCAGGTACGGGTTCGCGGCGGAGTCGATGCCGCGGTACTCGACCCGGGCGGACTGGCCCTTGTTCGGCTTGTAGAGCGGCACGCGGAGCAGCGCCGACCGGTTGTTGTGGCCCCAGGTGACGAACGAGGGGGCCTCGTCGCCGCCCCAGAGGCGCTTGTACGAGTTCACGAACTGGTTCGTGACCGCGGTGATCTCCGGCGCGTGGCGGAGGACGCCCGCGATGAAGTGCTTCGCGGTCTGCGAGAGCTGGTACTCGCCGCCCGCTTCGTAGAACGCGTTCTGGTCGCCCTCGAACAGCGACACGTGCGTGTGCATGCCGGAGCCGGGCTGCCCGGAGATCGGCTTCGGCATGAACGTCGCGTAGACGCCCTGCTCGATCGCCACCTCCTTCACGACGGTGCGGAACGTCATGATGTTGTCCGCCATCGTCAGGGCGTCGGCGTACCGGAGGTCGATCTCGTTCTGTCCGGGGCCGGCCTCGTGGTGGCTGAACTCGACCGAGATGCCGAGGTCCTCGAGCATCCGGACGGACCGGCGACGGAAGTCGTGCGCGCTGCCGCCGGGGACGTTGTCGAAGTAGCCGGCGCGGTCGACGGGCTGCGGGCCGCCGTCCTTCCAGTCGCGGCTCTTGAGCAGGTAGAACTCGATCTCGGGGTGCGTGTAGAACGTGAAGCCGCGGTCGCTCGCCTTCGCCAGCGTGCGCTTGAGCACGTTGCGGGGGTCGGCGACGGCGGGCTGCCCGTCGGGCGTCGTGATGTCGCAGAACATCCGCGCGGTCGGGTCGATCTCCCCGCGCCACGGCAGGATCTGGAACGTCGAGGGGTCCGGGTGCGCGAGCACGTCGGCCTCGTACGAGCGGGTCAGGCCCTCGATCGCGGAGCCGTCGAACCCGATGCCCTCGGCGAAGGCGCCCTCGACCTCGGCCGGGGCGATCGCCACCGACTTCAGCGTCCCGATGACGTCCGTGAACCAGAGTCGGATGAACTTGATGCCGCGCTCCTCGATGGTGCGGAGCACGAAGTCCGTCTGCTTGTCCATTGACGCCCTTTCCGTGGAGCAGTTGGGATGCTCAGCCTATTGGTCTTCGTCGTCCCAACGCTCGTTGTTCGCCTTGATGCGGTCGAGGGCGTGTTGCGCCTCCTCGCGCGTCTCGAACGGGCCGATGCGGTCGCGCTGCGGGGACTGCGGGCCCTGCTCGACGGCGTGCGTCTTCTCGTTGAACCACCACTGGGACTCGATGCGTTCGTCGCTCATGGCGCCACCGTACCCACGCGCGGCCCGGGTGGGCCGGGCGCGGCGGCGCGCGGCTGCGCGGCCGCGCGGCGCGGCTGCGCACGGCCTGGGAGGTTTCGGGCTGAGCGACACCTCACGCCGTCTGCGCGACGTGAGGTGTCGCTGCGCCCGTGAGGTCGGTGCCGCTCCGGCAGATCGGAGCGGCACCGCCGCGCCCCGCACCCACGGCGACCGCCTGGAGGCCCGGTGCCGGTCCGGCGGGCCGGCACCGAGCCTCCAGGCGGTCGCTTCCCGACCACGCCGGTCGGGTGGGCCCGCGCGCTCGGGTGCGCGCCCCGAGACGCGCGCTGGCGGACGGGACTCGCCTCCTGGAGCGCGAGTCCCGTCCCCCAGCGCGAGTCTCACCCGGTCGCGCGGCAGGCGCGACGGGCGCGACGGGGGCGACGGGGGCGCGCCACGCGCGGATAGAGTGGTCGGCATGCCCCGGGACGCACACGGACACCTGACCCCCGGCCGGATCTCCCCGCAGCGGGCGGTGCCCCGGGAGATCGAGCGCCCCGAGTACGTCGGAAGGGCCGAGCCGCACGAGCACGGCCTCGGCGACACGTACACCCCGGACGAGGTCGAGCGCATCCGGGTCGCCGGGCGGATCGCCTCGCAGGCGATCGACGCCGTCGGTGCAGCGATCCGCCCCGGCATCACCACCGACGAACTCGACCGGATCGGCCACGAGTACGTCGTCTCGCACGGTGCGTACCCGTCGACGCTCGGGTACCGCGGGTACCCGAAGTCGCTCTGCTCGAGCCTCAACGAGGTCATCTGCCACGGCATCCCGGACGACACCGTGCTGCAGGAGGGCGACCTCGTCAACATCGACGTCACCGCCTACAAGGACGGCATGCACGGCGACACGAACCGCACGTTCATCGTCGGCGAGGGGTCGCAGGAGGTCCGCGACCTCGTCGACCGCACGCGGACCGCGCTCGAACGCGGCATCAAGGCCGTCGCCCCCGGGCGCCGGGTGAACGTGATCGGGCGGGCCATCGAGGCCTACGCGAAGCGCTTCGGCTACGGGGTCGTCCGCGACTACACGGGCCACGGGGTCGGACGCGCGTTCCACTCCGGCCTGATCATCCCGCACTACGACGCGCCCCACTACGACACGGTCATCGAGCCGGGCATGGTCTTCACGATCGAACCGATGCTCACGCTCGGCGGGATCGACGCGGACATCTGGTCGGACGACTGGACCGTGTCGACGCGCGACAAGTCCTGGACCGCCCAGTTCGAACACACCCTCGTCGTCACCGAGCGCGGCGCGGAACTCCTCACCGTCTCCTGAAAGGCACCATCCCCATGACCTCTCTCGCAGTCGGCGTCGACATCGGCGGTACGGGCATCAAGGGCGCGATCGTCGACGTGACGACCGGTGAACTCCAGACCGACCGGATCAAGAAGGCGACTCCCGAGGGCGGCAAGCCCCACGACATCGTCGCCGTGGCCAAGTCGATCCTCGACGAGCTCGCCCCGGGTGCGGACGTGCCCGTGGGGGTCTGCTTCCCGGCGATCGTCCGCGACGGCAAGACCATGTCGGCCGCGAACGTGTCGAAGAAGTGGATCGGGTTCGAGGCCGAGGCCCTCTTCGAGAAGGAGCTCGGCCGCTCCATCCACTTCGTCAACGACGCCGACGCCGCCGGGTTCGCCGAGCAGCAGTTCGGTGCCGCGAAGGGCAAGGAGGGCCTGGTGGTCGTCACGACCCTCGGCACCGGGATCGGCACGGCACTCATCAACGACGGCGTGCTCATCGTCAACTCCGAGCTCGGGCACCTGGAGATCGACGGGCACGACGCCGAGTCGCGGGCCTCGTTCGCGGCGAAGGAGCGGGACGAGCTGAGCTGGAAGCACTGGGCGAAGCGGCTGCAGAAGTACTACTCGACGCTCGAGGCGCTGCTCTCCCCCGAGCTCTTCGTCGTCGGCGGCGGGGTGTCGAAGCACCACGAGGAGTTCCTGCCCCTGCTCGACCTGCAGGCCGGGATCATCCCCGCGACCCTGCGCAACAACGCGGGCATCATCGGCGCTGCGACCCTGGCCGCGCGGTCGCAGCAGCGCTGAGCGCGGACGCGGGTCGCGCGCCGAACGCGCAGGACACGCCGCGCGCGGTGCGCCGAACGGGCGGTACCGGTCGGGGACGGGCGTCGAGCGCGACAGAAGTGGCACGCTCGGCGGCCCGGCGCAGGGACCGGCGCGCACGGCCGGTAGACTCGGAGGGCGAACGGGTCGGTGAGACGGTCGCGTCACTCCCCCGGGAGTGCCGAGGAACGTCCGGGCTCCACAGAGCAGGGCGGTGGGTAACACCCACCCGGAGCAATCCGCGAGACAGTGCCACAGAAAGCAGACCGCCGGCGGCGACGTCGGTAAGGGTGAAACGGTGGTGTAAGAGACCACCAGGGGTCCGGGTGACCGGATCCGCTCGGTAAACCTCGCCCGGAGCAAGGTCAGACAGAGGACGACGAGGCTGCTCGCTGAGTCCTCGGGTGGACCGCTGGAGGCCGACGGCAACGTCGGTCCGAGAGAGATGGCCGTCACCTCCGCGAGGAGGGACAGAACCCGGCGTACGGCCGGCCCGTTCGCACACAGACCACCGTTCGCACACAGACCACACAGGACGTGCGCATGCGCGCACATGACGGACGGGAGGCACGGTGCCCGCTGGCACCGTGCCTCCCGTCCGTCGCGTGGTCGCGCTGGCTACAGTCCCGACTCGGCGGTCCGCACCAGGATCGCGTCGCTGTCCGGGCAGAGCACGACGTCGTCGGGCGCGGCCTGACGGATGGTCTGCAGGTCCGAGTTGGTGAGCGTCACGCCGGACGCCGTGGACACGCCGCCCTGGAGCAGGGAGGCGCCGAAGCCGTAGCGTGCCCGCTGCCGGTCGTACAGGGCGAGCAGGTCGGCGGGGACCTTCGCAGCGACCGCGGCACGGCTCTGCACCGCGGCGTCGCGGTCGGCCTCGACGCGGGCGATCTCGGTGTCGCGCTCAGCGACCAGGGTGGAGCGCGAGGCCTCGACGTCGGCGAGCTGTGCCTCGATGTCGCCGACCCGGGCGCGGTGCACGTCGAGCTGCTCCATCACCTCGAGCTCGGCCGTCTCGAGGTCGCCGATGCGGCGCTGCAGCGACTCCAACTCGCTCTGCAGGCCGGCGGCGTCCTTCGCGTTCGAGACGTTCTGCAGCATGGTGGTGTCGCGCGTGATGCGGGCCTGCGCGGTCGCGGTGTCCGACTCGAGCCGGGCGAGGTCGCGCTCGGCGTCCTCGACCCGGCCGGTCGCGGCGGCGAGCTCGGCGCGGAGTCCGGCGGCGGTGGTGCCGAGCTCGGTCAGCCGGTCACCCTTCTGCAGGGCGGTGATGCGGTGCGTCAGGCGCGTGACGTCGTTGTCCAGGCGCTGGAGGTCGAGGAGGACGACCTGGTCCTCGGGTGCTGCCTTCACGGTCGGTCTCCTTCGGGGGCGGGGGTGGTGGGCGCGACCGGCTCGGCCGCGGGCAGGACGGCGAAGTCCCACGGGTCGGTGCGGAGCTCGCTGACGGTGACGCGGACCCCGGCGGCGCGCCGGAGCTGTTCGGCGGCGACGTCGAGCCAGAGCCACTCGGTGGCCCAGTGCGAGGTGTCGACCAGGGCCGGACCGTCGCCGAGCAGTGCCTGCTCGCGGAACTCGGACGCGGGGTGGTGCCGGAGGTCGCTCGTGACGTAGACGTCGGCGGCCCGGACGGCGGGGTTGCCGAGCAGCGAGTCCCCCGCGCCGGCGCAGAGCGCGACGGTGCGCACCGGCCGGTCGAAGTCACCGGAGACCCGGACGCCGGTGGCGGTCGGCGGGAGCAGGTCGACGAGGGCGCGCGCGAGCGCACCGAGGGTCGTCGGCGCGGGCAGGGTCCCGACGCGGCCGAGGCCCGTCGCGGGGTCGGCACCGGGTTCGAGCGGACGCTGGTCGACCAGTCCGAGTCGGTCGGCGAGCACCGCCGAGGTGCCGGTCGTCACGACGTCGGCGTTGGTGTGTGCCGCGAGCAGGGCCGTGCCGCCGCGGACGAGGGTCGCGAGGACGTTCCCCTTGACGGTCGACTCGTCGATGGTCGTCACGCCGCGCAGGAGCAGGGGGTGGTGGGTGAGGAGCAGGTCGGCGCCGGCCTCGACCGCCTCGTGCGCGGTCGCGGGGACGGCGTCGACGGCGAGGTGCACGTGCTCGATCGGCTGGTCGGCGCGGCCGGAGACGAGTCCGACGCTGTCCCAGGACTCCGCCCCCGCGGCGGGCCACAGGTCCTCGATCGCGGCCTGGAGTTCGCGGAGCGTCGGCATCCCGACAGTCTACCGAGCGCGCTGGCGGCCGAACGCCGGGACCCGGGCCGGGACCGGCACCTGGGTCATCGGCGGCCGAACAGCCCGAGGAGCCGAGCGACGAACCGCGACCACCAGCCGGGGCGGGCGTCGGACGCCGGCTCCTCGTCCGTGGCGTCGGACGATTCCGGTGCGGCCGGCAGCATGACCGCCTCGGGCAGGACGACGGGTGTGCTCGCCGTCACGCCGGCGTGCGCCGAGAGGGCGGCGGCGAAGGCGGCGCGGTCGATCACGGTCGGACCGGTAGCGGGCTGGACGAGCGGGGTCGGGCGGGTGTTCGCGGACACCGGGCTGACCACGGGCAGGGACAGCACCGGGCGCACCGGCTCGGCTGCCGCTGCGACCGACTGCGTCACTCCGGGGACCGCCGGCACCGTGCGTGCGGGTGCCGGGCGGACGGGGGTCGGCAGGGAGCCGGTCGCGGCGCGACGGGCGGCGGCGCGGTCACGGCGGTCTGCCTCGGCAGCGGCGTCGGCGAGCAGGTCGGCGAAGACGGTGTGCGCGAAGGCACGGGCGGCCTCGACCTCGGCGTCGTCCAGGTGGGCGACGGTGGCCTCCCACGCGGCGAGGCGGGCGAGGTCCTCGTCACGGCGGCGGATCTCGTCCTCGAGCAGCACGATGCGCTCGAGCGTGGTGCGTCCGGTGGCTGCGGAGAGCTCGACGGCCAGGTCCTCGATGCGCAGGGCGAGACGCTCCGGCGGCTCGGGGAACGACGGCGCGCAGGCGGCGACGTGGCGGGCACGGTCGCGGCGGCGGAAGGAGGTGGCCTCGGGTGCGACGGCAGCCTCGGCGGCGACGGTGGCCGGCGCCTCGTCGACCGGCTCCTCGTCGATCGGGTCGGGCTGGGTCGCCTCCGCGTCCGCCGGAGCCGTGTCGACCTCGATGTCCGGACGCTGCACGGGCCCGGTGACCGGCGGCACCACGAGGTCCGCGAGGTAGGGCGTGCGCGTCGCCGGCGCGTCCCGGAGCCACTCCTCGACCTCGCGACCGAAGGGGTCCACGAGGGGGGTGCGTGCGCCGGGCTGCGTCTCCATGTGACGAAGGATAGATATCACGCGGCCGTGAACGGCGGACATCCGCGGTGTGTCGCGGTTCACGGGCCTGCGGACGTGGTGTGCCAGCCCGGACGTGAGCGGCGTGTCGGAGCGCTCAGCAGCGCTCCTCGAACGCTGCCAGCAGCCGCCGGCCCTCGTCCCACCGACCGACGCCGCTCACGACGTTCACGTGCTGCCGGGCGCCCACCCGCAGCACCTCGGCACCGATGGCCGCCCCGAAGCCCGTCGCACGGTGCAGCGAGCAGTACGGGTCGTCGTCGCTCACGACGAGCGCGGTCGGCGTCGACACCCGGGCGGTCGGCGCACGGAAGCCCGCGGCTGCAGCAGGGAAGGACGGTGCGTCGGGGTCCGGCGGCGCCACGAGGAAGGCCCCGGCCACGCGGTCGCCGTGCGTCACGAGCCAGTCGGCGACCGCGAGCACGCCGAGGCTGTGGGCGACGAGGACCGGCGGCCGACTCGTGGACGCCACGGCGCGCGACAGTGCCTGCGACCAGTCGGCCGGGTCCGGGTCCGACCACGACGTCGGCGCCGTGCGGACCGCCTCGACCCCGGGCTCGGCCTGCCATCGCGACTGCCAGTGTTCGGGGCCCGAGTCCCAGATGCCCGGGACGATCACCCACGGGTGCCGCTGCGGGCTGCCCTCGCTCCGGGCCGACGGCCGTGGTGCTGCGTTCACCCGGGCAGCGTAGCGAGACCCTGGGTCTCAGCGCTGGAGTGTGTCGCGCGGGTACTCACCGAAGCGCTGGTGGTACGCGGCGGAGAACCGACCGAGGTGCGCGAAGCCCCAGCGCACGGCGACCTCGGCGACCGTCAGCTGCCCCGGGGCCCCGCGCAGCAGTTCCTCGCGGACGCGGTCCATCCGGACGCCGCGGAGCATCGCGTTCGGCGCCGTGCCGACCTGCCGCTGGAAGGCCTGCTGCAGGCCGCGGACGCTCAGCCCGACGTGCTCGGCGACGTCCGTGGTCGAGATCGGGGTGTGGGCGAACGCGTGCATGTACTCGATCGCCGTCCGGACACGGCTCGTCGCCCCCTGCGGCACGGGGACCTGCGGGGCCAGCTGCCGGTGCGGGAACGTGTGCAGCATGGCGAGTGCGGTCGCGCGGGCGGTCTCGGCCATCGCGATCGGCGACACCGGGCCGCTGCCGAGGATCGTCGATGCGGCGCGCTGCACCTGCGCGTTCCAGGTCTGCAGGTCCTCCCGCCGCGGACGCGCTGCCTGGTCGAAGACGAGCGGTCCGGCAGAACCGCCGTGGACCTCGGAGGCGACGCCCTCGAGGAACCGCTTGTCGAAGTGCACCAGGCTCTGCCGGACGTCCTGCAGGTCGAAGGCGAAGGGGCCGTCCGTCGGGAACACCACGGGCGTCCCGGGGCCGTAGCGGACCTCGTCCTGGCCGGAGCCGATGACGCCCCCACCCTCCGACGTCCAGACGACCACGTACTCGTCCCCGGACGATGCCTGCCCCGCCGCACGGGCGTCGAACACCGTCGAGCGGAAGGACATGACGTCGTCGCCCACGACCCGGAAGCGGTACGAGAACGGCCGGTCGGTGTGCCCGCCGACGAAACCGGCCCCCTCGTACGCCTGCCCGAACATGTCGAGTGCGGCACCGAGATCGGTGCCGGCGGTCTCGAACCGGGTGCGCGGGTCGATCGGGGTGTCGATGCTCATCGCATCCACCGTCCCACCGGCACCGTCCGACGGCCCGCGTGGCGGCGACGGGTGCGCATGGCGGCTCCGCCGGTGCGCAAACCGGATGACCGGGTGCCGTCCGGACAGTCGGTCGAGGGTCGGGGCCGTCCGGGATCCGACAGTCAGGACCCCGTCGTCAGTGCCGGTCGCGCCGCGCGGTCCACCGGTTCTCGTCGCCGACCCGCTCGTAGCGCAGGTCCTCGACGACCATCTGGACGAGCGCGAGCCCGCGGCCGCTCTCGGCGAGCCCCTCGGGCAGGTGCGCCTTCGCCGGGTCGACCGGCACGGGGACCCCGTCGTCGGTCAGGTGGACACGGACCTCGGAGGGTTCCACGTCGAGCCGCAGGGAGCAGGTCACGGAGCGGCCCGCGGCACCGTGCTCGACGACGTTCGAGGCGAGCTCCACGAGCGCGAGCTCGAGCGCCATGCGGTCCTCCGCCGACACGTCGGGTTCGCTCGCCCAGACGTCGGCGAGGAAGGTGTGCACCGCCGTGACGTCGTCCGGCGGACATGCGAGGTCGAGGACGTGCCCGCGCATGGCCAGGGTCATGCCCAGTTCGTCACCGCGGCGTCCCCGTCCGGGTACGTCCGCAGGATCTTGTCGATGTTCGAGAGCTTCAGCACCATCTGGACCTGTTCCGACGGAGCCGCCAGCCGCAGGTCACCCCCGGCCTGCCGCGCGGTCTTCAGGCAGCCGACCAGGGCGCCGAGGCCGGACGAGTCCATGAACTCGACGCCGGACAGCTCGACGACCAGACGCGAACGCCCGCCCTCGACCACCTTGGCCACCGTCTCACGGAACGCACCGGCGCTCACCATGTTGAGCCGGCCGCTGCATTCGAGCACGGCGGTGTCCGCCGTTGCCTCGTGTACGACGATGTCCATGCAGGTGTCCCTCCTGATCACTGCGGGTGCAGCTTGCAACCTACCGGGTACCGTCCGTCAGGTGTTCCGGCCTCGCCGGGTGGCGACGACCTGGACGACGAGCGCGGCGGCGATGAGGACCGCCATCACCCCGCCCATCGCGAGCGCGGTCCCGCCGAGCACGCCGGCCAGCGGGGTCCCGAGCCCGCCGAGACCGAACGTCAGGCCGCCCTGCAGCGCCGCGGCCGTCCCGGGGTGCGCCGCACCGACGTGCTGCGTCCGCGTCATCGCCGCGGGCAGGACGAAGCCCCAGGCGCCGGTCACGACCGCGAGCCCGCACCACACCGGCACCGGCCCGGCACCGGTGAGCGCCGCGACGAGCACGACCGTGCTGCCGACGGTGCCGACGAGCAGCCCGACGGTCAGCAGGGTGTCCTCGGAGACACGGCCGACGACCCGGCGGAACACGAGCGTCGTGACGACCATCATCGTGGCGTTGGTCGCGAACACGAGGGTGTACAGCTGCTCGGAGAAGCCGTACTGCCGCTGGAAGACGAACGAGCTCGTCGCGATGTAGGCGAAGAACCCGATCGTCGAGAGCACCCCGGTCAGGACGTACGCGCGGAACCGCCCGATCGCGAGCAGGTCCCGGATCCGCCGGCCGTTGTCGCGGAAGCCGGTGCCCCCGCGGGACGCCGGGGGCAGCGTCTCGCCGAAGCGCAGCACGACGGCCGCCGCGAACCCCACCCCGAGCACCGCGAGCACGACGAACATGAGCCGCCACGACCCGACGGTGAGCACGGCTCCCCCGGCCAGCGGCGCGACGACCGGTCCGAGGGCGTTGATCGCCGCGAGGGTCCCGAACACCTTCGCCGTGCGGGCCCCGGTGGTGGTGTCCGACACCATCGCGCGTCCGGCCACCGCCGCCGCGGCCCCGGCGAGGCCCTGCAGGACCCGGGCAGCGACGAGCGTGCCGACGTCCGGCGCGACCGCGCAGCCGACCGACGCCAGGGCGAACGCCGTCGTCCCGACGAGCAGGAGCGGTCGCCGTCCGATCCCGTCACTGACCGGTCCGGCCAGGAGCTGCCCCACCGCGAACGCGACGAGGAACGCGGTGAGCGAGAGCTGCACGACACCGGGCGTCGTCCCGAGCTCGCGGGCGATCGCGGGGAGCGCCGGGATGTACATGTCCGTCGCGAACGGTGAGACGCCGACGATCAGCGCGAGCGGCACGATCGGCGGCAGCACCGCTCCGGTGGTCGGTCGGGTCCCCCTGCGCTTCGTCGTCACCCGCGCAACGCTACGCGCCCCGGATCGATTCGACAGTGCGACCGCGGCGGGTGGGTGGTGACCCCACGACGGACGGGAGGCACGTGGCGGGTCCGCCACGTGCCTCCCGTCCGTCAGGGGGTCGCGATCGCGACCCGCGGGGTCACCCGGTGTTCTGCAGGCCGGCGGCCACGCCGTTCACGGTGAGCAGGAGCAGCCGGTGGTCGGCGTCCGTCGGGTCGGTGCTGCCGGAGGTGCGGATCGCCCGCAGCGCGCGGAGCTGCAGGTGCGACAGGGCGTCGACGTACGGGCTGCGCAGGCGGACGGCGCGGGCGAGCACGGGCCGGTCCTCGAGGACGTCGCTCCCGCCCGAGACCCGGAGCACCCAGTCGCGGGTGCGGAGCATCTCGTCGAGGACCTTCGCGGCGAGGTCGTCACGGTCGGCGAGCTCGAGGTACCGTCGGGCGATCTGCTCGTCGGTCTTCGCGAGCGACATCTCGACGTTCTTGATCATCGCGCCGAACAGCGGCCACTCGGCGTACGCCGTCCGGAGCAGCTCGACGTCGCCGACCGCTTCGAGCGCGGAGCCGAGGCCGTACCAACCGGCGAGGTTGATCCGGGCCTGCGTCCACGAGAACACCCACGGGATGGCGCGGAGGTCCTCGAGCGACTCGACGCTCAGGCCACGGCGGGCCGGGCGGGAGCCGAGGGGCAGGAGGCCGATCTCCTCCATCGGGGTGACCCGGGCGAACCAGGGCGCGAAGCCGTCGGCCTTGACGAGGTCGTGGAACGCGGTCCGCGACACGTCGTCGAGCTGCTGCGCGAGGTCGGCGAACCGGGTCGCCGCGGCGGCGGTGCGGTCCTCGTTCGAGGGCGACGACGCGAACAGCGTGGCCGAGGCCATCTGCTCGAGGTGCCGCGCGGCGATGTCCTGGTCGCCGTACTGGGCGAAGATGACCTCGCCCTGCTCGGTGAGCTTGAGTCGACCGTCGATCGACCCCGGCGGCTGGGCGAGGACGGCTTCGTTCGCCGGTCCGCCGCCACGGCCGAGCGAGCCACCGCGGCCGTGGAACAGCGTCAGCTCGACGTCGTGGTCGCGTGCCCAGTCGGCGATGCGGGCCTGCGCGTCGTACAGCGCGAGGTTCGCCGAGACCGGGCCGACGTCCTTCGACGAGTCGGAGTAGCCGAGCATGACCTCGAGCTTCCTGCCCGTCGCGGCGAGCCGGCGCTCGAACGCCTCGGTGTGCACGGCCTCGTCGAGGATGTCGACGCTCGCGTGCAGGTCGGCGAACGTCTCGAAGAGCGGGATGACGTCGAGCACGGGTGCTGCCTCGACCGATCCGAGGGCCGCGACCGCGAGCTCGTGGACGTTCGCCAGGTCCTGGGCGGACTGCGTGAACGAGACGATGTAGCGGTGCGCCGAGCGGACGCCGTAGCGGCGCTGCAGGTCGGCGATCGTGCGGAAGACCGCGAGGACCTCTTCCGTGGTCTCGCTCAGCTCGCCGCCGGCGCGGATCTCGGCGAGGGCCGTGCGGTGCACCTGCGAGTGCTGGCGGACCTCGAGCTCGGCGAGGTGGAACCCGAAGGTCTCGACCTGCCAGACGAGGTTCTGCAGTTCGCCGTTCGCGGTGCGGGCGGCACCGGCGGCGACGAGCGAGGCCTGGATGACGCGCAGGTCCGCGAGCAGTTCCTCGGGTCCGGCGTAGGCCATGCCGTCCTGCCCACGGCGCGTGGCGCGGATGCGGGCGGCGACGAAGAGCAGCGCTCGACGGTGGGTCTCGTTCGGGGCGCGCACCCCGATGCGCTCGGCGACGGCGGGGTCGAGCGACTCCTGCGCGGCGACGAGGGCCTGGAGCCCGGCGTCCGCCGGGGTCTCGGCGGCGTCGAGCGTCAGGGCGGCACCGATGCGGGTGGCGGCGCGGGCGAGCCCGAGCAGGATGTGCTCGGCGGCGATGTCCGCGGCCTGCCTGGTGACCTCGGCGGTGACGTGCGGGTTGCCGTCGCGGTCGCCGCCGATCCAGGTGCCGAACCGCACGAACGCCGGTGCCGTGACGGGCAAGCTGCCGGCGTCCTCGCCGAGCAGCCGGTCGTCGAGCAGTCGGTAGACCTGCGGCACGATCTCGAACAGCGTCTGGTCGAACACGCTCATCGCCGTGCGGACCTCGTCGAGCGGGGTCGGCCGGGTCGTGCGGAGCGGCGAGGTGCGGAGGAGCGTCGTGATCTCCTCGAGCAGCCGGCGCTCGTTCTCGGCGCGGGCGGTGGCGTTGCGGGCCGCGTCGCGCTCGTCGATCAGGTCGGTGATGCGCCGGACGGCCGTGGTGACGGCACGGCGGCGGGCCTCGGTGGGGTGGGCGGTGAGCACCGGGTGGAAGCGGAGGTCACGGAGCCGCGCGGCTGCCTCGTCCGCGCCGACCTGCTCGACGAGGGACGCGTAGGTGGCGGGGAACGAGTCACCAGCGACACCGCCGTCGTCGCCACGGGCACGCAGCACGCGCACGCGGTGGTGCTCCTCGGCGAGGTTCGTCAGGTGGAAGTACGTCGTGAAGGCCTGGGCCACGGCCTCGGCACGCTCCGCCGACATCCCCGCGACGATCCGTTCGGCCCGGGCGGCACCGTCGGTGTCGGACCCCTCGTACGCGCCGATCACGGCGGCACGCAGGTCCTCCACGTCGTGCAGGAGTCCGTCTCCACCGGTCTCCCGCAGCACCCGCCCGAGCAGGTTGCCGAGGTACCGGACGTCCGCGCGCAGGTCGCTGTCGACCGCTCCGCTGACGTCGTCCCGTGCGCGCCCGTGGCGCGTCGATCCGTCGATCGCCGTCATGGGTTCCTCTCACGTCCGCCGGGAACGCGGCCCGGGTCCCCAGCAGCGTACCGGCGCGGACACGACCGTGACGACGACCGTCCGGACGGTCCCCGCGTCGGGCTCAGGCGGTCGCCGCGGGCAGGCCGTGGCCGATCGACCGGAGCACGGCGCGGTCGAGTGCGGCGGCCGTCTCGACCTCGGCCAGGACGGCGTCGCGCTCGGCGTCCGTCCACGGTGCGGCGTCGAGCTCGGCGCGGTAGGTCTCCTGGAACGCGGCCGGGTCGGCGACCTGGTCGAAGATCGTGAACAGGACGCCGTTCGTGTCGAAGCCGAACCGCTCCTCGAGCAGCGCGGCGAGGGTCGGACCCCCGCTGAGGTCGCCGAGGTAGCGCGTGTAGTGGTGCGCCACGAACCCGCCCGGCGAGGTCGCGGCGACCTCGTTGAGCCGCCGGACGTACGCGGTCGTCGCGGCGGTCGGGCAGCACAGCTCCGACCAGTCCGGACCGACGAGGTACTCCAGGTCCGCGGTGATCGCGGGCAGCCGGGTGAGCTGGTTCGTGACGAAGGGCGCCGCGACGGGGTGGTCGGCCATCCGCTCGGCGGCCCGTTCGAGGGCGGCGTAGACGTGGGCGTACTGGCCGAGCAGGTCGGCGTAGTCCGCGACGTCGCACTCCCCCGCGAACAGGCCCTGTGCGCCGGACGCAGCCGCCCCGGATGCGGCCGCGTCCGACCGGCCCGCCCGCCGCCGCAGCAGCTCGGAGAACGTCGTCACGGTCGCACCCATGAGGTAAGGCTAACCTCAGTGCTCGGAACGTCAAGCAGTCGACTGACAGGAAGTCCCCCGATGCACCCCAAGCCCCAGCGCCCGCAGCACGTCTTCGTGGTCGAGCGCACCGAGCGGCTCACGCCGCACATGGTCCGCGTGCACCTCGGCGGTCCGGCGTTCGCGGACTTCGTCGCCGCCGCCGACCCGGAGCGGCTCGCGTCGACGGACCGGTACGTGAAGCTGCTGCTCCCCGCACCCGGCTCCGACCTGCGGCCGCCGTACGACCTCGACGCACTCCGGGCGACGCTGCCGAAGCACGAGCTGCCCGCGCGCCGCACCTACACCGTGCGCGCGGTCGACCACGAGGCAGGCACCATCGCGGTCGACTTCGTGGTGCACGGCGACGAGGGGCGCGCCGGCCCCTGGGCCGCCACGGCGCGGCCGGGCGACCTGCTCGCGCTCTCCGGCCCCGGCGGCGGCTACGCGCCGTCCACGGACCCCGCCGTCACCCACGTGCTGCTCGGCGACGACAGCGCGCTCCCGGCGATCGGCTCCGCCCTGGAGGCGCTGCCCGCCGCCGCCACGGGCGTCGCCCTGGTCGAGGTGGCCGGTCCCGCCGACGAGCAGCCGCTCGCCCGTCCGGCCGGGCTCGACCTGCGGTGGCTGCACCGCGACGCCACCGGCGCCGAGCCGGGCACGCTCCTGCTCGCGGCGACCCGGGAGCTGCCCCGTGCCTCCCGGCCGGTCCAGGTGTTCGCGCACGGTGAGCGGACCGCGGTCAAGGCGATCCGTCGACTGCTGCAGGACGAGTGGGGACTCGAGAAGGCGGACCTGTCACTGTCGGCGTACTGGGCACTCGGGCGGGCGGAGGACCGGTTCCAGGAGGAGAAGCGCGAGCCGGTCGGGGTGATCTTCGACTGACCGGAGGCGCGGGCGGGCCGGCGGCCGCCGCCGGGGTCGGAGGCTGCCGGTAGCGTCCGGCGGGTGAGCTCCTCGTCTGCGGCCCGCTGCTGCGTCACCGGGTGCGGTCGCCCCACGGCACCCGGCACGCAGGGCGTGCTGCCGCTCTGTCCGGAGCACCTCGGGCTGGCGGCCGAAGCCGTCGAGGCCGGCGCTGCGTCCGGGCCCGCGTCCGGTTCGGTGTCCGGTGTGGAGGACGTGCTGCCGGGACCGTGCCCGGCGTGCGGTTCGCGGCTCGGCGTGCGGTACCCGTCGGGGATGCTGTGCGCCGTGTGCGAGTGGCGCTGGGGCGAGGTGCCCGACGGCGACCTCGCACCGCCGCGCGTGGACGTCGTCTACTACCTGCGGCAGCGCGACGACTTCGGCGACCGGATCAAGATCGGTACGACGGCGAACCCGCGGCAGCGACTCGCGGCGGTGCCGCACCAGGAGCTGCTCGCGTTCGAGCGCGGCGACCGGACGCTCGAACGGCGGCGGCACACGGCGTTCGCGGCGGACCGCTTCCCCGGGACCGAGTGGTTCCGGACCACGCCGGCGCTCCTCGACCACGTCGACGTCGTCGCCGCGGGCGTGCCGGACCCGTGGGTCCTCCACGCCCGTTGGCGGAGCGAGGCGCTGGCACTGCGGGGCTGAGGCAGCAGCCCGAGCCGATCCTCGGCCCCGGTGGCGGCGCGGGGTCAGGCCGCGGTGGCGGCGCTCCGGGCGCGGTCGGCGGCCGGGTCGTCGCGCAGGAACCGGTCGGCCGTGCGGAGCGAGAGCGCCATGATCGTCAGCGCCGGGTTCGCGATGACGGCGCTCGGGAACACCGAGTTGTCGCAGACCCACAGGTTCGGCACGTCCCACGAGCGCCCAGCCGGGTCGACGACCGAGCTCCCGGCGTCGAGGCCCATCCGCGCGGTGCCGATCGTGTGCGCGGTGCGCTCGAGCACCCGGACGTCGGTCCCGCCGGCCGCCTCGACGATCGCGGTCATCGTCCGGACGGCGTGCGCCCGGATGGCGTCCTCGTTCGCACCGGGCGAGAAGGTCACGCGCGCCCGCGGGACCCCGTGCTCGTCGAGCTCGTCGGACAGCACGAGCCGGTTGTCGTCGTACGGCAGGCACTCCGCGTTGATGCCGACGCCGGCCGTCCTCGGGTAGTCCCGCATCGCCCGGACGAGCTCGGCGCCGCGCAGCCCGCCGCCACGCACGAGCGTGGTGGCGAACGTGAGCGGCTGCACGCCGAGGGACTGGATGAGGTAGCCGCCGGCGAAGTCCGCGTCGGCGGGGCGGACGAAGTCCTCGGTGATGATCGACGACGGGTAGCCGCGGTACGAGCGCATCGATTCGTCGAAGGTCGCCCAGACCTGCGTCGCGCCGTGCGCGGTGAAGTTCCGCCCGACCTGGCCACTGCTGTTCGCGAGCCCGGTGTGGAGCAGGAGCCGCGGGGTCTCCACGCCGCCCGCAGCGAGCACCAGGGAACGGCACCGCTGCCGGCGCTCCTGACCGTCGCGGGTGTACAGCACCGCGCAGACCCGCCCCTCGGCGTCGAGCTCGATGCCGTGCACGAACGACTCGGGGCGGATCTCGGCCCCGAACGCCACGGCCGCGGGCAGGTACGTCGTGTCCATCGACACCTTCGACCCGTTCCGGCAGCCCTGGTGACACGAGCCGCACGACACGCAGGCCTGGCGGAGGCCGTGGTGCTCCTGGACGCGGTCCTCGGTCGTGAGTGCGACGGGGGCGTCGGTCGCGGTGATGCCGAGCGCCTCGGCGCCGCGGACCATCATGTCCGACGAGGCGTTCCGCGGCGGCGGACCCATCAGGTAGCGGCGCTCCGGGTCCCACGGGTAGTGCGCGGGACCCGCGACGCCGACCTCGTGCTCGACGCGCTCGATGTAGGCGGTGAGCTCGGCGTGGTCGACCGGCCAGTCCTCGCCCTGCCCGCTCTCGGTGCGCAGGCGCAGGTCGTGGACGCTCGGCCGGGGCGTGAAGGCACCCCAGTGCAGGGTCGACCCGCCGACGCCGGTGCCGCTGTTGTTCGGACCGAACGCGGTCGGTGCGGACCCGCCGCTGATCCGCTCGTCCATCCAGTTGATGTCCGCCGGGGCCTCGACCTCGTCGGGCAGGTGGTCCTCGGGCTCGGTGTTGCGGCCGGCCTCGAAGGCGACCGCGGTCAGGCCCTCGCGGGCGAGTCGGGCCAGGAGCGGGGCGCCACCGGCCCCCGTGCCGACCACGACCACGTCCACGACCTCGTCGTCCGGGTACCGGCGCTGTGCGTCGAGTCTCATCGTGCTGTTCCCTCCGGTTCCCATGCTTCCCGTTGCCCGGCTCCGAGCAACTGGAAGCCCTGCTTGCGGACGCCGTCGCCACCGTTGGCGAAGCCGTCGTAGTCGATGTCGGACATGGTCGCGGGGTGGGCGAGCCACTGCTTGACCAGGTCCACCCCGGCGTCCTCGAACCACGTCCGGAGCTGCCCGGCGTCGAGCGGACCGTCGGAGCGCAGTCGTCCGGCCGCGGCGTCCTCGAGCGCCGCGGGCAGGTCACCGGAGTCGGCGATCGGCGCGAGCACGTCGAGGGCGGCCCGGTAGGCGTCGGCGTCCGTCAGCATGCCGTCGGCGCGCCACCCGTCCCCCTGACCCGCGGCGAGCTGGGCGTCCAGGCGCAACGCGAGGTCGACCTGCTGCGGACCCGGCTGCGGGACGACGACGCGGGCGACCGCGCGGAGCGTGTCGAGCTGCCGGGCGGTCAGGGCGCGGGGTTCCGTCGCGGGGTCGTCCGGCAGTGCGCGGACGGCCAGGACCCCGCGTGTTCGGGCGCTCACCCGCGGCGACGCGAGCACCCGGGCGGTGTCGGCGGGGACGACCGGGGACGGCGCGACCCGGCGCGACCAGAACTCGCGGACGACGGCGGCCACCTCGACCGGGCGCTCCCACGGCAGCAGGTGGGCGGCGCCGTCGACGACGTGCAGCTCGGCGGCGGGCCAGTGCGGCATCGTCAGGCGTCGCTGGGCGTCGGCGTCCAGGTCGCCGTCCTCGGCACCGGCCAGGACGAGCGCCGGCGCGGGGTTGGGCTCGGCGTCGGCCGACCAGTCCTCACGGCTGCCGCGGAGCAGCCAGTCGCGCCAGGCCCGCGGGTCGGTGCGCTCGGCGTCGTGCACGGCCATCTCGTGCCGGTCCGGCGGCAGCGTGGACGCGGTGTTCGCGTCGACGAACTCGGCGGCGTGGTCGGGTCGGATGCGTCCGTGCTCGGCCCACGCGAGCATCGACTCCCGACGTTCCTCGGCCATCGGCTCGGGAGCGAGGGGCGAGGCCGCGAGGAGCACGACGGCGCGCAGCCCGAACAGGCCGTTCGCGCCGGAGAGCGTGCGGTCCGCGACCACCGTCGCGACCTTCCCGCCCATCGAGTGCCCCACCAGCGCCCACTCGGTGGCGCCGCTCGCGCCGATGGCCCGCTCGACCGCAACGGCCATCTCCTCGACGGTGGTCCCTGCGCTCGCGGGGCTGCGGCCGAAGCCGGGGAGGTCGATGCCGACCAGGTCGAGGTCGCCCGCGAGCTCGGAGCGGAGCAGCGCGAACTCCTCCGAACTCGACCCGAGGGCGTGGAGGCAGAACGCGGTCGCTGTCATCCTTCGTTCCTACCGGGGCGGAACGGCCGGACCCAGACTGGCGTACCCCGATCCTGTACCCCGTGCTGATCCTGTACCCCGCACTGGGTCCGGTCCCCGCGCTGGGTCCGGTCCCCGCGCTGGGTCCGGTCCCCGCGCCGGGCTGCGGTCAGTCGGTCGGGTCGCCCTCGTAGACCGACAGCAGCATCGCGGCGCCGAGGCGTGCCGCCCGTGCGGGCTGGGCGGAGCGCTGCACCGCCGACTCGACGCGGGCGCCCTCGACGAGGAGCGACAGGGCCTGAGCCACGTGGGCGGGCACCCCGGCGCGGGAGCAGAGCATCGTGAGGTGCGCCTCGACGTCGGCGAAGTGCTCCTGGGCGAGCGCGGCGATCGCCGGGTCCTGCCGCCCGAGCTCGGCGTGGCCGTTGATGAACGCGCAGCCGCGCCAGCCCTCGTCGGCGAAGCACTGCTCCAGGTAGCCGAACACCCCGAGGACCTCGTCCCGCGGGTCGTCGGAGGCCGCCGCGATCCCGTCGAGAGCGCGGCGCCAGGCTCCGTGCCACCGCTGCAGCACCGCGACGACGAGCGCACGCTTCGTCGGGTAGGCCGCGGTGAGCTCCGCACGGGTCAGCCCCGCCCGCTCCGCGACGTCGTCGAGGGTGACCGGGGTTACGCCGCGTTCGGTGAACAGGGCGTCGGCGGCACCGGAGGCCCGTCGCTGGACGGACGTCTCGCGGTCGGTCCGGACGAGGGTCGGGGTGACGGTGCTCATGCGCTCTCTGCTGATCGGGGCTGGTGTGGACGTTCGTGCGGGCTCGTTCGTGCGGGGTCGTTCGTGCGGGCTCGCTCGTGCGGGCTCGCTCGTGCGGTGAGCCTACTGACCGGGCACGCCCGACGTGTCGAGCGCCTCGGCGAGCAGGGCGCGCATGTCGATCGGCTGCGTCGCGGTGTCCGACGCCGCCGATCGACGCACCGGCAGCAGCGTGTCGGCGAGGGACCGGTCTGCCCCAGGGATCGCCCTGGTGCCCCGTGCGACCCGGGACCCGCGGATGCCGAGCTCGTTGCGGGGGATGCTCATGCGGAGACCCCGAGCAGGATCGCGGCCGACGCGGCCACCGTCACGGACACCAGCCCGGTCGTCACCGCGGCGACCTGCAGCCCGTGCTGCAGGCGGGCCTGACGGACCTCGGAGAAGGTGGTCCCCCGGCGGCTCGTCGACGAGACCGCGTGGCGGGCGCTCGTGGGTGCGGTGTCCAGGTCGGCGGCGATGGTCGTCACGGTGGCTTCCTCGTCTCGGGAGGTCCGGCTGCTCCGGACCCGTCGAGGACGACGCTAGGACGCCGTCCGCCGGGACGCGGTGCGGACGCCCGTGGTCGACGATTCCCGGACGTCCGAGCGCGACACCCGACGATCCGTGGACATCGACCGCGACCGCGGACCGGGCGGTCCACCCCCGGACCGGGGGCACGGCGATCCGGACAGGGCCGCGCGGAGCGGTCATCATGCACGAGACCCATGAACCCGACACCTCCGACCCGGATCGACGTGGACGAGCAGAGCTCGGACCTCGACGCCGCCCGCGACCTGCTCGCCACCACGTACGCGGGGAACGAGTGGCGCGCCGACGCGACCGCGATGCCGTTCGCGTTCCGGTTCGCGGCCGTCGGCGACACCGCGATGTCCCTCCGGACGATCCGCTTCGACGGGCACCTGCAGGGCGTGATGACCCCGTCCGAGGACTTCGTCGTGCAGTGGACGACCCGGGGGACCGCCACGATCGGCTCCGGGGACGACCAGCTCCTGATGGAGCCCGGTCGGCCGCAGCTCTGGCCGCAGCAGGGCGCGGCGTTCTCGTACCGGGACTACGAGCAGAAGATCGTGCAGGTGAACCGGGCAGCGCTCGAGGAGGTCGCCGGCGAACGCGGAACGGCACCGGGGCAGCTCGTCCTGGACCACACCGTCCGCCCCGACGAGCGCGCCCTGCGGGTGTGGCGGAGCAGTGTGCAGCTCATCTCGCACACCGTGCTCGACCGGAAGGCGTCGCCGCTGCTGCAGGCCGAGATGGGACGGCTCGGCGCCCTCGCCCTGCTCGAGCTCTACCCGGTGGTCAGCGCGTCGCTCCCCGACGAGCTGCTGCTCCCCCGCAACGCCCACGTCCGACGGGCCGTCGAGTACGTGCACGAGCACGCGCACCTGCCGATCACGAGCACCGACCTGGCCCGGGTGGCCTCGCTGAGCCTCCGTGCGCTGCAGATCGCGTTCCAGCGGGCGTTCGAGCTCTCCCCCAACGCCTACATCCGGCAGGTCCGGCTCGACCGGGTGCGGGACGCGCTGCTGCAGGGCGACCCGGCGACGACGAGCATCGCCGAGGTCGCGAAGCAGTGGGGCTTCGCGCACGCCGGACGGTTCTCCGCGACGTACCAGCAGCGCCACGGCGAGTACCCGCGGGACACCCTGCGCCGACGAGCGTAGCGCCCGGCCGACGGGTCGGAACCCGGGCGTCAGCGCCCGTAGGCGTCGACGAACAGCGGGCCGCGGACCGTGCGGAGGGTGTCGACGAGCTGGTCGACCGTCCGCCGCGAGATGCCGGAGACCTCGAGGTCGTACGGCCCGAGTGCGGGGAGCCGACCCGTGCGGATCCGCACGACCTCCCACCCGACGGCCCGGACCGCGCGGTCCTTCCGGCGGTCCGTCTCCTGCCGCGGCCCGACGTGCTCGAGCCCGTGTCGCCCCGTGCTGTCGTACTCGATCGCGACGCGGAGCTCCGGCAGCACGATGTCCGGCCACGCCTCGACGTGGTCGAAGAACGGCCGGTCGAGGCGGATCGCGGTGTGGTCGAACGTCAGCGCGAACCGCTCCTGCAGGGCCGCCCGGAGTTCGGCCTCGACCGCTGAGGCCGTCGCGGGGGCGCACACGCTCGGGAAGGACTCCCCCGACGGCAGCCGGGGGGTCTTCGGGCAGATCGTCCGCGGGACGGGCGGTCGTGCAGCCGTCCGCCGTCCACCGCCGCCGGTCGCACCGGACCGCCCGGGTCGCGCACGGCTCGACGCCACGGCACCCGTCGGGACCGCCGTTGCTCCAGTCGGGCCCGCCACACGCGGCGACGGTCCCGCGCCACGCGACGGTGCCGCGCCGCGCGCCGGTGCCGCGGGCAGGGTCTGGCGACCGGTCACGCGCTCGGCCCGCTGCGGCGCGGGCACGGTCGCCGGCCAGTCCGCGGGCAGCACGGGCCAGCGGCGGGGCTGCGCCTGGAGCTGGCACTCCGGGCACCACACCGACCGACGACGCTCCCGGCCCGGCCGCGACCGCTGCTCGGCCGGCGTCGCGACGAAGACGTGGCCGACGTCGCACTCCCACGTGAGCAGGACCTCGGCCGTCGGGGGCACCTGGGTCAGGACGACGCCGTGGTTCCACTCCGGGTGGTACTGCCGGATCAGCACGGGGTAGGACGCCCACGCCGACCGGAACTCGCCGACGGCGTACGGAACCGCGACGCCGCGGGACCACTGCCGGCGCCGCCACCACGCATCGACGGGTTCGACCACCCCGCCACGCTAGGGACGGCCACCGACACGGCGGCCCGTCGACCGCCCGGCCGAGCGGCCGTCCGGCCGCGCGACCCCCGGCCGCGCGACCACCCGGTCGCGCGCGGCCCTGTCGTCAGTCCTGCGGGGGCGTCGCGAACGTGAAGCGCTCCGGCCCGGACTCCGACCCGTCGTCGAGCACCCGGATCCCGGCTTCGCGGCACGCCGTGACCCCGTCGCGGTGCACGCGCTCCGGACGCGGCCGACGCGGGATGCCGGCCGCGCCGAACACCGCCCACGCGTTCGCCGCCGACGCGCTCGTGAACCGCGTGCTGTACCGCACCCCGGCGAAGCCCGCCGCGTCGAGGGCCCGTGCCCAGGCCTGCGGCACGCGGTAGTCCCCCATCGTCTGCAACTCCGCGCCGACGCCCCACCGCACCGCCGCCGGGTGCGTGACGTCCGCGAAGCGACGGCCGCGCGAGGCCCGGGCCGCGACGACGACCATCTCGCGGGCGCGCGACGCGAACACCGTGTTCGTCGTCAGGACGTGGTGCGCGAGGCGCTCGCGCACCGCGACCTCGACCGCGTCCGCCCAGTAGCAGGTGCCCCGCGGCACGGCGAGGTCGAACCGACCACCGTCGACCCCGTCGGCGTCCGGCTCCGTGCTCGCGAACCACCACGCGCCGCGGTCGTGCCGCTTCGCCCGGTAGAACGTGGTGCCGCGACTCTCCTCGGCGGGGAAGTCGGTCAGGTCGAGGTCGTCTCGCGGACGCTGCTGGGCGACGTCGGTGCGCCTGGGCGTCACGCGTCGGCCGCCCAGGCCGTGGCGGCACGACGGGCGGCGGCGAGGACCTGCTCGTGCCGGCCTTCGCGAAGCGCCTGCGCCGCGGTGGTGCCGCCGAACTCGTCCGCCACGGTGTGCAACCAGAGCGCGCTGCCCCACGGGTCGATCCGGTCGGGGTCGACGAGCGCGAGCACCTGCCGCAGGTGCGGCAGCGGCGTCCCGGACGCGCCGAACTGGAAGGACGGGAAGACGAGGCTGCCGTCGCCGATCTTCAGGCCGATCAGGTCGCGCTTCGCCACCGCCTTGCTGAGCGCCTGCCGGGTGACCCCACGCCAGGCCGCGAGCGTGGGGGTGTCGTAGAACGGCCCGATGAGCGCGTCGGCCTCGTGCTTGACGGAGGGCAGTGCGGCGAGCATCCGGTCGGCCAGGAGCTCCACGTCGACGCCGGACTCGAGCGCTCCGGCCGCGCGGCCGTTCGCGATCCGCCGGCGCAGTGCGTCGAGCAGGGCCGTCTCGTCCGCCGAGGGGCCGTCCGTCCCCCTGGGCTGCCGTGCGTGGGTCGTCGCTGCCATGGCACCTCCTGTCAACTGCGTCAACCGGATCCTACGCCGGCGCGACAACCGCGTCAACCACCGGCGCGCTGGCTCGGCGGCGCCGCGCTCAGCCGTCCAGGGCGCGCCGGACGTACCCCACGAGCGCGTTGGCGTGACCGTGGCCGAGCCCGTGCTCCTCCTTGAGCCACGACACGACCTCCATGTGACGGTGGTCGTCGAGGCGGTCGGCGACCAGGTCGAGCCACTCCTGCACCGGCCGGCCGTAGGTCCGTTCGATGCTCGGGAAGTACGAGGCCGGGCCGGAGACCTTCGTGCTGTCGGCGGGCGGCTGCGGTGCGGGGACGCGGTGCGTGGTCACGGTGGTCAGGGTAGCTGCGCGAGGGTGGCACCGACAGGGGTCCCGCGCACGCAGCACCGTCACGCGGGGGCACCGGAGGTCACGCGCGCGACGCTCCGTGACGTCCCGTTCCGTCCCGTGGCGAAGTGTTGCGAGGACCCGTTGTCAGAGGTCCGCAGGCCCTCCTACGGTCGCCCCATGACCGACACCACGGACCGCTCGACGCGCAGGTCCGCACCCCACGCGACCGCCCCGGCGACCGCAGTCGGCGCGCACGACGGGAGCAGTGCCTCCCGTCCGCTCGCCCCGACCGTCGACGCGGCCGCACGCGCCGCGCTCGACCGTGCCGTCCTACCGCTGCGCCACCCCGTGCGGTGGATCGCCGCCACGGTCGTCCTGGTGCTCCTGCTGAACGGGGTCGAGACGCTGTTCACCAACCCGGCGTGGGGGTGGCCCGCGGTCGGGAAGTGGCTGTTCAGTCCCGCGATCCTGACCGGACTGCAGCTGACGCTCGTCGCGACCGGGCTGAGCGCGGTGATCAGCTTCGCGGGCGGCGTCCTCGTGGCACTCGCGCGGCTGTCCCGCAACCCGGTGCTGTCCGGACTGGCGTGGGGCTACGTCTGGCTGTTCCGGTCGGTGCCGCTCATCCTCGTGCTCGTCTTCCTGTACAACCTCGGGTCGCTGTACCCGACGATCGGGATCGGGATCCCGTTCGGGCCGCAGCTCGAGGTACGGACGGCGAACGTGCTGGGCGACCTGGCGATCGGCGTGCTCGCACTGAGCCTGAGCGAGATCGCCTACGCGTCGGAGATCGTCCGGGCGGGGGTCCTCGCGGTGGACCACGGTCAGCTCGAGGCGGCGCAGGCCCTCGGGCTCCCCCGCCGTCGGCAGTTCGTGCGGGTCGTGCTGCCGCAGGCGCTCCGCTCGATCGTGCCGGCGTTCGTCAACCAGGTGGTCGGGTTGCTCAAGGCCTCGTCGCTGCTGTTCTACGTCTCCCTGCTCGACCTGTTCGGCGTCGTCCAGAACCTGTCGAGCACGTACCCGACCGACATCATCCCGCTGCTCGTGGTCGCGACGCTCTGGTACCTCGCGTTGACGAGTGCGGTGTCGGTCGTGCAGTACTACATCGAGCGGTGGACGACGCGCGGGTCCGCGCGGGCGCTGCCGCCGACGCCCCTGCAACGGGTGCGGGCGGCGGTCCGGCGGGTGGGGGCTGTCCGGCCTGGAGGCACGGGTCGTGTCGCGCAGGTCGCCGGTGCCCAGCGGGTGGTCGCGTCCGGCACCGGGGAGGGCGCCTCGTGAGCGCGGCCGTCGCGGTCGTCGGCGCGGTGAAGTCCTTCGGCGACCGGCGGGTCATCGACGGGGTCGACCTGGAGCTCGCCGCCGGGAGCGTCACCGTGGTCCTCGGGCCGTCCGGGTCCGGCAAGTCCACGCTGCTGCGCGCGATCAACCACCTCGAACCGCTCGATCGCGGCGTCGTGACGGTCGGCGGCGAGCCCGTCGGCGTGCGGTTGCGGACCGGACGGGACGGTACGACCCGCTGGAAGGAACTGCCGGAACGGGCGATCCTCCGGCAGCGCTCCCGGATCGGCTTCGTGTTCCAGCGATTCGAGCTGTTCCCGCACCTGACCGCGCTCGAGAACGTCGCCGAGGGGCCGATCGCCGCCGGGGTGTCCCGTCCGGTCGCGCTCCGACGTGCGCAGGAGCTGCTCGAGCGCGTCGGGCTCGGCGACCGCGGGGCGACCCGTCCACGGCAGTTGTCCGGCGGGCAACAGCAGCGTGTGGCGATCGCCCGGGCGCTGGCGCTCGACCCCGCAGTCGTCCTGCTCGACGAGCCGACCTCCGCGCTCGACCCCGAGCTGGTCGGCGAGGTCCTCGGCGTCATCCGGTCCCTGGCCGAGTCCGGCACGACCCTCGTCATCGTCACGCACGAGGTCGCGTTCGCCCGCGAGGTCGCCGACCACGTCGTCTTCCTCGACCACGGGCGCGTCGTCGAGCAGGGGCCGCCGGCCCAGGTCATCGACGCCCCGCAGCACCCCCGCACGCGCGACTTCCTGTCCCGCGTCCGCTGAGCCCGTCTGCCCCGTCTCAGCCTTCCGACCGTCCTCACCGTTCCCAACCAAGGAGTTCGCCTTGCCCACCACCGCTCTCTCCCGCTGGCGTCACCGCGCCGGAGCCCTCGTCCTCGCGACCGGCGTCGTCGTCGCCCTGGCCGGGTGCGCCGCGAACGCCTCCGCCGCCGGCGGCGCTGCCGGGTCCGCCGACGGCACCGTGACGATCGGCGCCGCGTCCAACGGCGCCGCGACCGAGACGAAGGTCCGGGTCTCCGAGGACACGAAGCTGCACGACGCGCTCCCCGCCGACGTGAAGTCGTCCGGGAAGCTCACGATCGGCATCGGCGCGCTGCCTGCCGGGTTCCCGCCGCTGGCCTTCACCGGGGACGACCAGAAGACGCTGACCGGTTCCGAGCCCGACCTCGGCCGGCTCGTCGCCGCGAAGCTCGGACTCCGGGCGGACGTGCAGAACGCCAACTGGGACAACCTGTTCGTCGGCATCGACGGCGGGAAGTACGACGCCGGGTTCTCGAACGTCACCGTGACCGAGCAGCGCAAGGAGAAGTACGACTTCGCGTCGTACCGGCAGGACAACCTCGCGCTCCAGGTGCTGAAGACCTCGAAGCTGACCTTCGACGGCGACCCGTCCGTGCTCGCCGGCAAGACGATCGCCGTGAGCTCCGGCACGAACCAGGAGAAGATCCTGCTCGAGTGGAAGGCCGACCTCGAGAAGGACGGCAAGACCATCGGCGTCAAGTACTACCCGGACGGCAACGCCGTGAAGCTCGCGCTCGACTCCGGCAAGATCGACGGCTACTTCGGCCCGAACCCGACCATCGCGTACGCGAACAAGCAGAGCGTGGAGAGCGCGCACCCGACGAGGACCGCGGGGACGTACTCCGGTGCCGGCTCGACCCTGCAGGGACTCATCGCGGCGACCACGAAGAAGGACAGCGGTCTCGCGAAGCCGATCGCCGACGCGGTCAACGAGCTCATCGCGGACGGGATGTACGCGAAGTGGCTGCAGGCGTACAACCTGTCGAACGAGGCCGTGCAGACCTCGCAGGTGAACCCGGAGGGGCTGCCGCTCGACAACAGCTGAGCGCGTCCCCTGTCCGTCGACACCCCTGTGACCGTCGTGGTCGCGGGGGTGTCCGGCGTGCGCGGTGCGGCTCGGTCGGCCGCGGTCACGTCTCGGCCGTGGCGCGGTGGCGGCGGCTCCGCGTCACGGTCGGCCGCGGACGCCCAGAGCGCAGGACACGCCGCGCGTCGCTCGCGCCGGGTGCACGACACGCCGTCCGGCAGCGCCGAGCGGGCCACATGTCGGCAACTCGGCGGGGCAACGCCGGCGCGCCCGACGCAGCGGGTCGCGTCGGGGCCTCCCCCGCTCGACACGCCCGACCGCGGACACCCAGAGCGCAGGACACGCCGCGCGTCGCTCGCGCCGAGGGCACGACACGCCGTCCGGCAGCGCCGAGCGGGCCACATGTCGGCAACTCGGCGAGGCGGCGCAGGCGGGGGCGGGCGCAGCGCGGCAGCGCGGCAGCGCGGCACGCCCGGGTCAGGCGGCCGGCGCCAGCGCCCGGCGCGCCCACTCGGCGGCGAGCAGCTCGTAGGAGCGGACGCGGGCGGCGTGGTCGTGCGTGATGGTCGTGACGAGCAGCTCGTCCGCCCCGGTCACACGGCGGAGCACCTCGAGCCGGTCGGCCACGTGCGCCGCGTCGCCGACGAACCGCGACACGAGCCGGTCCCGCACGGCGGCGACCGCCTCGTCGGGGAGCGGTGTCGCACGGGCCGCGTCGGGCGTCGGGTACGGGATCGCCCCGACACCGGAGCGGATCGAGTGCACCCACTGGCCGTACCCGAGGGCGAGCTCCTCGGCCTCGGCAGCGGACCGCCCGACGACGACGTCGGCCGAGACCACCACCCGCGGCGCATCGAGCACCCCCGGGCGGAACGACGCACGGTACGCCTCGACCGACGCCAGCACGGTGCCCGGCGACGAGTGGTAGTTCGCGCCGTACGGCAGCCCGAGGGACCCGGCGACGCGGGCGCTCTCGCCGCCGGTCGACCCGTGGATCCACAGTTCGACATCGGCGCCGGTCGCGGGCGGCGCCTCGACGACCTTCCCGCCGCGGGTCCAGGTGCCGGCGAAGAGGGCCCGGACGAGCGCGAGGTCGTCGTCGAAGCGCTCGACGTCGCCCGGCACGCGACCGAGCAGCTCGCCCTGCAGCGCGAACGTCGACCCCGGGGCGACCCGGAAGTCGAACGGTGCGGGGAGGAGCAGGCCGTCGACGACCTGGTCGGCACGAGGCGCGAGCGACGGCGGCTTCGGTGTCCCCGGCGCCGGGGCCCCGGACCGGCCGAGCCCGAGGTCGAACCGCGGTCCGTACAGCCCGGTGAGCGTCCCGAAGGTCTCCGCGATCTGCAAGCCGCGGACGTTCCCGACGAGCGTCGCGGCACTGCCGACCCGGATGCTGGACGTGACCGCGGCCACGGCACCGATCACCACGGTCGGCGCGCTGCCCGCGACGCCCGGGTTCAGGTGGTGCTCGGCGAGCCAGTAGCGGGCGTACCCGGCACGCTCGGCGGCGCGGGCCAGGTCGAGGGTGCGGTGCAGTGCGGTCGCCGACGACGACCCGGAGACGACCGGGACCAGGTCGAGGACCGAGAGCGGGACGGCGGTCACGCGGACACCGCCTGCCGGTCGCGGACGGCCCCGGAGAGGCCGAGGGTGTCGCGGAGCGTGGCGCCCTCGTCGTAGGACTCGCGGTACACCCCGCGCTCCTGCAGCAGCGGGACGACGCGGTCGACGAACTCGTCGAGGCCGTACGGGTTGGTGTGCGGGACGACGACGAACCCGTCCGACGCCCGCTCCTGCACGTACCGGTCGATCTCGGCGGCGATCGACGACGGCGTGCCGACGAACCCGCCGCGCGTCGAGACCTGGATGACGAGCTCGCGGATGGACAGGTGCTCGGCCGCGGCACGGTCGCGCCAGTCCTGCACCAGAGCGCGGGGGTCACGGACGTGGCGCACCCGTCCCCTGGTGATCGTCTCGGCGTCGACGTCCGGCTCGACGTCGGGCAGCGGACCGTCGACGTCGTACGACGACAGGTCCCGGTTCCAGACCTGCTCGAGGAACGCGATCGCCGTCGCCGGGCTGACCTGGGCGCGGCGGATCGCCCGCGAGTGCTCCTCGGCCTCGGCCTGGGTGTCCCCGAGCGTGAAGGTCGCCCCGGGCATCACGAGCAGTTCGGCCTCGGACCGTCCGACGCGCTCGAGCCGGGCGGTGACGTCGTCGTAGAAGGTGCGCGCGTCCTCGAACTCGGTGTGGAGCGAGAACACCACCTCGGCGTGCCGGGCGGCCAGGTCGCGCCCCTCGTCGGAGTCCCCGGCCTGGACGACCACCGGGTGTCGCTGCGGGCTCCGCGGGACGGGGAAGGTCCCGGTGACGTCGAACTGCGGTCCGTGGTGGTCGACGTCCCGGATGCGCGAGCGGTCGGCGAACCGTCCGGACGCCGGGTCCGCGACGACCGCGTCGGCTTCCCAGGAGTCCCAGAGCTCCCTCGCCGTCTCGACGAACTCCGCCGCCCGCGTGTACCGGTCGGCGTGGTCGAGGAACCCACCTCGGCGGAAGTTCGCCCCGTGGAACGCGTCCGAGCTCGTCACGACGTTCCAGCCCGCGCGGCCGTCGGTCAGGTGGTCGAGTGTGGCGAGCTGCTTCGCGAGCTCCACGGGCTCGTTGAAGGTGGTCTGCAGGGTGCCGACGAGACCGATGTGCGACGTGACCCCCGCCAGGGCAGCGAGGATCGCGAGGGTGTTCGGCCGCCCGACGACGTCGAGGTCGTGGATCCGCCCCTTCTGCTCGCGGAGCCGCAGTCCCTCGGCGAGGAACAGGTAGTCGAAGCACCCGCGCTCGGCGTTCCGGGCGAAGTGCTCGAAGGACGAGAACGCGATCTGGCTCTCGGCCCGCTCGTCGCTCCAGATCGTCGTGTTGTTGACGCCCGGGAAGTGGGCGGCGAGGTGGACCTGACGCTTCGTGCTCATGACGGGACCCCCTGGGTCGGGACGGCGTACCGGCTGACCGCCGGCGCGATGCCGAGCCGCGTGCGCAGGTCGACGGTGGGACGGGACGGCGGGTCGGCGCGCAGGCCGGCGGTGACGAGGGCGGGGACGAGCTGTCGGGCGACGGCCGTGCTGTCGGCGGACGTCCGCAGCGGCCGGAGCCGGACCCCGGCGTAGCCGATCGCACGGAGGTCCGCGATCCGGTCGACGAGGCCCGTCGCGGTGGTGACGAGCACGGCGGCGTCCGACGCAGCCGAGTACGGCGACCCGGACGCGGCGTCGAGGGCGGCGAGCTCGTCCTCGGCCTCGGCGACCGAGGACCCGAGGAGCACCGCGAGGTCCGCGAGGACCGGACGGACCGTGGCTGACCCGGCCGCCTGCTCGGCGTGACGGACGCGTGCCAGCGCGCCCCGCGCCTCCAGGCCGACACCGCCGACACCGCCGACTCCACCCGACGGACCCGACGCGCCCGGTGTGACGAGCACCACGTCGGCCGTGTCGACCGCCAGGCGAGCCGCGTCGTCGTCGTGCGCGAGCGCGAACACGGGCGGCCGCCCCTGCGGCGACCGCGGGACGATCGACGCGCCGTGCACCGAGACGTGCTCGCCCACGAAACGGGCGTCGTGGATCCGGTCGCGGTCGATGAAGCGGCCCGTCGCGACGTCGCGGATGATCGCGTCGTCGTCCCAGCTGTCCCAGAGACGGGAGACGACCTCGGCGACCTCGCGGGCCTCCGCGGCGAGCGTCGCCGGGTCGTCACGGCCGGACCGACGGCCGAAGAGCGCGGCCTCGCGGGTCGTCGGGCTCACCTGGATCCGCCACCCGGCTCGCCCCGCGGAGACGTGGTCCAGGGTCTGGAGGCCCGTGGCCACGTGGAACGGCTCGGTGTGCGTGACCGAGACGGTCGGCACCAACCCCACCGAGCGGGTCGCGGGTGCGACCGCGCTCGCGACCAGGAGGGCGTCGAGCCGCCCCACGACGGTCCGGGTGTCGAGGTCGCCGTCGGCGTCGAGAGGACCCGCGGTGAAGGCGTCCTCGAGCGTGACGGCGTCGATGCCGGCGCGGCCCTGCTCGACGACGACGCGGCGCCAGTGCGCGAGACGCGTGGTGTCGCGGGCGGCTGCGGGGTCGGCGCGCCAGGCGGCCGGGTGCCAGCCGGCGCCGTGGAGGGCCGTGACGAGGATGGTTCGGTCGGGCATGGAGCCGACGCTACGGCCGCGACGGTCAGGCGACGACGGGTGTTGCGGAGGATGACCGGGCGTTGCGTCGTGTGACGTCTGCCAGGCTCGTCGGATGGTGTCCTGCTTCCTGACCCACGCCGAGGTGGTCGTCGACCCGGAGGTCCCGATCGAGTCGTGGGGGCTGTCCGCCGCCGGTCGACGCCGAGCCGCCGTGGCCCACCGCGTCGCGTGGTCGCCCGAGGTCCGACGGATCGTCTCGAGCGCGGAGCGGAAGGCCGAGGAGACCGCAGCGGTGCTCGCCCGGGCCGTCGGAAGCGGACCGGACGTCGAGGTCGAGCCCGCGCTCGGCGAGATCGACCGCAGCGCGACGGGCTACCTGCCACCGGCCGAGTTCGAGGCCGTCGTCGACGCGTTCTTCGCCCGTCCGGACGAGTCCGTCCGGGGGTGGGAGCGTGCGGTGGACGCGCAGGCCCGGATCGTCGCGGCCGTCCGGGCGCTGACCAGGACCGGGGACGTGACGATCGTGTCGCACGGTGCGGTCGGCGCGCTGCTCCTCGCCGACCTCCGCGGCGTGCCGATCAGTCGGGCGCTCGACCAGCCGGGGATGGGCAGCGTGTTCACGTTCGACCCGCGGCGGTGGCGCGCGTGCTCCGGGTGGGCGCGGGTCGGCTGACCCGGGCATGCGGCGCACCCCGGCTCGTCGTCAGGCCGGCAGGCGCTCCCCCGCCTCGATCGCGACGTCGAGCCGGTTCTCCCGCGGGGGCAGCGGGCAGGTCGCGTGCGCGGTGTAGGCGCACGGCAGGTTCGTCGCCCGGGTGAAGTCGAGCCGCACGCGGCCGTCCGCACCGGGTGCTGGCACGTCGAGGCTCCGCGTGGCAGCGGTCGTCGTGCCGCTCGTCCGGTCGGTGAACAGCACGTGCAGCCCGTCGCCGTGCCCGTTGAACGCCAGGAGCGTCCGCGGTCCGTCGAGGTCGAACGACAGCGTGCCACGCGCGGCGAACACGTGCTGCAGGCCGTCGACGACGGACCCGACCGTCACCTCGCGCTGCACGTCGAAGGGCTCGAAGCGGGCCTCGACGACGAAGCGCTCGTCCGGCGCGAAGGTCGGCGTCCCGCGGTACGCCGTGCGCGTCGGGGTGGCCGGGTCGCGCGGACGGAGGAGGTCGCTGCCGCCGCGCCGGGCGATCTCGACGACGACGTCGCGGCCCTCCACGTGCCAGACGACGCGGGGCTCGGGACGGTCCTGCAGCCTGCCGAAGCGGTGGGTCCCGGTGACGGTCGCGCCGTCGACCTCGAGGGACTCGTCGGACGCGAGGGTGACGACGGGACCGGCCTCGTCCGTCGACCACGCCCCGGGGAGGTCGTCGAACCGCTCGGGCGTGGGCGTGAGCCAGCGCAGGCTCGTGATCGCGAGGAACCCGTGCTCGCTCGCCCGAGCGGCTTCGTGGGCGGCGTGCCACTCGGCCCACTCGGCCCAATCGGCGGCGGTGGTGCTGGCGGCTGTCCCGGTCGTCGTGCTCATGCTCCGACCGTACGGTCTCGACGCAGGAGGCTGGACGCGGCCGGACGCGCGCGGTAACACGAGCGGGCGGAACACGTCGTGCGGACGCGACAGGAGTGACCGAGACGGCCCGTTCGCGGCGCGGGCGGCCGGGACGGCCCGCTCGCGACGGTGGCGACGGGTACCAGGGTGGCCACGGTCCGGACGGGAGCCGCGGAGCGGGCTGGTGCCGTGCCTCCCGTCCGGCTCTGCCGCCGACGCGACGTTCCTGCCCATCGCACGCGCGATGAGAGGCGGGACCGCGCATGGCAGGCCCGGAGGAACGACACACCACGAGCGGAACGGCTTCGCATGCGCGGATCGGCAAAGTACGCGCGGATGGGCAGGCGGACGGGACGGGTGAGCGGGCGGACTGCGCGAGCGAGCGGACGGGGCGGGGCCGGCTCAGCGGCGGCGGAGCAGCACCGTGCCGACGACCGCGACGACGCCTACCCAGAGCAGCGGGCGCGTGACCCGGCGGCGCTTCGCGACCCACCCGCCGTCGGTGGCGTTCGCGTGGTCCGCCGGGGCGTAGAGGTTGCCGTCGGTGGGGTCCTGGCGGCCGCGGAGGGCGAAGACCTCGACTGCGGGCCGGGTGATGCGGTGGAACAGGCCCGGCACGACGAACTCGGCGGGCACGAGCGCGGCCTGCAGACGCCCGACGTACCGGTTCCGCTTCGGGTGCAGGGCCTGGGCGACGACGGCCTTCGCAGCGCGCTGCACGGAGACGGTCGGCGGCAGCGGGTGCGAGGCCTTGCCGGTGTAGTTCGCGCCGTTCTGGTAGATCGGGGTGTCGATCGTCGAGGGCAGCACGGCGCCGAAACGGATCCGCGTGCCCTGGTGCTCGTCGGCGAGCACGTCCATCAGGCCGAGGGCCGCGTGCTTGCTCGTGACGTACGCCGACTGGTACGGCGCGGACAGGAGCGACTGGATCGACCCGACGAGGACGTAGGTGCCCTCGCCCCGCTGCTGCCAGTGCGGGAGCAGGGCCTTCACGGCGTGGACGTGCCCGTGCAGGTTCGTGTCGACGACGCGCTTGAAGGCCTCGGTGGGCGTCTGCTCGAACAGGCCGTAGACGAACAGCGCCGCGTTGCCGACGAAGACGTCGATCCGGCCGTACCGTGCGGTCGTGGTCGCGACGAGGTCGGCGACCTGGTGCTCCTCGGCGACGTCGGTGGGGATGGCGACGGCCTCGGCGCCGAGGTCCCGGCACTCCTGCGCCGCGTCCTCCAGGCTCTGCCGGCCCCGGGCGGCGAGCACGAGGGTCGCGCCCTGCCGGGCGAACTCGTGGGCGGCGGCCCTCCCGATGCCGCTCGATGCACCCGTGACGACGACGATCTTCCCGCGGAACCTGTGTGCCATGACCCTGGTCGTACCCGGTCACCGCTCCACCGTCCCCCAGGCGTCGCGGTCTGCGAGCACACGGACACCGGTCGGACGGCGGCACCACGCTTCCGCACGTCGGAGGGAGGTGCCACGATGGGCGCATGCCCCGTGACGACCTGACCGTCGAGGAAGCGACCGCGATCGCCGAGCACGCCCGCTCCGGGTCGCTGCCGCTCGACGACCCCGAGGTCCGCAAGGTCGTCGACCAGGCCAACCGGACCCTCGTGCGCGCGCAGATGTGGGGCGAGGACCGCAGCCCGAAGCTCCGACGCCGTCGTCGGTTCGTCGCGTTCGCGGCCCTGGCGATGGTCCTGGTCTGGGTCGTCGGGTTGCTCGGGCCGCTGCTGCTCCGTCTCGGCGTCTGACGGCGCACCATGCCCCGGACGACGTGGGCGGCGCAGCGGACGGGACGGTCGCCCTACCAGTCCGACCTGCACGACACCCCGGCACCAGGAGTTGCCGAGTGATGCTCGAACCGGTTGACTCGGGCGGGTGACGAGCACCACCGACCGGAACGGCGTGACGTCGTGGACGACATCCGTCCGTGACGACACCGGACCGATCGTGCTGACCGGCGTGCGGGCCTCGTGGGAACCCCTCGTCAAGCAGACCGTCGTCGCGGTCCTCGTCGTGGGGGCCGCGGTCGCGAGCGTCCTGACGCCCTGGCTCGAGGTCACCGACGCACCGCTGATGTGGGCCGCCGTCGGGCTGGTCCTCGTCGGGCTGCTCGGCGGTGGGCTGATGGCCCGCTGGCCGGCCGTGACCCGGGTGGAGCTCGTGCTCCCGGCCCTCGACTTCCTGGCCGTCGGCCTGCTCCGCTACGGCACCGGCGAGGCGCGGTCGGTGTTCCTGGCGATCGTCGTCCTGCCGGTGATCTGGATGGCGACGAACCCCGGACGCCGACACGTGGTCTACCCACTGCTCGGCACCGCCGCGACGCTGCTCCTGCCCTACGTCCTGGACCCCGAGGCCCCGCAGCCGAGCGAGCTGGTCCGGCTGGTGGTCGCGCTCCTCGTCTACGCCGCGGCCGCCGCGGTGACGAACGAGCTCGCCCGCCGTGCCGACCTGCAACTGAGCGCCGTGCAGCGGAAGCGCCGGGTGGCCGAGGGCGAGATCGACCGAGCAGCACTCGTCCAGCGTTCCCTGCTGCCGACGACCACCGCCGGGCTGCCGGACGAGCTGCGCGCGGTCGGGGTCTGCCTGCCGTCCCGCACGGTCGGCGGTGACTTCTACGACTGGTTCCCCACGGGAGAGGGCGCCGCGTTCACCCTCGGCGACGTGATGGGCAAGGGCGTCGGTGCCGGGATGATCGCCGCCGCCGTGCGGTCCCTGATCCGGAGCACCGTCGACGAGACGGACCCCGCGGTCGCCGTCCGCCGAGCGGCCTCCGGGCTCGCGACCGGCGGCTCGGACCTGACGAGCGGCCAGTTCACGACCTGCTTCCACATCCGGGTCGACCGGGACGGGCACGCGCGCTGGGTCGACGCCGGTCACGGACTGACCGTCCTGCGTCGGGCGGGCGGCTCCGTGCACCCGCTGCGCGCCGGGCACCTGCCGATCGGCGTGGGCACGATGTGGACCGCCGACACGACGTCCCTCGACCCCGGCGACGTGGTGGTGGCGGTGAGCGACGGCGTGCTCGACCTGTTCGGCGGCGACCTCGACGCGCTCGACCGGTTCGAGACCTGGGTGGCCTCGCGCTCGCACGCACAGGAGATCGTCGACGGGATCGCGGAACTCGCCGCGTCGGGCGACCACCCGGACGACGTCACCGTCCTCTGCGTCGCGTACCGCCCCTGACCGCGAGCACGGCAGCGCAGGACACAGCACCGCCGGCCGCCACGCGCCCACACGCGCACGCGGCGGGCCGTCCCCCGCAGGAGGGTCCGTCGAAGTGCGGACTGGTGTACCGTCCGCGTCCGGGCGATGATCCAGCGACCCGATCCGCCCGAACCCCAGGGACCCCGCGATGCCCCAGCACCAGACCCCCGCTGCTGCGCGCGCGCTCGACCGGCGCCGCTTCCTCACCCTCGGCCTGACCGGGACCGCCGCCACCGCAGCCGCGGCGACCGCAGCCCTCGCCGCACCGGACGCTGCCGACGCAGCCACCCGCACCGCGGCCACCACGAGCACGACCACCCCGACCGAGCTGCTCGCCGCCGACGAGTTCGACGGCCCCGCCGGCAGCGCCCCGAACCCTGCCATCTGGCGCTTCGACACCGGCGCCGGCGGGTGGGGCAACCAGGAGCTCGAGACCTACACCGATTCCCGCCGGAACAGCGCCCTGAACGGCTCCGGGCAGCTCGCGATCACCGCGATCCGCGAGCCCGACGGCACCTTCACCTCGGCCCGGCTGAAGACCGAGGGCACCTTCACCGCGCAGTACGGCCGCGTCGAGGCGCGCATCAAGATCCCCCGCGGGCAGGGCATCTGGCCCGCGTTCTGGATGCTCGGGGCCGACATCGGCCAGGTCGGCTGGCCCGCGTGCGGCGAGATCGACGTCATGGAGAACGTCGGGTACGAGCCGACGATCGTGCACGCCACGGTGCACGGCCCGGGGTACTCGGGCGCGAACGGCCTGTCCGCCGCGTGCACGAACCCGACCGGCGCCGCCTTCGCCGACGACTTCCACGTCTTCGGCGTCGACTGGCGCCCCGACTCGATCACCTGGCTGGTGGACGGCGTCGAACGCGGCACCGTCACCCGGGCCGCCGTGGGCACGAACCCGTGGGTCTTCGACAAGCCGTTCTTCGTCGTGCTCAACGTCGCCGTCGGTGGCACCTGGCCCGGGTCGCCGGACGCGACCACGCGGTTCCCGCAGCAGATGCTGGTCGACTGGGTGCGCGTCTGGCAGCTGGGCTGACGCCGGACAGCAGGCCCGTGGCGGGCGCCGCCACCTTCCTGGTGTCCGGTGGGTGGTCGCGTCAGCGACGCTGGCGCGCCAGCAACCAGAGATAGGTGCTGTGGCCCGCGAGGGCCAGGCCGAAGAACACGGCGGCGACTGCGTAGACGCGGTCGAGCTTGCCCTGGCCGATCACGAGCATGACGACGCAGAAGACGACCGCGGCGGCGAGCACGCCCACCTGGATGGTCGACCAGATGCGGCGGAAACGGGGCATGCCGGAGTCGCTCACGCCTCCATCCTGCCCCAGTCCGGTCACTTCTCGGGGTCGTGGCCCCAGTTCATGAGCGAGTACCGCCACTTCGAGTCGTGCGTGTCGCCCTTCGGCTCCTGCTTGCCGTGTCGGGCGACGTACCCGACGACCTTCCGCATGTGGGCGTAGTCGTCGTCGGTGTAGTCGGCCTGCTTCTTCTCGAGGATCCGGACGATGTGCCGGCCGCTCTCGTGCCCAGTCGACTCGCCGCCGCTCGCGGGCTTCTGGCCGACCTCCTTCGACTCGTCGGAGTCGAGCCACCGCTTCAGCTCCGACGCGGTCATGTTGACGGCGTCGGCGAAGTCGTCCCTTGTCTGCTGCTCGTCGTGCTGGTCATCGCTCATGGCCGTCACGCAACCCGCGCCGCCTGGGCGACGACGCAGGAGCGGTTGTCCCCCGATCCGGTGCGCACATCGGACGCCGCTGCAGGTGCTTCCAGGGCCGAACGGGTTGTGTGTCCCCCGAACCCATCACCGAGAAGGAAGCGAGAGCAGCATGCGCGCAGTGGTCTGGCACGGGATCGGCGACATCCGACTCGACGACGTCCCCGAGCCCACCATCCAGCACCCGGAGGACGCGATCGTCCGGATCACCCGGAGTGCGATCTGCGGCACGGACCTGCACTTCGTCCGCGGGACCATGGCCCCGATGGAGGAGGGCACGATCCTCGGCCACGAGGCCGTCGGCGTCGTCACCGAGGTCGGCGACGCGGTGCGCGGCTTCAGCCCCGGTGACCGCGTCGTGATCAACTCGACGATCTCCTGCGGCGCCTGCCGGTACTGCCGGATGGGCAAGACCGCCCAGTGCGACGTCGCGAACCCGAACGGTCCGCAGGCCGGCACGAGCTTCTTCGGCGGCCCGCAGTCGACCGGCCCGGTGAACGGTCTGCAGGCCGAGTTCGTCCGGGTCCCGTACGCGCGGAACACCATGCACCCGCTGCCCGAGAACGTCAGCGACGAGCAGGCCATCCTGCTGTCGGACATCTTCCCGACCGGCTGGTTCGGCGCCGAGCTCGCCGGGGTCACCCGCGGGGACGTCGTCGTGGTCTTCGGCGCCGGCATCGTCGGGCAGTTCGCCGCGGCGTCGGCGTACAAGCTCGGCGCCGGTCGCGTGATCGTCGTCGACGGGGACGAGACCCGGCTCGCGGCCGCCCTGGCGCAGCACTGCGAAGTGGTCGACTACAACCGCGAGGACCCCGTGCAGGCGATCATGGACCTGACCAACGGCATCGGCGCGGACGCCGTGATCGACGCCGTCGGGGTCGACGCCGAGCGCCCGAAGCGCGGCCCGGCGGCGGTGTCCGACGAGCAGGCCGCGCAGTTCGACGCCGAGGTCCAGCAGGTCGCGCCGGACGCGTCCCCGGACGGCTTCGGCGACCTCGAGCAGTGGAAGCCCGGCGACGGTCCGTCGCAGGTCGCGCAGTGGGCCGTGGCCTCGGTCGCGAAGTACGGCCGGATCGGCATCATCGGCGTGTACGGCCCGACGGCGGAGCGCTACCCGATCGGGCAGGCGATGAACAAGAACCTGATGATCCGGATGGGCAACTGCGACCACCACTCGGTGACGCCGCCGCTCATCGACCTCGTGGCGTCGGGGCAGTTCGACCCGACGGCGCTCATCACCGAGCACGAGCCGGTCGGTTCGGCGATCGAGGCGTACGAGGCCTTCGACCGTCGCGAGCCGGGCTGGGTCAAGGTCGAGCTGGAGGTCGCGGAGTGACCGGGCCGATCGACCAGTACGCGTTCGGCGACCCGCGGACGCGCTACCCGGACGTCTCTCCGGAGCCGCAGACCCAGGACGAGCCGGGCCTGCAGTCCGCGATGACGCCCGTGCCGGACCTCGGTGAGGACTCCTACCGGGGCACTGGACGCCTGGAGGGTCGCCGTGCGGTGATCACCGGCGGCGACTCCGGCATCGGCGCGGCCGTCGCGATCGCCTTCGCCCGCGAGGGCGCCGACGTCGTCCTGGCATACCTGCCCGAGGAGCAGTCGGACGCCGACCACGTGGTCGAGCAGGTCGAGGCGGCCGGTCGTCGTGCCGTGACGGTGCCCGGTGACCTCCGGGACAAGGCGTACGCCGGGCAGCTCGTCGAGCGGGCGGTCGCGGAGCTCGGCGGCATCGACACCGTCGTCAGCGTCGCGGGCAAGCAGCGCTGGCAGCCGGACCTGCTCGACATCACCGACGAGCAGTTCGAGGCGACGTTCGACGTCAACGTGTTCGGGTTGTTCCGGCTCGTCAAGGCCGCACTGCCGCACCTCGAGCCCGGGTCGACGATCACGACGACCGCGTCGATGGAGGCGTACAAGCCCGCGCCCGACCGGCTCGACTACGCGGCGTCGAAGGGCGCGATCAACAACTTCTCGAAGGGGCTCTCGCAGCTCCTCGTGGAGCGCGGGATCCGCGTGAACGTCGTCGCTCCGGGGCCCACCTGGACCGTCCTGCAGCCGAGCGGTGGTGTCGACCCCGAGTCGCTGCCCGAGTTCGGCAGCAGCGAGTCACCGATGGGCCGCGCCGCGCAGCCTGCCGAGCTCGCCCCCGCCTACGTGTTCCTCGCCTCGCAGGAGTCGAGCTACGTCGTCGGCGAGACCCTCAACGTCAACGGCGGCATGGTCACCCCCTGACCGGGAATGCCGGAGCCCCCTCCGGCGTCGAACCACCCACCGACATGCGAAGGAGCACATCATGACCCTCGACCTCCACAAGGGGAACGGCGTCGACACCGAGCGCCGCTGGAACCCGACCACCACCACGCTGCGCGTGCTGCACGACGAGCCGCAGACGACCTTCGGTCGCTGGCTCGGCCAGATCAACGGGCAGCACTGATCGACGGGCAGGACTGATCGACGGACAGCACTGATCAAGGGCCAGCACTGACCGGCGGTCGGTACTGGACGACGGACGGGAGGCGCGGTGCCAGCGGGCACCGCGCCTCCCGTCCGTCTGCCGTGCCGCCTGCGGACCGGCGCGCGTCAGGCGGGGACGCCGCTGATGTTGACGAGCCAGGTGACCCCGAAGCGGTCGGTGAGCATCCCGAAGGTGTCGCCCCACGGGGCCTTCGTCAGCGGCTCGATGACGGTCGCACCGTCCGACAGGCCCTCCCAGTAGCCGGTGAGCCGGGCCTCGTCGTCGCCGCTCAGTGAGACGGAGATGTTGCTCACGGTCGGGGCGGGCATGCTCGACGGCGAGTCCGACGCCATGAGCGTCAGGTCGTCGGTTTCGATCTGGCCGTGCATGACCTTGTCGGCGTCCGCCGGGTCCTGGACCATGCCGCCCTCGGCGAAGGTCATCGTCTTCAGTTCGCCGCCGAAGACCGCGTGGTAGAAGCCGAGGGTGTGACTGCTCACGCTGATCTGCGCGGTTCTGATCACGCTCTCTTGCCTCACTCACCCGCGGGTGATGCTGCGCGGAGGTAGGCGTACACCGTCTCTCGGCTGACGCCGTACTCCTTTGCCAGTACCGTCTTCGGTACTCCGGTGCCGGCGCGGTATATCAGCTCCGCGATCTGCACCGCACCAAGCGATCGCGCCCGGCCGCGATACACGCCACGCTGCTTCGCCAACGCGATGCCCTCGCGTTGGCGTTCGCGGATCAGTTCGCGTTCGAACTCCGCAAACGCACCCATCATGTTCAGCAGCAGGTTCGCCATCGCGCTGTCTTCACCGGTGAAGGTCAGCTGCTCCTTGACGAATTCGACGCGAACCTTCTTCTCCGTCAGCCGGCGCACGACCCGGCGGAGGTCTTCAAGGTTCCGGGCGAGCCGGTCGGGACTGCTGCAGGTTCGGTTGACTCATTCGTTTAGGCCGCGAGTGCGACCTGTGGGTTGATGATCGTCTCGTACTCGATCGGGGTCAACTTGCCGAGACCTCGTTGCCGTCGTTTCCGGTGGTAGGTCGCTTCGATCCAGGTGATGATCGCGAGCCGGAGCTCTTCCCGGGTGGCCCATCGTGTCCGGTTGAGGACGTTCTTCTGCAGGAGCGCGAAAAAGGATTCCATCGCCGCGTTGTCCGCGCACGCCCCGACCCGCCCCATCGACCCAAGCAGCCCGGCGTCCTCGATCGCACGGACGAAGCGCTTGGAACGAAACTGGCTGCCGCGGTCCGAGTGCACGACCGTCCCGGCCGGGTTCCGGCGCTGCACTGCCATCTGCAGGGCCGCGACGGCGAGCGAGGAACGCATCCGGTCACTGATCGAGTAGCCGACGATGCGCCGCGAGCACGCGTCCTTGATCGCGCAGAGGTAGAGCTTGCCCTCACCGGTCCGATGCTCCGTGATGTCCGTCAACCACAACCGGTCCAGATCCGGTGCCGTGAACGCCCGTCGGACCCGGTCGTCGTGCACTGGTGGTCCCGCCTTGCGGTGCAGGCCGCGTTTCTTCGCGTGCAATGACCAGAGCCGCTGCTGGGAGCACAACCGCCACACCCGCCGTTCCGAAACCCGGTGGCCGGCCGCTTGGAGGTCGTCGGCGATGAACCGGTACCCGAACGTCGGGTCATCCCGGTGCGCGTCAATCGCAGCGTTGGTCAGGTGCGCGTCGTCCCAGTCGCGGTTCGACACGGGGCTCGCACGCCACCGATAGAACGCCTGCTTCGAGAATCCCAGCACCCGGCAGGCCACCGCGACCGGGATCCGGTCTGCGGCGAGTTCGAGGACCAGCGGGTAGATCATTTTGGGAGCTGCGACTGGGCGAAGTACGCCGCCGCCCGGCGGAGGATCTCGTTCTCCTGCTCGAGCAACCGGATCCGTTTCTGCGCGTCCCGCAGCTCCGCCTGCTCGACCGCTCTCCCCGACGGAGCCGCTGCAGCGCTGATGCCGTCGTCGCGGTCCGCGAGGCGCAGCCAGCGGGCCAGGCAGGACTCGGACACTCCGAAGTCCTTCGCGACCTGCCGCACCGACGCCTCACCCTTCCGAGCGACCGCGATCACATCACGGCGGAACTCTTCCGGATACGCCTTCACCATGGCGCACATCCTTCCAGCAGGAACCAGTGCCCCTACCTGTCAGGAGTCAACCAAACCTGCAGCAGTCCCGTCCATGGAGTGCACCAGCACGGTGTCCCCGTCGCGGACGAACCCGATCATCGCGTCGAGCTGCGGCCGGTCGACGTCCTTCCCGGATGCCTTGTCCTCGAACACCCGATCCAGCGCGACGCCGTCGAGCTGCCGCACAGTGCTCTGATCCAATGTGCTCACCCGCACGTACCCGACCCTCTGACCCGACACGGTGCCTCCAACCCACATCTGTCAGGTTAGAGTCTATGAGCCTCGCACGCCTCTGTCAGAGAAGGCCGAATTGGACCCTAGTCGGACGCGCGTCGACCGCTCATGTTGACGTCTAGTTGGGGTGTACCTCAGGTGGGCGATGTCGAAGGCGACGCTGCGTCTTGAGAACCTGCACCATTGAGGTTGACGGTGACGCTTTCACACAGGCGCCCGTCGGCAAAACGATGAACCCAGTGCACCAGTCCTGCGTCGGCGCGGTATGCAATGTCGAGGCGTTCTCCCCCCTCCACGAGGGCGAGAGCGCGAGTCAACGTAGCCATCACCTCCGGGTTGGTGTATGTCGCCGTGGTGAATTCATCTGCACCCACTTGTACGGAAGTGGGCTCGTCGATGTCGGCGAGGAGTGGCCGAACGTCCAGATAGGTACTCACGGCGGATACTTCGTGCCCGTCGAGCTCGATCGTCTCCGAGTCGTACGAGGTGACGAAGACCGATCCGACGACGCGCACGGTGTGCCAATCGTCACGATCCCCAGAGCTGGTCGCGGCGATGACGTTGCGGTTTCCGTCAAGAGCGACGGTCCATGTTCCTTCCCGAGGTGCACTACCGGATGGCTCTGCTCCAGGAATCGGGTAGAGGGTCCCAGGGTGACCTTCCACCCGATCCCAGAAAGCAGCGTTGCTGAGCAGCTGGTCCCGCCAGAACCGCATTTCGACCGTCGTGGCGGTGTCGTTGGATGACATGACGCTGCTCCTGTGACGTGCTTCTAACTGCAGGTGATGGTGTTGACGTTGCCCGTCACGTTGCCGTAAGTACGGTTCTTGACCTTGAGGTTCCATGCAACCGGTCGGAAGTGTGCGCTACCTCGGCACTTCGCGTACGTGTGCGCGACGTGATACGCGCCCGCGGTGTACGCCCCACCGTTCGCCGCGACATCCTCGCAGTCGAAGTCTTCCGGACCGCCGTCACGGGTGCAGTACTGGATCGCGATACCGGTTCGGGCAGCGACGCTCTCCGTGCACCGTAGCTGCGATCCCCACTGAAACTCGTGCTCTGCCGGGACGGCAGTGACGGCGGTGAAACTGCCCTCGCAACCCCCGATCGTCACCTTGGACTGCCCGAATCGCGGGTCGGTCGTGCCGTCAGTCGGGATCGGAATCTTCCAAGTCTCCGCCGCGACCGTGTCCGTGCTACCCGGCGTGAGAACCACCGACGCGGCCGCATCGTTACCTGGCGTTGTGTCTGCGGTCGCCGCTGTCGCCCCTCCGAACGCTAGAGCGAGCCCCGCAGCACAGGCCGCGAGAACCATCGCAGCGCTTCGCTGCTTCGAGCCAAAGAACATCTCAATCCCCTAACCGATCGGCCCAGTGCCGATGCGCCCAAAGCTAGGGATGCTGGTATCCACCGCACCGGAGCAGTCAGGTGAACGTCACCTGTACGGACGCCTCCGCTAGAAGCGCAACAGATCGCGAGCGAGATCGTGCATGTCATCGCGAATCATCACACGGACACCAGTTGTCCCAGCAGCTCCGGGGGAGTGGCACAGCTCCTTGAACGTCCGATAGCCGATCGGCTACCGGGACGCGGTCATGGATCCTGGTAGCGCCATATGGCTGCTCGCAAGGCTGATCCGCGCCAGGGTCGTCAGGCTGTCTTGGGTGGTGCGAGGAGTGTGCCGCGGATGACGGAGCCGTGGAAGGTGCGGACGGCGACGGTGATCCACGCGGTGGCGAGGCCGGCGTAGTAGACGACTGCGAGGACGGCGACGACGGTGAGTCCGGAGTGCAGGGCGAGGCCGTTGAGGCCGGTGACGCAGGTGCCGACGGGGAACGTGAACGACCACCAGGTCAGGCTGAACGGCAGGTGTTCTCGGGCGGTCCGGATGGTGATGGTGAGGGCGATGACGGTCCACAGCAGCGCGAAGCCGAGCATCGCGAACCCGTACACCAGCGCCACGACCAGCAGCGCGTGGGCGGTCGAGGCGTCAACGACGGTGTGCGCGTTCGAGGCGAGGAGGTTCACCGCAGTGATCGACTGCCCGACCGGTCCGAGGACGATCCACAGGGTCGGCACCATGCCGGCGGCTCCGACCCTGTGCTGCGCGAGTCGGTTCCAGATCAGCGTGATCACAACCAGCGACGTGATGAGGCTGAGGCCGAAGAAGCCGTAGCAGGCCCACAGCAGTGTCTCGCGCGCCTGTCCGGCGGGGGCGTACGGCAGGAGGAGTGCGCCGGTGGAGGCGGACACCATGGGCGGGACGATGGGCATCAGCCACCCGCCGAACGCGGAGTCGGGCTTGTTCTCGTGACGGGTGAACGCCAGGTACGGCACGAGGACTGCGGTGAGCAGCCCGCCGACCGTGCCGATGGCCCAGAGGACCCAGTCGACGGTGACGGCCGCGGGGAGGCCGATCCAGTCCTTGCCGAGCAGGATCGTGCCGGCGCCGACGGTGAGGAACGCCATTGGCGGTGCCCCGTAGAAGTGCGAGATCACCGGGTGCAGGTGGTGCTTTGCCGCGGTGCTCCGGTATCGGACCCAGTGCAGGACCGTCGCGATGGTGAGGGCGACGAGCAGGATCGCGGCGATCGCCCAGACGACTGTTGCGGCGGTGCGGAGCCCCGGGAACTGCAGTGGGAGTGATGCAGCTGCGACGGCGACGATCCCGGTGCCCATGATCGACGCGAACCAGTTCGGGGTCAGGTTCGACACGATCAGACCGGGCCGCTCCAGCTCCCGGAACAGCCGCCGGTCGCGCGCATCGTGCTCGGACGTCGCGGGTGCGTGGGCGAGGTGAGCGGACATGAACCCATCGTGCGTGTGTTCCCCGTGGGTCGGGAACGGCGGACTCGTTGGCAGGGCACAATGATGGTTTGTGGGACTGCGGCGGTTGACGGACCGGACTCTGGACCTCGACACCCTCGAGGTCCTCCTCCGCGTCGCGGAGACCGGTTCGTTGACCCGCGCGGCCGAGGTGTTGGGGGTGACGCAGCAGGCGGTGTCTGCGCGCTTGCGTGCCGCGGAGCAGGCGACCGGTCAGCCGCTGGCGCACCGGACGGCGTCCGGGACCGCGCTGACCGACGCCGGCCGGGTGGTGCTCGGTCTGGGCGTCCCGGTGTTGGAGGCATCCCGGCGGCTCGAAGCAGGCGTCGCCGCGCTGCGGGAACCGGCTGGATCCCTCGTGGTCGCAGCGTCGCAGACGATCGCCGAACTTCTGCTGCCTGGATGGTTGCTCGCCCATCGGGCTGCCGCGCCGGATGCGTCGGTGCGGTTGATCGCGGGGAACTCCGCCGACGTGACCGACCTCGTCCGTTCCGGCGCTGCCGACGTCGGGTTCACGGAGACTCCTGCTGCGCCGGCTGATCTGTCCTCGCTGGTGGTCGACGAGGACGAACTGGTGGTCGTCATCGCTGCGCACCATCCGTGGGCGAGGGCTTCGGGCATCACCGCGGATGACCTCGCGGAGACGCCGCTGCTACTCCGTGAGGAAGGGTCCGGCACCCGCGCCACGGTCGAGGCATGGCTCGACGACGCGGGTCTGACGCTGGTTCCGCCGGCGGCGGTGCTGGAGACGACGGGCATCATCCGCGCCAACGCTCGAGCGGGCATCGCACCGGCGGTGATGAGTCTCCGCACCGTCGACACAGACCTCGCCGACGGTGCCCTCGTCCGAGTGCCGCTACTCGGCCCGCCACTGATCCGATCGCTGCGCGCGATCTGGACCGGCCACCCGGGGCCCGCCGTCACGGCATTCCTCGACAGCGCTCAACAGTCCCGATAGCCGATCGGCTATCGAGACACCCAATTGCGGCCGCGTTGCGCGACGCGAACGTCTGTGGTCCTGCTGTGACCGTTCACGCTGTGTTGCCTGGTTCTGGTCACGCTGTTGTGCATCATCCGATGACGAGTGTGCTGGCTGCTGCTTCGATGACGTCGTCGGTGATGGTGTCGAGCTCGTTGATCTTGAGGACGCGAGCGACCTGGGGGAAGAGGCGTTCGAGGAGCCGGAAGTTTCCACGTGTGATGCGGGCGATGGCCGCAACGGCTTGGTGATCGGTGAAGTCGTCTGGGTCGAGTTCGTGGCCGAGGCGTTTCCACTGCCGGTCGAGGACGAACATGAGTTCCTCGGTGGTGAGGGGTTGATAGTTGTGGGCGAACCCGAGCCGGCTGAAGAGCTGCGGGTAGTGGCGGAAGCGTTGGTCAAGGCCCGGCATGCCGATGAGGACGACGGCGACGCGGGTGCGGTCGTGGAGGTCGCGGAGCATCTCCAGCGCGGTGGCGGAGAGGCGTTCGGACTCGTCGATGATGATCAGCTCGACGCGGCTGGGGCTGGTGGGTGTGAGAGTTTTCCAGTCGTCGAGATGTTGGGTGATGAGCAGGTCGATGTCGTCGCCGAGTCGCTTGAGTTCGCTGGTGAGGTTGCGGGTGCCGGTGGTGACGGGCGGGGTGTAGAACACGCTCCGAGCACGCCCGGCTGCGGTGACGAGCTTGTCGTCGATGTCCCGTGGGCCGAAGTGTCCGCCGAGGTGGGGTTCGATGGTGTCCCAGTTGGCGTAGCGGCGGCCAGACATCGTCTTGCCGACGCCGGCGTCGCCGTAGCAGATCCCGATGGTGTGTTCTTTGCGGACGACGTTGGCGAACTCGGTGAAGCGGCGGTGTTCCTTCGTGATGATGAACTTGCCGGTCATGGGTGGTCCTCTTCGTAGGTCCGGAGCTTCGGTTTGGGCCGCGGGGTGGGCGGCACAGACTGGTCGGGGTCACGCGCGGGTAGGGCCCGTGGGATGCGTTCGTTGATGCCGGCACGAAGTTGCCGGCGTCGTGCCCGTCGTGCGGTGTCGATGTCGTGCAGGGAGGGGCGGAGGTTGGGGTGGTCCTCGTCGACGGCGACGCAGATGAAGGTGTCGTGATCAAAGATGCGGATCTCGGAGACGTCGCGGGGGTCGTAGCGCACGGTTACGGGGTGACCGACGAAGCTGGCGAGGGTGGGGGCGAGGTAGCGCTGGCCGAGGAAGTGCACACCGTCGCGTTGCACGATTCGGCTGGTCGGCACGGTCAGCAGCAGTCCGTCGAGAGCTTCGAGCGAGTCAGGTAGGCGGGGCAGCCAACCGTCACCGATCCACGCGTCGTGGGGGCTGGTCTTAACCTCTCGATGCGTGCGGGTGTTGTAGCTGCTGATGAAGGATCGGACGGCGTCGTCGAGGTCCGGTAGCCGCAGCGTCGGCACGGCTTCGGTACCGGCGGCAAGGTGCCCGGGCAGCGTTGGGAGCAGTTCCGTGTTGATGGTGCCGAAGAAGCGTTCGATCTTCCCTCGGCCCTGTGGGCGGCCGACTGTGGAGTGGATGATCCGGACGTGCAGATCGCGGGTGGCGTGCTCGAGGTGGTGGCTGATGAAGTCGCTGCCGTGGTCGACGTGCAGCACGTCTGGAACACCGCACATCGCCCATGACGGGTCAGGTTTCGGCCAGATCGCTTGCCGGAGCGCGAGTGCGGTGTTCATCGCAGACGGTGCGCCGGAGAAGACCATGTAGCCGCAGATGGCGCGGGAGTAGTCGTCGAGGATGACAGTCAGCCACGGCCGGTCTGGTTTGTCGTCGGCGCCTCGGATGAGGATGTCGAGCATGGTGTGGTCTGCTTGCCACACCTGGTTCGGACGGGTTGCCCGTCGCCGGAGCACCAGTTCGTGCTTGTCGCGGTACGACGTCGGCCCGTCGAGGGCGAGCGTGATCATCGCGGGGTCAAGGCCGCGAACGATTCGTCGCACCGTTGAGTACGACGGTGCGATCGTTCCCACATCGGCTGCACCCTGGGCCACGAGCCGATGCAACGTCGCGACGGATGGTCGCGGCCTCGACAGTGCTAGCCCCTCGATGAGTCGGACCAGTTCCGGAGGCGTGGTCCGCTGGCCACTGTCGGAGCGGCGGGCGGTATCAAGTCCCGCGGCCCCGGCTTTCCGGTAGCGCGCCAACCAACTCGCGAGAGTCCGGACGGGGACGCCACTGTCGCGGGCGAGGACAGCGAGCGGGACCCGATCCTCGACGTGCAATCGGAGGATCTGCCACCGTGCTTCCGCGTCCACGCTGCGCTCGTTACATCGGTGACGTCGCTCCCGCGGCGTCACCCTGCAGGTGCCGGTAGATGGTGGGGCGGGAGACGCCGAAGGTGTCGGCGATCTCCTGGACGGTGTGCCCGCCGGCGTTGTACATCGCTCGGGCTTGCCGAATCTTGTTCGCGGTCATCTTGAACTTCGGCCCGCCGGAGCGTCCGCGGGCGCGGGCGGCGGCGAGTCCGTCGTGGGTGCGTTCGACGATGAGGTCGTGCTCGAACTCCGCGATCGCGGCAAGCATGTGGAAGAACAACCGCCCGCCCGGTGTCGTGGTGTCGATGCCCTGCGACAGCGCGCGGAGACCGACGCCGCGGTCGTGGAGCTCGTCGGCGATCTGCTTCAAGTTCTTCACCGACCGTCCCAGGCGGTCGAGCTTCGTCACCACGAGCGTGTCACCGCGGCGAAGGTAGCCGAGTGCTTCGGTCAGCGCCGGCCTCGTCGCGAGCGTGCCGGAGGCGTAGTCGACGAACACCTTCTCGCAGCCGGAGGCGTCGAGGACGTCGGTCTGCCCCTCGGCATGCTGCTCTCGCGTCGAGACTCGCGCGTATCCGACCGATGCCATGCGGGAACTGTAACGCGAACGCCGGGTTCGGTACATAGATCACGGACACGGATCACGAGACAGCGGCGCGCCGATTCCGCGCCAAGGCCAGCGCGCGTCTCGTGAACGACCGTTCACGAGTTGGATGCTTTCGCCCTAGTAATACCCCCGATACGGGTATATGCTCGATGTATGAGCACAGCCGAACTGCGGGAGCCGGCGTTCTGGGTCCTGACCACACTCGCTCGTGGTCGGGCCCACGGTTACGGGATCATTCAGTCCGTCGCCGAGCTTTCCGCGGGCAATGTCACGCTCGCAGTGACGACGCTCTACAAAACACTGGAACGGCTCGAGTCAGACGGTCTGGTGGAAGGCGCCGGAGACGAGGTCGTTGGGGGGCGTCTCCGGCGCTACTACACGCTTACCTCAGCGGGAACGCAGCGCTTGGAGGACGAAACCCAGCGCCTCGCGCTCAAGGTACGAGCTCTCGAAGCTGGCCTCCGTCGACCGGCCGTGGTCTCCGGTCGGGCGGTTGAAGCATGACCAGCGCAATGGAGCACCGGTACCGTCGCCTCCTCGCCTGGTATCCCCGCTCCTGGAGGGCGGCGCACGGCGAAGCCTTCCTGGGAACGCTCCTCGACGTCGCCGACGGTCAAAGCCGTGCGCATCCAACGTTCAAGGAGCGCTGGGCGATCGCCGAGCACGGGCTCGAGGCCCGCCTCGACCGTGTCGTCGTTCCAGAGGTTCGGAACGCCGCGAGCACCGTCGCGCTCGCGATGGGGGCCGGCCTGGCCCTGGCCGAGTTCGTCTTCACGAGTTGGTCTCCGTGGATCCGCAGCAACCCGACTCCGGGACTGATGGTCCAGGTCGGACCGTTCCGGGACACCGGCTTCGCGTTCGCCGCGCTCTGGATCATCGCGCTCCTGGCGGCGCTGACCGGGCGGTGGGCGATCGGGAGGGCAACGCTGTTCATCCTGATGCTGCTCGCTGGGGTGTCGCCGTACTTCTTCGCCTCCCCGTCCGGAGTGTGGAGCGTCGATCGAGCGACACTGTTCCTGCTCAGCATGTGTGCTGCCGTTGCGGCGATAGGCCGGCCGCACCGGTCGCATCACACCGCAGCCGCGACTGTTGGCTGGGCGCTGCTCGGTGCGCTCAGCTACGCCTCGACGAGCGACTTCACCGAGTGGCTCTACAGCCGATCGATCTGGAACGGAAACCTCTATGCCTGGTACGCAACGGGCGTCCTCGAGCTCGTAGCGATCGGGCTGGCTCTCGCCCGCTACTGGCGTCCTGCCTTCACGATCGTGCTGAGCCTGGTGCCGTACGTCGGGGCGCTCAGCTTCAATAGGCTTCGCGGGTACGTCGGTGACAGTGGTTCCGTCACCATCCTCGCCGTCCCACTCATCATCGGCTTGCTACTCCTAGCCCTTCACAGCGCTGGACGCCTGGAACTACCCCGCCCGCCGACCAAGCGGACAGCCAAACGAAGCGGTAGCTGAAGTTCGACGGCCGACTAGTTACGGCAAGAAAGCGTGACCACTTCTACGCAACTCAGCGTGAACGGCCACACCGAGGGCGTCGCGGGCCTGGTCGCGGAAGCCGATGTACGGGTTGAGCGTGACGGACACGGGTGGTTCCCTCCGGGTCGGGCGGACGTCGTCGTCCGGTGGGCACCATGCTGGCAGGTCAGGGCCCGCGACGGAAGCCTCTCGGGCAGCGCCGTCGGTCAGGCTTCGGCCCCGGTGACGTACGCGGAGGCGCCGGGGGTCGCCCACACACAGCCGTCCACCCCGAAGGCCAGGACGTCGACCGAGCCGTCGGCGGTCACCGCGGCGAGGTCCTGCTCGTCGCCCGCGAGGACCGCGGTGGCCAGGACGTCCGCGGTGACGACGTCCGGCGCGACGACGGTGACCTGCCGGAACACCGGGTCGGCCCGGCGCCAGACGTGCTCGCCGCGCTCGGCCGTGCCGGAGGTCGCGACCGCCCGACGGTCGTCACCGAGCGGGACCACGCCGACGACCCGCTCGCGGTCGAGCGGGTCGACGATGCCGACCTGCCAGGGATCGTCCCCACAGGTCCCCCGCGCGAGCACGTCGCCGCCGGCCGCGAGCATCCAAGCGGCGGACCCCGCCCTGCCACCTGCATCGGCTGCCGGACGCAACGAGCCGTCGAGGACGGCACCGGCGTCGCGGATCGCGAGGGCCTTCACGACCCCGGACAGGTCGAGCACGCGGTCCGGCCGGTGCGGGGTGAAGGCACCGTGCGTGCGCTCGCGCCATTCGAGGGCGAGCGCGTAGGTGTCGCGCACCTCCTGCGGCGCGTCCGCGAGCCGGAGCGTCCCGGCGGCGATGCGGCTGAGGTCGGAGTCCGGGTCGTACAGGCTGTACCGCCGGTCGTACGCGACGAAGACGTCCCGGACGGCCAGGGCGGTCGGGGTGTCGGCGCCGCGGAGGCTGACGACCGTGCCCATCGTCTCGAAGGTCCGCACGGCGGTCTCGGCCGCGGGACCGTCGACGCGGCTCACAGGCCCGCCTGGTCGAGGGCGGACTGCAGCGAGGTCGTGTAGCCCTCGCTCGTGTAGGTCGCGCCGCTGACCGCCTGGATCGTCGCGGACTGCGCCTGCAGGGCCTCCTGTCGGAGGATCGGCGCGGCCTGCTGGCTGATCGCCACCGACCGGCCGTCCCGGTTCGTCAGCTGCAGGGCCTGGACGTCGGTCAGCTTCCCTCCGCTGACGGTCACCTGGACCTGCACGGGGCCGTAGCGGGTCGCGGCGGCGGTGCCGGTGAACGTGCCGGACGCGCTGCTGCCACCGGACGTGCTGCCGCCGGCGGACGGGGCGGTGGTGGCCGGGCTGGTCGCAGTCGTGCCGCCGGTCCCGGTGCTCCCGCCGGCCGTGGCGCTCCCGCCGGTCCCGGCGGTTCCCGTGCCGCTCGTGGTGCCGGCGTTCGTCCCGGCCGTGGTGCCCGATGCGGCGACCTGGGCGGGCTGGCCGCCGAGCTGCCACCCGATGGCGAGCACCGCGACGGAGGACAGCGCGCCGATGACGACCCCGCGGGTCCGCACCGCGGTCACGAGGCGAACCGTTCCTGGTGGATGCGGTGCTCGGGGACGCCGGCCGCGCGGGCCTCGGCCACGACGAGGTCCGTCCAGACCTGCGGGCCGCAGACGTACAGGTCGGAGTCGAGCAGGTCGGGGAACACGCTCCGCAGGTGCACCCCGCGACGCAGGTCGTCCTCGGTCATCCAGCTCTCGGCCGACCCGGCACGCGGCCCGACCATGCCGTACACACGACTGCCGGTGCGACGGGCGAGCTCGGCGGTCTCCTCCCACAGGTACTGCTGGTCGCTGTCGGAGCCACGGAGGAGCACCGTCGCCTCGCCCGGACGCAGGTCGGCGTCCTCGAGCAGGGCGCGGATCGGGGTGATGCCGATGCCCGAGGCCACGAGCGCGAGCTTCGGCGCGGACCGGGCCTGCTTCGTGAAGAGCCCGTACGGCCCCTCGAGCGAGACGGCCGTGCCCGGGCGGATGCGGCCGAGCCGCGCGGACCCCGCGCCGAGGTCGCGCACCGTGATGCGGGCGCCGTTCCGGCTCGGGACCGCGGAGAACGACACCGGGTGGGCGTGCCACCAGGTCTGCCGGCTCCAGAAGCGCCAGACGCCGTACTGGCCGCCGTGCGCGCCGAGTGCGTCGAGGTCCCGGCCGGCCATGTGGATGGAGACGACCCCCGGAGCGATCGGTTCGACGCCGACCACCCGGATGCGGTGCCGGAAGGTCACGACGACGGGCAGCACGAACCGGTACAGGGCGACGAGTCCGAACGCGGCGACGTACAGCGCGATCCAGTAGGCCCGCTGCCAGCTGCCCGCACCGAGGACGCTGCCGGTGGTCATGTGCGGGAACGCGACGAGCACCGCCGCGTAGCTGAGCAGGTGGATCACGTGCCAGGCCTCGTACGGCAGCCGACGGCGGACCGCGACGATCGAGGTGCCGACCACGACGACGAACAGGCCGATCGACAGGTAGGCCAGCGGCATGTCCTGCGAGCCGAACAGCGCGACGGTCTCGGCGATCGGGCCCGTACCGTCGCCGATGCCGTAGCCGAGCGTCAGCAGTGCACCGTGCGCGAGCAGCAGGTACAGGACCGGCTTGCCGAGCGCCCGGTGGTGCGCGATCGCCACGTCCTGCCCGATCAGGCGGTCGATGACCGGCACCCGCGCGGCCAGGACCAGCATGACGAGCACGAGGTCGGTCCCGATCAGTCCCGCGACGATCCCGCCGGCCTCGAGCCAGCCACCGATGCCGGCGACGGTGTGCGACCCCGGGGTCGCGAGCCAGAGCGTGACCGCCACGGCTGCGGACAGCCAGGTCAGCACGGTCAGCAGGTCGACCCCGCGCAGGCGTCGACGGGTGGCGGCACGGCGGCGCTCGGCCGCGACGGGCAGCGGTTCGGGGGCCGGCGGCCGGTCGAGCGGGGTGCGGCGGGTGGTCGGCCGCGCGGTGTCGATCATCGGGTCGCTCCTGTCCAGCGGGGGTTCGGGTCCCTCACAGCATCGGAGCGCGACCTCGCAGGGACCTCGGAACGGGACCCGGACTTCGTTCGAGATCTCGAGTGCTCTGAGAACGGCTGCGGGTCGGAGCTCCTGGTCAGCGCCGCGGCAGCCGCACCTCGGCCTCGGCACCGCCGGTCTTCCGGTTGCGCAGCGTCGCCGAGCCGCCGGCGCGCTCGGCGGTGCCCCGGACGAGCGCGAGCCCGAGACCGCTGCCGCCCAGGGCGCTGTTCCGCGACGCGTCCGCCCGGGCGAACCGCTCGAAGGCGTGCGGCAGGAACGCGTCCGGCACACCGGGTCCGTCGTCGAGCACCCGGAGCACGAGCTCGTCGTCGCGCTGCGCGAGGTCGACCTGCACCGAGCCGCCCGTCGCCGCGGCGAGGGCGTTCGCGGTGAGGTTGTCGACCACCCGGGCGAACGCCGACCGACCGATGGCGTACCGGGCGTCGCCGTCCGGCACCGCGGTGACGAAGTCGACCTCGGTGGTGACCGCCTCGGGCAGGGCGCGGGCGCGGTCGACGGACGCCATCAGCTCGGAGACCAGCTCGTCCGCCGTCGAGGTCACGTGCTCGTCGGCCCCGTCGTCGAGCCGGCTGAGCTCGAGGAGCGACGCGGCGAGCGCCGACAGTCGGGCGGCGTCGCGTTCGGCGGCGGTCAGGTCGCCCTCGAGGGCGGGCGCGTCCCCGCTGTGCCGGTGGGCGAGCTCGAGTCGCGCGGTGAGGGCGGCGAGCGGTGTGCGGAGCTCGTGGGCGGCATCGGAGACCATGCGGCGTTCCCGGGCGGCGTTCTCGTGCTGCCGGTCGACGAAGCGGTTGAGGGTCCGGGCGAGGGCGGCGAGTTCGTCCTCGGCGGGTCCGACGGGCAGGTGTCCGTCCGCTCCCCCGTCGCCGAGGTCTTCGGCGCGGCGGCGCATCCGGGCGACCGGACGGAGGGCGAGCCCGGTGAGGACCCAGGCGGTGCCGGCGAACGCGGCGACGGCGAGCAGGGTGCCGACGACGAGTGAGCGGTCGACTCGGCGGATGGTCTCCTGCCCGGGGCGGGTGTCCCGTGCCGCCCAGACGACCGTGTCACCGACCTGCTGCCCGGCGACGACGTACGTGCGGCCGTCGGCGCGGACCTCGCGGGTCGCCACGCGGTCCCCGTCCTCGTCTCCACTGCCGTCCCGTCCGCCGTCCCGGTCCTGGTCGCCGTCCCCGTCGTCCTGGGGCCGGCCGTCCGTGGGACCGGACGTGCCCGCGGTGGTGGGCAGTGCCTCCCGGACGCCCCGCGGGAGCGTGTCGACCACCCAGCGGCCGTCGGCTCGGATGCCGACCAGCACGCCGCGTGTGGGTTCGTCGGGGAGTTCGTCCGGGTTCTGCCGGAGGTCCTGGACGAACGGTGCGAGGTCGCTCGCGGCGAGCGAGCGGTCGGTGTCCTCGGTGGCGGTCCGGACCTGGTGGTGCAGCGCGACGGAGGCGGCGGACAGGACGACGAGGCCGACCGCGACGCTGCCCAGGGTGATGCGCGTCCGGATGCTGCGGCGGAGGAGCCAGCGCCTCACGGGTGGTGCACGTCCAGGGCGTAGCCGACACCGCGCACCGTGCGGATGGCGACGTCCGCGTCGGCGGCGGCGAGCTTCTTGCGGACGTAGCTGACGTACTGGTCGACGATCGTCGGGTCGAAGTGCTCGGAGCTCCCCCAGACCTCCTCGAGCACGGCCGAGCGGCTCCGGGGTTCCGGGCTGCCCTGGATGAGGAACCGGAGCAGGGAGAACTCCTTGACGCTGAGGGGCAGGTCGCGGCCGCGCACGGTGGCACGCACGGCGACGGTGTCGAGCCGGACGGTGCCGGCCTGCGCCACGGTGGGGGTGCCGGCGGCGCGGCGGCGCAGGTGGGCTCGGAGGCGGGCGTTGAGCTCGGCGATGGCGAACGGCTTGGTGAGGTAGTCGTCCGCACCGGAGTCGAGCCCGAAGACGCGGTCGTCGACGGCGTCGCGGGCGGTGACGAGCACGACGGGCAGATCCTTGCCGAGCTCGCGGAGTCGTCGGCAGACCTCGAAGCCGCTCATCTCGGGGAGCATGACGTCGATCGCGGCGGCGTCGAAGTCCTCGCCGAGCGCCTGGCCGAGGGCGGCGTTGCCGTCGCGGACCAGGGTGACGTCGTGGCCCTCGTCGGTGAGGCCGCGTTCGACGAGGGTGCCCATCTCGGGGTCGTCCTCGACCACCAGGATCTTCGCCATCGTGTGTCCCCTCCCGGGTGTCCGTCGTCTGCGGTGGCGGCTGGCGGCGTCGGCCGGTGCCGCCGGCCGCTGCCGGTCGGCGCCGGCGTCAGACGACGCCGCTCGTCCCCAGGAGCGATCCGATCAGGAACGTGGCCGCCAGGGCGAGCGCCCCGCCGACGACGACGCGGATGGTCGCCCGTGGCACGGACCCCCCGCCGATCTTCGCACCGATCGCCCCGGTGAGCGCGAGGGCGAGGAGCACGACGACGAAGGTGACGGGGACCCGGACGGCGTCGGGCGGCAGCAGGATCGCGAGGAGCGGCAGGAGTGCCCCGACCGAGAACGCCACGGCCGAGGCGCCGGCGGCGTGCCAGGGGCTCACGACCTCGTCCTCGTCGATGCCGAGCTCCGTCGTCAGGTGTGCACGCAGGGCGTCCCGGTCGGTCAGCTCCGCGGCGACGCGCTCGGCGGTGTCCCGCTGGAGCCCGCGGTCCTGCCACAGCCGCGTGAGTTCCTCGAGCTCGGCGTCCGGGTCCTCGGCGAGCTCCCGGCGCTCCTTCTCGATCAGCGCGCGCTGGCTGTCGGACTGGCTGCTCACCGAGACGTACTCGCCGAGGGCCATCGACACCGCACCGCCGACCAGGGCCGCGATGCCCGCGGTGGCGATCGCCGGCACGGACGTCGACGCACCGGCGACGCCCACGACGATCGACGCGGTGGACACGATGCCGTCGTTCGCGCCGAGGACACCGGCGCGGAGCCAGTTCAGCCGCGAGGACAGGTCACCGGTGTGGGCCTCGCCGGGGTGCGGCTCGGCGGCCGACGGCTCTGCAGCGCGGGGCTCGGGTTCGCTCATGGGTCCGAGTGAACCAGGTCCGGCGGCCCGCGTTCGTGTGTGGTTTCGAGTGATCGCGGAGTGCGCTGATCGGCCCGTCGGGCGGGCGGTGGGCGGACCCAGCCGGTTGCCTGAGAGCGAGGCGTCGGACGGCCCGGCGCGCGAACCGGAAGGCCCCCTCGTGAACTGGCAGTTCGACGGCGTCCCGCTGCACCCCCTCCTCGTCCACCTGACCACCGTCTCGGTCCCGGTCGCCGCTCTGAGCGCCATCGTGGTCGCCGCGTGGCCCGCCGCCCGACGGTGGCTCGCGGTCGGTGCGCCGATCATCGCGCTCGTCGCCCTGGTGTCGGTGCCCCTGGCGACGTCGTCCGGCGAGTGGCTCGAGCACCGCGAGAAGGAGACCGCCCTGCTCGAACGGCACACCGAGCTCGCGGACGGACTGCTGCCGTGGTCGATCGCGGTGTTCGTGCTCGTGACGCTGTGGTGGGGGTGGCACCGGTTCGCCGCACCGCGCGTGACGAACACCGGGCTCGTGCGGGCCGTCGGCGTCGTCGGTCCGGTGCTGCTCGTCGCCGCCGGGATCGGCTCGATCATCGAGGTCGTCGTGATCGGCCACGCCGGCGCCGTGTCGGTCTGGAAGGGCTGACAGCCACCCAGCACGACCGGGCGGTCTGGACGGGCTGACAGCCTCCGACCGCACCCCTCCCGTGCTCCTCCCAGGCGGGGAGCGAAGCGTGACCACCGGCCCCCGCGTTCCGCGGACAGCATCGAACAGGAGCAGCGTTGAGCGAGAACAGCACGACCAGCAGCAACGGCGACCCGGACCACCGTGGCGCCGGGCACGGCGGCGCGGACCACCGCGACGCGGACGGCACCGACACCTGCAGCTTCCACATGGCCGGCTCCCTGCCGGCCGGCGGCGACCACCTGGGCGGCTCCTTCGGGCAGTCGCCGACCCTGGAGGCCTGGTACCCCCAGCGCCTCCGCGTCGAGCTCCTGCACCGCAACGGTGTGGACGCCGACCCGCTCGGTCCCGACTTCGACTACGCCGCGGCCTTCGCGACGATCGACCTCGAGGAACTCAAGCGCGACATCAAGACCCTCCTCACGACCTCGGTGGACTGGTGGCCCGCCGACTACGGCAACTACGGCCCGCAGATGATCCGGATGGCGTGGCACGCCGCCGGCACCTACCGCATCGCGGACGGCCGCGGCGGCGCGGGGACCGCGATGCAGCGGTTCGCCCCGATCGGCAGCTGGTGGGACAACGGCAACACCGACAAGTCCCGCCGCCTGCTCCAGCCGATCAAGCACAAGTACGGCAACGCCCTGTCCTGGGCGGACCTCATGGTCCTGACCGGCAACTGCTCCCTCGAGCTGATGGGTCTGCCGACGTACGGCTTCGGCGGCGGACGCCTCGACGCGTGGGAGCCGGACGACGGCACCTGGTGGGGCCCCGAGGTCTGGGACCCGCACGCCGTGACGAGCATGGACGAGATGGTCAGTCGTGACGAGCGCTGGCACGGGCAGAACGGCGACGCCGACTACGACCTGCAGAGCCCGCTGGCCGCGTCGCACCAGGCGCTCATCTACGTGAACCCCGAGGGCCCGTACGCGAACGGCGACCCGCTCGGCTCCGCCCGGGACATCCGGATCACGTTCACGCGGATGGCGATGAACGACGAGGAGACCGTCGCCCTGATCGCCGGTGGCCACGCGTTCGGCAAGAGCCACGGCATGGTGCCCGCGGCGAAGATCGGGCCGTCGCCGGAACTCGCACCCATCGAGTCGATGGGGCTCGGCTGGCACAACCCGCAGGGCGCCGGCAACGGCAAGGACACCTCGACGAACGGCATCGAGGGCAGCTGGACGCAGGACCCCACCCGCTGGGACAACAGCTACCTCGAGAACCTGTTCGGCCACGAGTGGGAGCAGACCCGCAGCCCCGCCGGTGCCCTCCAGTGGACGCCCGTCGACGCGGACGCCCCGCGCACGCCGGACGCCCACGTGCCCGGCGAGACCCACGCGCTCATGATGATGACGTCGGACCTCGCGCTGAAGGTCGACCCGGCCTACCGCGAGGTCTGCGAGCGGTTCCTCGCCGACTTCGACCTGTTCACGACCGCGTTCTCGAAGGCCTGGTACAAGCTGACGCACCGCGACATGGGGCCGAAGCACCGCTACCTCGGCCCGGAGACGACGATCTCCGACGAGCTGCTCTGGCAGGACCCGCTCCCTGACGCGACGGGCGCGCCCCTCGGCGAGGCCGACCTCGACACGCTCCGCCAGGCGGTCCGCGACACCGGGATCTCCGCCTCGGACCTCGTCGTCACCGCGTACTCCGCCGCGTCGACCTACCGCGACAGCGACAAGCGCGGCGGTGCGAACGGCGGCCGGATCGCCCTCGCGCCGCAGAAGGACTGGCCGGTGAACCGCCGGACCGTCCCCGTCGTCGAGGCGCTCCGCGGCGTCCAGGCCGACTTCGCCCGCGGCGGTGGCCACGTGTCCCTCGCCGACCTCGTCGTCCTCGCCGGCTGCGTCGGTGTCGAGGACGCCGCACGCGCCGCCGGCGTCGAGGTCACCGTGCCCTTCACCCCGGGCCGGGTGGACGCGACGCAGGAGCAGACCGACGTCGAGATGTTCGAGTGGCTCCGCCCGGTCGCCGACGGGTTCCGCAACCACGTCTCGGAACGCTTCGCGGACTTCGCCCCCGGGGTCGCACCGGAGGCCGTCTTCCTCGACCGCGCGAACCTCATGACGCTCACCGCACCCGAGTGGACGGTCCTGACGGGCGGGCTCCGCGTCCTCGGGGCGAACTGGGACGGCTCGTCGACCGGTGTCCTGACCGACCGGGTCGGGGCGCTCACGACGGACTTCTTCGTGAACCTGACGGACACCGACCTGGTGTGGACGAAGACCGACGACACCGAGACGACGTTCACCGGCACGGTGCAGGGCACCGGCGAGGAGCGCTGGACGGCGTCCCGCGCCGACCTGCTCTTCGGCTCGAACGCGCAGCTGCGCTCGATCGTCGACGCCTACGCGGGCAGCGACGGGCACGAGCGGTTCGTCCGCGACTTCGTCGCGGCGTGGGACAAGGTCATGATGCTCGACCGGTACGACGTCAAGGGGCACCGCCGGTACGGACCGATGGCGGCGTGAGCCCTCGACGCGGCGCGAGCCGGGCACGTGGCGCGACCGCGTGACGGACGGGAGGCGCGGTGCCAGCCGGCACCGCGCCTCCCGTCCGTCAGCCGGTCACCATCCACCGTCCGCACTCGCCCCCGGTGTGGGGCATCGACCGTCGGTGGAGACCGGCAGAATGTGGAGGGCATGCCCACCGATGCCGCGCTCCCGCACGACGTCGACCGCCGCAGTACCTCCATCGACGAGGCGGTCGCGTTCTACGAGCGCGTCTACGACAGCCCGGACATCAACGTCGGGCGCGCGGTGCCCGACGGGTTCTCCTGGCGCTACCGAGCCGTCGGCGACGACGAGGTCACGGTCGGCACCTCGTCCGTGGGCGCGAACCGCTGGGGCACGGTCGGGCAGGGCACCGGGTACGTGCTCGCCTGGGCGACGGCTCCCGGGCTGACGCTCGACTCGGCGTCCCGCGATCCCCTGCAGATGCAGCCCGGCGTCCCGGTGATGTACCCGGTCGGACGCGACTTCGCGTTCGAGGCGCTCCCCACCACGCAGCACCTCATCCGGTTCGACAGCGGCTTCCTCGAGTCCGTCGCCGCGGCCCGTCGCGCCACCGTGCCCGGCCCCCTGACGTTCACCAGCACGACGGACGCCGCGCACCTCGAACACCTCCGTGGCCTCATCCGTGCCGCCGCGCCGGAGCTCCTCGACCCCGGCACCGACCGGGACCGCCGTGCGGCCCTCAACATGCTCGTCGCCGAGTCGGTCGTCGACGCGTACGACGCCGCCCCGACGGTCGACGTCGCCCTGTTCGAGGGCCCGGCGACGATGCGGTTCGCACAGGAGTGGATGATCGCGAACGCACACCGTCCGATCACCGGGACCGACGTGGTCCGCGCTGCCGGGGTCAAGGCCCGCGCCCTGCAGGCGACCTTCCAACGGCACGCCGACACCACACCGATGGCGTTCCTCCGCCAGGTCCGGCTGCACCGGGTGCGGGCGCAGCTGGTGGCCGGCGACCCGACGTCCACGACGGTCGCGGCCACGGCGGGCGCGTGGGGGTTCGCGCACCTGGGCCGGTTCGCCGCGTTCTACGCGGAGTCGTTCGGGGAGCGACCGTCCGAGACGCTCCGACGGGTTCAGCGCTTCGGCTGACCGGGCTCCGCGTCCACCGGTCGGTCGTCCTCGAGGGCCTCGACCGGGGCGAGCGAGTTGACGAACTCGTCCACGAACCGCTGGTGGTCGTGGTCGTTCGGTCCGGGCTGCTGTGAGGGCACCGTGCCACCCTAGGCGAATTCGCTAGAGCGCCTAGCGATCGATCCGGTCCGCGCGGCGCGCGTGCTGCGCGTCGGGCGCGCCGTGCGTCGGGCGCGCTGCGTTCAGGGCGCGACGAAGAAGTCGCCGTAGGTCGGCTCCCGCGGGACGTCCTCACCGACCCGGCGGAGCACCATCGCCGCGATCTCGTCCGGGTGGCTCATCCCGCGGCGGTGCCACTCGACGGCCTGCGTCCGGGGGTCCTCGGCGTGCTCGTGTCCGGTCACGCCGGCACCAGGACGACGACGAGGACCGAGGCGGCAGCGGTGGCCAGGGCGAGCCCGAGCGCTGTGGCACCCGCGGCGACCAGACGCAGCCGTGGCAGGTCGCGGGGTGCGACGTGGATCGCGGGGATCGTCGTCGGTTCCATGTCGGGCCGCCTCACTGGTGCGCCGGGGAGCGCTCGTCACCAGCATGACGCCTCGAGGTTAGTTTGCCTAACTACGTTCGGGAACCGGATGGCGCCCGAGGCGGAGCGCAGGACGCGGACGGATCGGTGTCCCGCATCGCCGCCCACCGATCGGCCGGTTCCCGCACCGAGTCTCGGCCCCGGCGACGAGTTCCGCGTGCCCGGGTACGAGACTCGTCGCACCGCCCGAGACTCGGCCGGCGCCGGTCGCGCACCAGTGGGCCCTGCCGGGATCGAACCGACGACATCCACGGTGTAAACGTGGCGCTCTACCAGCTGAGCTAAAGGCCCCTGCCGTCGATCCTACCGGCACCGGTCGGCGCTGCCGATCCGTCAGGCGTCCCCGAACCGGTCGACGAGCTCCCGCTTGAGCACCTTCCCGCTCGGCCCGAGCGGCAGCGCTTCGAGGACGTGTACGACCCGCGGGTACTTGTAGACGGCGATCTCGTCAGCGACGAAGTGGATGAGCTCCTCCGGCGTGACGGTCGCCCCGTCGCGCAGGACCACGGCCGCGGCGACCTCCTGCCCGTGCACCTCGTGCGGGATCCCGAACACGGCGGCCATGGTCACGTCGGGGTGCGACGCGAGGACCTCCTCGACCTGCCGCGGGTACACGTTGTAGCCGTTCCGGATGATCATGTCCTTGGTGCGGTCGACGATCGTCAGGTACCCGTCGTCGCCCTTCGTGCCGAGGTCTCCGGTGCGGAACCATCCGTCCACCATCACGGCGGCGGTGTCCTCGGGGCGGTTCAGGTACCCGTTCATCAGGTTGTGCCCGCGGATCACGAGCTCGCCGATCTCGCCGTTCGGCAGGAACCGGACGGCGTCGGTGACCTCGGGGTCGGCGATCTCGATGTCGACGCCCCAGATCGGCGTCCCGATCGTCCCGGGGTGCGGCGCGGTGCCGACGTGGTTGAAGGACGCGACGGGCGAGGTCTCGGTCAGGCCGTAGCCCTCGTGGATCGGCGCGTCGTACACCTGCTGGAACTTCTCGAGCACGGCGAGCGGGAGCGACGCGCCCCCGGAGATCGCGTAGCGCAGGGCCGGGCGACCCTCGCTGCGGGTCGCCGCGTCGAGGAGCGCCATGTACATCGTGGGGACGCCCATGAAGATCTCGCAGCCGTGCTCGACCATGGCTGCGAGTGCGGCGTCGCCGTCGAACTTCGGCAGCATCACGATCGTCGCGCCGGTGCGGAAGCCGGTGTTCATGGTGCAGGTCTGCCCGAAGGTGTGGAACAGCGGGAGCGCACCGAGCAGGACGTCGCCGCGGTGCATGTCGAACGTGCTCATCAGGTTCGTGTTGACCTGCTCGAGGAGCGCGAAGTGCGATCCCTCGGCGCCCTTGGGGCGCCCGGTCGTGCCGCTCGTGTACAGGATCGTGGCCGTGTCGAACGGGTCCCGGGGCACGTACGTGGTGAGGGGCTCGCTCGACCCGGCCAGTGCCTCCAGTCGGTCGTGGCCGTCCGCGGAGTCCGCCGGTGCGAGCACGGTGACCACGTCGACACCGGCGAGGTCGGCGCCGGCGGCGCCCTCGCCGAGGAGCGGGGCGGCGCAGACCAGCAGTCGCGCGCCGCTGTCGCGGAGCACGTACTCGATCTCCTTCCGCTTGAGCAGTGCGTGCACGGGGACGACGACCGCGCCGAGCGCGAGCGTGGCGTAGTAGACGCGGGCGAAGTCGGCGACGTTCGGGACGAGCATGGCGACGCGGTCGCCCTCGGCGACCCCGCGGGCACGGAGCGCACCGGCGTAGCCGAGCGTCTCAGCCCACAGCTCGGCGTAGGTGGTGCGGCGGTCGCCCACGATGACGGCGACGTCGTCGGGGTAGCGGCTCGCGGACTCGGCCAGGATCGCGGCGACGGACGCGGTCGCCTGCGTGGTGCGCGCTCCGGCGACGGTGCTGGACGCGGGGTGCTCGGTGGTGCTGGTCATGCCGACCTTCCGTCTCGTGTGACGACTGCTCACGACGGAGCCTACGTCCCGGCCGCGGGCGGCGTCCGTGCGCCCCGCCGCGAGGGCACGCCCGGCTCGGTCGGTGCCTGCCGGCTCCGACGGGGCCGTGCGCCTGTACCCCGGTGCAGGCGTGTCCCCCGGTATTGTTCGGCGTACCGCAACAGGAGGTTTGCTCGTGGCCGAAGGCGACACGTACGACGCGACGGGGTACTGGTACCCCGATCGGCCGTCCCGGTCCGGCGTCGAGGTCCTGACCCTGATGCGGCGATACCGCGCCGCCGAGGTCGCGATGCGCGAGCGGACGCGGCGGTCGATGAAGATGAACGCGACGGACATGGAGGCGGTCCGCTTCCTCCTGCGCGCCGGCGAGCGTGACGAGCAGGTCCGCCCAGGCGACCTCGCGACCCACCTCGGCATCACGTCCGCGTCGACCACCGCGGTGGTGAAGCGCCTCGTCGCCTCCGGGCACGCCGAGCGCCGCCCGGACCCCACGGACGGCCGGGGCGCGCTGCTCGTCGCGACGGGGCACACCGACGAGGAGGTCCGGACCGAGCTCACCGACGTGCACGCCCGGATGATCGCCGCCGCCGAGCGGCTGTCGCCGCAGACCGTCGACGAGATGGCCGGGTTCTTCACGGAGCTGATCGCCGCGATGGAGGACGACGGATCAGAGGCGCGTGACCCGCTGTCCCATATGCGTACGCATTCAGATCAGTAGTTAGACAAACTAGAGAAACCAGCGCATGCTGGACCCAGCCACCGAGACGGTGGTCTCCGACGACACGGAAGGGCCGGCCATGAGCACCATCGACGCGACGCACTCGCAGTTCTCCGAGGTCCGCGAGGCAGCAAGGGGCCGCCTGCTCGCCGCCGTCGCGACGAGCCTCGGCATCGTCGCCGTGACCGTCGCCACCGCCGCCGTGACCGTCGTCACCCTGGGGGCCTGAGCACGATGGGCCACCTCCGCGAACTCAGCGAACTCCAGCGCCACCCGCACGAGTGGCACCGCCGCGGCATGCGCCACCCGGACGAGATCGACGCCCTCGTGCACCACCGCACCATCGGCGACGTGCCGCAGGAACCGTCGTACGGGGACTTCTTCCGCGCGGTCTGACGCCGCGCCGGTCTGGCTGGCTCAGCTCCGCCGGTCGTCCGCCCGCCGGCCGACCGACCGCAGCTCCGGGAACTGCTCGTCCCGCCACTCCCCCGCCACGGGTACGCCGTCTGCCACCGCGCGCTCCTCGCGCTCCCGCAGCTCGACCCGCCGGATCTTCCCCGAGATCGTCTTCGGCAGCTCTGCGAACTCGACCCGACGCACCCGGGCGTAGGCCGGCAGCGACGTCCGGGCGTGCCCGAGCACCGCGCGGGCGGTCTCGGCGGACGGCTCCCATCCCGCGGCGAGCGCCACGTAGGCCTTCACCACGTTGAGGCGGGCGTCGTCAGGAGCCGGCACGACCGCGCTCTCGGCCACGGCGGGGTGCTGCAGCAGGGCGCTCTCGACCTCGAACGGTGACACCTTGTAGTCCGAGGACTTGAACACGTCGTCGGTCCGCCCGATGAACGTCAACTGCCCATCGGCGTCCCGGCTCGCGATGTCGCCGGTGTGGAAGGAACCGTCGCGCATCGCGTCGTCCGTGCGGGCCGGGTCGCCGAGGTACCCCGACATCAGGTTCGTCGGACGCTCGGTCAGGTCGAGGCAGACCTCGCCCTCGTCACCCGGCTCCCCGGTGAGCGGGTCGAGCAGCACGACGGAGACGCCGGGCAGCGGCTGCCCCATCGCCCCCGGGGTGACCGGGGAGCCGGGGACGTTGCCGATGATCGCGGTCGTCTCGGTCTGCCCGTAGCCGTCGCGGATGGTGAGCCCCCACGCCGCCTGGACCCGCGCGATGACCTCGGGGTTGAGCGGCTCGCCCGCCGAGACGACCTCGCGCAGCACCCGCGGCTTCGGTCCGAGGTCCGACTGCAGCAGCATCCGCCACGCGGTCGGCGGCGCGCAGAAGGTGTCGACGCCGTCCTGGTCGAGCCGGGCGAGGAGCCCCGCCGGGTCGAACCGCGGGGTGTCGTACACGTAGACGGTGGCCTCGGCGATCCACGGCGAGAAGAAGCAGCTCCACGCGTGCTTGCCCCAGCCGGGCGAGCTGATCGCCAGGTGCACGTCACCGGGGCGGAGCCCCAGCCAGTGCATGGTGCTGAGGTGTCCGACCGGGTACGAGGTCTGCGAGTGCACGACCATCTTCGGCTTGGACGTCGTGCCCGAGGTGAAGTACACCAGGCACGGGTCGGTGGTCAGGGTCGTGACGACCGGTCGCTGCTCGTCGGCCGGTGCGGGCTCGCCGAGGTCCGTCGGGTACGAGCGCCACCCGTCCACGTCGCCGCCGATCACGATGCGGGACTCCGCCCCGGTCACGCCGTCGAACTTCGGCGTCTCGCCGCGGTTCGTCACGACGTGCGCGACGGCGCCGCGGTCGACGCGGTCCTGCAGGTCCGCGGTGTCGAGCATGGTGGAGGTCGGCAGGATCACGGCGCCGAGCTTGATGACGGCGAGCATGGTCTCCCACAGCTCGAGCTGGTTGCCGAGCATGACGAGCACGTGGTCGCCCTTCCGGACGCCCCACCGGTCCAGGTGCACCGCGAGCCGGTCCGACCGCGCGGCCATCTCGGCGTAGGTCGTGCGGGATCCGCCGTCCCCGTCCACGATCCACAGCGCCACCCGGTCGTTGTCCCGCGCGACCACGTCGAACCAGTCGGTCGCCCAGTTGAAGGTCGGGCCGAGGTCCGGCCACCGGAACGTACGGCGAGCGGCGTCGGCGCGGACGGGGTCCTGCTCGTCGAGGACGGCGAGGAGCTCGTCCCGGGCGGCACGGTAGGCGGTGGTCGGGTTCGTGGAGGGCACCGGTCGATCATGCCCGATGCGGGCGGGGATGCGCAGCGCTCCCGCACCGGACGGGGGTACGGTCGCACGCGTGGACGGTGTCGGTGTGGTCGACGAGGCCGGGCGGCTGCGGCTGCTCGGCGCCGCCGTGGCGGGCGCCGCGTTCGGCGGGGTGCTCGCCGTGCTCCTCGCGTCGTCGTGGACGGCCGCGACCACCGGTCTGCTCGTCGGGGTCGGCGTCCCCGCCGGCGCGGTCGGCGCCGGGATCGGCGTGTGGTCGCAGCTCCGGAGCTGGCGCACCGCCGGCGGCTACGAGCAGAGCGTCCGTGCCCAGCGGTGGGTCGCCGACGGCGCTGTTCCGTCCGGCGTCCCCGCCGAGACCTGGGTTCCGCTCCTGCAGGCACAGGCGGACCGCGAGGGCGCCGGCTGGAGCAAGATCGTCCTCTGCGTCCTGTGGAGCCTCATGACGTGGTCGGCCGAGCCGCAGCACGGACCGGTCCTGACGGTCCTGCTCGTCGGCCTGTGGGTCGGCATCGGCGCCTGGTCGGCGCTCTGGGTGATCCCCCGGGCCCGCGCTGCGCGCGCGGTCCTCCGTCGCGGGGTCACCACCGTCCCCTGACCAGGACGGCCTGGAGGCACGCCCCACCGCCGCCCCGCAGGTGCAGCGACAGCGTGGTCGGTCGGGTCAGCGCGGGGTCGGGGGCCGGACGCGCAGGCGCACCGCCCGCAGGACGAGACCGAGCAGGAGCACGACGGCCCCGGCGCCCAACGAGGCGGTGGGCAGCGTCACGACGAGGACGACGCACCCGAGGACGCCGGCGGCTGCGAGGACCCGCGGGTACCGGCGCTGCGCACGGTCCTGTGTCCACGCCGCGACGTTCGCGACCGCGTAGTAGAGCAGGACCCCGAACGCCGAGAACCCGATCGCACCGCGCAGGTCCGTGACGAGCACGAGCACCGCGACCACGACGCCGAGCAGCACCTCCGCGCGGTGCGGGACGCGCCACCGAGGGTGCACGGCCGACAGCCACCCGGGCAGGTCGCCACCCCGCGCCATCGCGAGGCTCGTCCTGCCGATCCCCGCGACGATCGCGAGCAGCGCCCCGAGCGACGCCGCTGCGGCACCCACCCGCACCACGACCGGCCACGGTCCGCCTGGGAGTGCGGCGACGGCCGCGAGCGGTGCGGGCGTCGCCGCCGTCCCGACCGGGCCGAGCGCGTGCAGGGTCGACACCGCGACCACCGCGTACACGACGAGTGCCGCCCCGAGCGCGAGCGTCACGGCGCGCGGGATGGTCCGCGCAGGGTCGACGACCTCCTCGCCCATCGTCGCGATGCGTGCGTACCCGGCGAACGCGAAGAACAGGAACCCGGCGCCCTGCAGCACACCGAGCGGTGCCGCAGGGGGCACCGGGAGCGCGGTCGTCGGCGCGGTGTGCGTCAGCCCCACGACCACGACGGCGGCCAGGGCGACGAGCGACACGGTCACCAGGACGCGGGTGACGAGGGCGGTCCTCGTGACGCCGAGCAGGTTCACCGTGGTGAGCGCGACGACCGCGAGCACCGCGACCGGCTTCGTCCACGGACCCGGCGCGGCGTACGTGGCGAACGTCAGCGCCATCGCGGCGGCGCTCGCGGTCTTCCCGATCACGAAGCACCACCCCGCGGCGTACCCGGCCCACGGGCCCAGCCGCTCCCGTCCGTACACGTACGCGCCGCCGGAGGTCGGGTACTGGGCGGCGAGCTGCGCCGACGACGTGGCGTTGCAGAACGCGACGGACCCGGCGAGCGCCAGGCTCAGCAGCAGCCAGCCGTGCGCGGCGGCCGCGGCGGGCGCGAACGCCGAGAACACCCCGGCGCCGACCATCGACCCCAGGCCGATCAGGACGGCGTCCGGCAGGGTCAGGCGGCGGGCGAGGGCGTCGGGTCGCGTGGGTCCGGGTCCGCTCACGGCACGATCCTGCCGTACCGGCGCAGGTCGTGGTGGCTACGCTCGGCAGCATGCAGAGTCGCACCCTCGGCCGTACCGGCCGCTCCGTGTCCGTCGTCGGTCTCGGCACCTGGCAGTTCGGCGGCGACTGGGGTCCCGTCAGCGAGCAGGACGCGAACGCCGTCATGGACGCCTCCGTCGAGGCCGGCGTGACCCTGTTCGACACCGCCGACGTGTACGGCGACGGGCGGAGCGAGCAGCTCATCGGCGCCTGGCGCCAGGACCACCCCGACGTCCCGCTGACCGTCACGACGAAGATGGGCCGCCGTGCCGAGCAGGTCCCGTCGAACTACGTCGCCGCGCACTTCCGCGAGTGGGTCGACCGCTCCCGGGGGAACCTGCGGCAGGACACCCTCGACCTGGTCCAGCTGCACTGCCCGCCGACGCCCGTCTACGAGGACGACGCCGTGTACGACGCCCTCGACGCCCTCGTCGCCGACGGGTCCGTCGCCGCCTACGGTGTCTCGGTCGAGACCGCCGACCAGGCGCTCACGGCGATCGCCCGACCGAACGTGGCGACCGTGCAGGTCATCCTCAACGCCTTCCGCCTGAAGCCGCTGGACCGGGTGCTCCCCGCGGCGCGCGGAGCGGGTGTCGGCATCCTCGCCCGCGTCCCGCTCGCGTCGGGACTGCTCTCCGGCAAGTACACGACGGACACGACCTTCCCGGAGCAGGACCACCGCAACTACAACCGGCACGGCGAGGCCTTCGACCAGGGCGAGACCTTCAGCGGCGTCGACTTCGCCGACGGGGTGCAGGCCGCGCAGGCCTTCGCCGCGGCGCTCCCGGAGGGCATGTCGGTCCCGCAGGCCGCGCTCGCGTGGATCATCGCGCAGGAGGGTGTCACGGCAGCGATCCCCGGGGCGCGCAACCCGGAGCAGGCCCGCTCGAACGCCGGCGCGGCGGACCTCGGCGAGGTGCCGGGGCTCGACGCCACGGTGCACGAGCTCTACGACCGGTGGTTCCGCGCCGCCGTGCACGACCGGTGGTGACGACCACACGACCCGGCCGGGCCGGGGACCGCGCCCGAGGCGCCCGGCCGACGGCGCCCCGCGCCGTCGTCGTGACGCTCGTCGCGGCGGTCGCCGTCCTGCTGCTGGCCGTCTGCACGGCGCCGGCGGCGGGGACGACCCGCACCGTGCCTCCCTGGCCGGCGCCCACCGACCTGCAGACGCGAGCCGACGCGGCGGGCCTGCACGACGTGTGGGGCGAGCCGCTGGCGGAGCACGTGCACACCCACCTCACCGTCCTGGACGGCGACGTGCCGGTGACGGTGCCGGCGAACGTCGGCCACTCCGACCGTGAACGGTTCGCCGCGGAGCTGCACACCCACGACACGTCGGGCATCCTGCACGTCGAGTCCCCCGAGCGACGGACGTTCACGCTCGGCCAGTTCTTCGACGAGTGGGACGTGTCGCTCGGCGCCGGGCACGTCGGCGGGCTGCGGGGTGAACTCACCGTCTGGGTCGACGGCCACCGGTACCTCGGCAACCCGCGCTCGATCGCGCTGACCGACCGCCGGCAGATCGTGCTCGCCGTGACCGGGATTGGGCAGGTCGCACACCTGCCGCAGCCGTTCGACTGGCCGCCGCAGTACCGCTGAGCCGTGCGGACGACCAGGGGCGCGCCCCCACGCCGTACGCTCGCATCGTGATGGCCATCCGCACCGGCACCGACCTCGCCGCCGTCGACGACGTCGTCGCGGCCGTCGCCGCACACGGCGAGCGCTACCTGTCCCGCGTCTTCACCGACCGGGAACGTGCCGACGCCGGGGACGACCCGGAACGCCTCACCGCCCGGTTCGCCGGGAAGGAGGCGGTGCTCAAGCTGCTCCGCCCCGCTCGCGACGAGGCGGTCCCGCTCCGCGACGTCGCGATCGTGCTCGACGTGGACGGCGCCCCCACGGTGGAGCTGTCCGGCCGGGCCGCAGCGCTCGCGGACGCCATCGGCTGCGGTGCGATCGCGGTGTCGCTGTCCCACGAACGGGGACTCGCGGTCGCGACCGCGGTCGCGCTGACCCAGCGCTGACGACGGCCGGTCCCGCGTCGGGGCTGGTCGGGCCCGGAGGCGTGCGGTTTCCCGCACCCGCACGGCGGCTTCCCGAGGCCCGGTCGTCCCTATGGTGGCGGGCATGGACCAGGACCCGAACCCCGTCGCCACCGCTGTCGCACCCGACGCCAGCGAGGTCGAGCAGGTCGTGCGCGGCGCCCTGGCGGACCACGGCCGGCTCGCCGTGAACGCCCGGGACGTCGCCTCGATCGCGGACCTCTACACGCTCGGTCTGACCTCGCACGCATCGGTGACCGTGATGCTCGCGATCGAGGACGACCTCGACACCGAGTTCCCGGACGCGCTGCTGCACCGCTCCACCTTCGCCACGGTCGAGGCCCTCGTCGCCGCGGCCACCACGGCACTCGTCGGCGCCGGCACCCCGACGGGGGCGGCAGCGTGAGCGCCCCCGTGCTCGACCGCCCCGCCGGGTCGGGGCCGGCTGCCCCGGCCGCCGCGGTCGCACCGGTCGCCTCGGCCGCTTCCGCCGCCGCGGTCGCACCGGCACCGGCCGTCGCGGACGCTCCGGCTCCCTCGGACCGCTTCGCCGAACGTGCTGCCCGGGTCGCCGAGGTCGCCGCCCGCCACGCGGACGAGGTCGACCGGGACGCCCGACCCCCGCGCGAGGCCATCGCCGCGATGCGCGAGCACGGCCTGCTCGCCGCCGCGGTGCCCGTCCGGCTCGGTGGCGAGGGCGCGACCCTCGCCGAACTCTCCCGCATCGCGACCACCCTCGGCCGCTCGTGCGCCGCCACCGGCATGGTGTTCGCGATGCACCACGGCCAGGCGATGGCCCTCTGGCGGCACGGCGGCCCCTCGGCCGGGATCGCCCGCACGGTCGACGCCGTCCGCGACGGGGCGCTCGTCGCGTCCGCGACCACCGAGCGCGGCGTCGGCGGCGACACCCGCCGCAGCACCTGCGCCGTCGAGACCACCGCTGACGGCCGCGTGCACCTGCACAAGGACGCGCCGGTGATCTCCTACGCCACCGAGGCCGACGCGGTCCTCGTCACCGCGCGCCGCTCCCCCGACGCGGCACCGTCCGACCAGCGTCTCGTCGTCTGCCTGCCGTCGGACACCACGCTGACGCAGACGTCGACGTGGGACACCCTCGGCCTCCGCGGGACCTGCAGCCACGGCTGGGTGCTCGACGCCGACACGGACGCCGACCTCGTGCTCCCCGAGGACTACGCCACGATCTCCGCGACGACGGTCCTGCCGGTGTCGCACGTCCTCTGGGCCTCGGTCTGGCTCGGCATCGCCGCCGACGCCGCCGACCGTGCCCGCGCCGCCGTCCGGAAGCAGGCCCGCGCCTCGCTCGGCACGACCCCGCCGTCCGCCCTCCGCCTCGCCGAGCTGCTCGTCGACCTGCAGGCGCTCGGCGACACCGTACGCCGGTCGGCCGACCGCTTCGACGAGGCCGCCGACGACCCGGAGACCCTCGGGTCGCCCGCCCACGCCCTCGCCGCGAACGCCCTCAAGGTGGGCGCCTCCGAGCGCGCCACCGACCTCGTCACCCGGGCGCTCCGCATCGTCGGGATCGCCGGGTACGCCGCGAGCGGCCAGACCAGCCTCGGCCGCCACCTCCGCGACGCGCACGGCGCCGCGGTGATGGTGGCCAACGACCGACTCCTCGCCGCCGACGCCGACCTCGCCCTCATGACGGGAGCACTGCTGTGACCATCACCCAGCCCACGACCCAGCCCGACACCGACCAGGCCCCCACCGCGCTCGACGCCGCGCGCGCCGACCTCCGCGGACGCCTGCTCGCCGACGGGGTCCTGCTCGACCTCGGCTCCCCCGGGCTCTACGGCCGCACGGGCGTCTTCGAGCGCGTGTACGCCGCCGTCGACGCCGCGGCGGTCCGGAGCCAGGCCGACCTCGACGCCGACGTCCTGCGCTTCCCGCCCGTCGAGCCCCTCGCCGCCTTCGAGCGCACCGACTACATCGCGTCCTTCCCGGACCTCGCCGCCGCCGTGTCCGGCTTCACGGGCGACGACCGCGCCCACCGCGCACTCCTGGCGGCCCGCGACCGCGGCGAGCGCTGGGAGTCGTTCCTCGAGCCCGCCGACCTCATGCTGACCCCGGCGGTCTGCCACCCCGTCTACGGGCTGATCGGCGACGTCGTGCCCGCCGGCGGCCGGAACCTCGACGTCCTCGGCGACTCGTTCCGCCGCGAACCATCCCTCGACCCCATGCGGCTGCAGGCCTTCCACATGCACGAGTTCGTGCACGTCGGCACCCCGGCGTCCGCCCGGGCGCACCGCGACGACCGCATCCCCGGCATGCGCGCGCTGCTCGAGTCCTTCGGTCTCGGCATCGACGTCGTCCCCGCGAACGACCCGTTCTTCGGACGGGTGGGGCAGGTCCTCGCCCGCAACCAGGTCGAGCAGTCGCTCAAGTTCGAGTTCGTCACGCACGTCTACGGCCCGGACCTGCCCGAGACGGCGATCAGCTCGGCGAACCTGCACGAGGACCACTTCGGCACGTCGTTCGGCCTCCGCACCGAGGACGGCGCGGTCGCGCACAGCGCCTGCCTGGCCTTCGGCCTCGAGCGCATCACGATCGCCCTGTTCGCGCTGCACGGCACCGCCCCGGACCGCTGGGACGGCGACGTCCGCGCGGCCCTCGGCCTGTGAGCACGCACCACGGCTGGTCCGGTCGCCCCGCGATGCGGGTCGCCGTCCAGCTCCCCGACGCCGCGCGCGCTGGCGTCGTCCTCTGCCCGCCGCTCGGCCAGGAGGGCGTGATCGCGTACCGCACGCTCCGCCTGCTGGCGGACGGCCTGGAGGATCGTGGCGTGGCCTCGGTGCGCTACGACCCGTCCGGACGTGGCGACTCCGCCGACGACGCGGCTCCGGACGCGCAGGTGCGTTCCGCCCGGTGCGCGGCGGCGCTGCTCCGCCGCGCGGGCGTCGAGCGCATCGCCTTCGTGGGACTGGCGTCGGCCGCGCTCGTCGCGGCGGCCGCCGCGACGGACGACGACGCGCTCGTCGTCTGGGACGCCCCGGCATCCGGCCGAGCATGGCTCCGGGGCCAGCGTGCCCTCGCGGCCGTGTCGGTCAGCGGCGCACTCACGGTGGACGGGGTCGAGTCGCTCGTCGGCATCGACCTCCCGCCGGCCGAGGTCGCAGTCGTCGAGGCACTGACCTACCCGGCGCGGAGCGGTCCGACGATCGCGGTCGTCCGGCCGGGCTCCCGCGCGCCCCGGGCCCTCGGGTCGGCCGAGGTGCTCGAGGTCCCGGGCACCGCGGAGCTGCTCGACGGCACGAGCATCGACGCGCGGATCCCCGGGGCAGCGGTCGCCAGGATCGTCGACCGGCTGGACGCCTGGGCACCCGCGGTCGCGACGCCGACCACGGCACCGGCGCTCGACGAGGTCCTCGACGTCGACGACCGCGTCGCCGAGCGCATCCTCCGGATCGGCCCACACGGGCTGTTCGCCGTCGAGACGGTGTCGTCGGCGCAGGACGAGGACGCCCCCGTCGTCGTCCTGCACAACGGCGGTGCCGAACACCGCACGGGCGCCACCGACTACCAGGTCGACCTCGCCCGGACCCTGGCCCGCGACGGCGTCCGGGTGGTCCGGGTCGACCGCCGTGGCACGGGCGAGAGCTCACCGGTGCACGCGGACGAGCAGGCGTTCCTGTTCGCCCAGGAGTGGCTGGACGACCAGCGAGCCGTCGTGGCCGCGTTGCGCGTGCCCGCCGAACGACTGGCGATCGTCGGGATGTGCGCCGGCGCCTGGCTCGCCGGCCGGGCGGTCGAGGAGCACCCGCGGCTCGTCGTCGAGATCAGCCCGAACGACTACCGCCGCACCCCGGCCGCGCCGGGGTCGTACGCCGAGACCGCGCAGGGGGTCGCGGACGCCTCCCCGCTGCGCCGCTGGCTGCGTGGTCCCTACAACCGCTGGGTCCCGGCCGGTCTCCGTGACCGCATCGCTCGTCGGGGTGCCCTGGGCAGCGTGGTCGGCCACCTCGGACCCGTGCTCGACCGCGGGACCGACGTCGTGGTCGTCGCCACCCCGGAGGACCTCGCGGTCTTCGACCGGTTCGGCGGTCGCCGTGCGGTCCGTCGGTGGGGCGCCCGGCTGACCGTCGTCGCGGTCCCGGACGGCGACCACGCACTCTTCTCCCCCGGTATGCGCCGGACCGTCGTCGCCGAGGTGCGGTCGCGGGTCGCCGAGACGTTCCCCGCGCGGGCCCTGTCCCGCTGAACGCGTCAGGACGTCCGTCAGGGGGTCGGCAGCAGCCCGGTGAACCGTGCGACGGCGGCGGGGTGCTCGACGTGCGCGAAGTGTCCGCAGTCCTCGAGCACCGCCGTGCGCACGGCGGGCAGGAGTGCGCGCAGGTCGTCGAGGTCGGACGGTCGGGCGAACACGTCCCCACGCCCGACGACCGCCGCGACCGGCACGCTGATCGTCCGCCAGCCGTCGACGTCGTACCCCGCGGCGGCGCGGGCGGTCAGGGCGAACAGCTCCGGGCGGAACTCCTGCACGAACGCGTCGAGCACGCTCCGGTCGAGCCGCCGCACGTGGGCGAACACCGGGGCGGCCAGCAGCGGCAACAGCCCGACCCGGGCGAGCCCGCGGAGCATGCCGCGTGCTGCACCACCCGTGACGAGCACCCCTGCGCGGAGCAGCGTGAACGCCGGCAGGGTCCGGAGCGCGCGGAGCGGGTGGGCGGCGGCACGTGCCGTCGCCGTCGTGGTCCCGGAGACCAGCCCGAGCGAGCGCACGCGGTCCGGGGCCGTCCGGGCCAGGTGGAGCCCGACGAACGCACCCATCGAGTGCCCGACGACGTCCGCGGAGGCCACCCCGAGCGCGTCGAGCACGTCCGCGACGACCCGTGCTCCCGCGTCGACGTCCACCGGGCGCTCCGGCGGCGGCGACGCGCCCCATCCCGGGAGGTCGAGGAGCACGAGCCCCCGGCCGTCGACGCCGTCAGCGGCCCGGAGCACCGGCGTCCAGGTCGTCCACGACCCCGCGACGCCGTGCAGCAGCACGACGGGACGCGGGCCTGGTCGGTGGTGCACCACGACCGGTCCGACGCCGGTCCGGACGACCGTACGACGCAGCGACCACGTGGTCGGGTCGGCCGTCACCGGGTACGGCGCGTAGTCCTCGTCCAGTCGACCGGGGACGGGGTCAGCCGACCGGGACGGGCGCGGTGCAGGCGGCGAGCCGGTCGAGCGCCGCGCGGTACTCGGCGACGTCGCGCTGCAGACCGGGCTCGGTGATGATCGACGCCTTGATGCGGCCCTGCACGTCGATGACGAAGGTCGCGCGGGTGGCGAAGCCCTTCTTCTCGAGGAAGACGCCGTACTCCTTCGACACGGCGCCGTGCGGCCAGAAGTCGGCGAGGAGCTCGAAGTCGTAGCCGTGCTGCTCCGCGAACGACCGCAGCGTGGCCTTCGAGTCGACGGAGACGCCGATGAGCTCGACCCGCTGGTCCTCGAACATCGCGATGTTGTCCTGCAGGGTGCACAGCTCGTTGGTGCAGCCCGACGAGAACGCGAGGGGGAAGAAGACGAGGGCGACCGGGCGGACGCCGCGGAAGTCGCTGAGGCGGACGTGCTCACCGAACTGGTTCGGGAGTTCGAAGTCCGGCGCGATCGAGCCGATCTCCAGGGCCATCGGTGCGTGCTTCTTCCTCGGGCGTGGGGTGTGCCCGTGTCGCGTGTGCAGGCGCGGGTCGCGCGTGCACGATCGGCAATCGTACGCCGACGGCACCCGAATGCAAGCGCGTGTCCACCTGCGCGTCACCATCAGGCTGCCGGTCGGTGGTGGGGCCTAGAGTGGTGTGGGTTTCCCCGCCGGTCGCGACCCGACCCGAACGGGAACCACCATGTCCACCACCACGAGAACGAACGAGGTCAAGGGTGACGGTGAACGACCAGGACCCGCGCAGCACCGCAGGGACCGACCAGGACCCGGAGGAGACCGCAGAGTGGCGTGAATCGCTCGACGGTCTCGTCGCGACGCACGGCCACCAGCGGGCCCGCGAGATCATGCAGAGCCTGCTGAAGCGCTCGAACGAGCTGCACCTCGGCGTGCCGATGGTCCCGACGACCGACTACGTCAACACGATCGCGCCGGAGGACGAGCCGGAGTTCCCCGGCGACGAAGAACTCGAGCGCCGCTACCGCCGGTGGATCCGCTGGAACGCCGCGATCACCGTGCACCGCGCGCAGCGCCCCGGCATCGCCGTCGGCGGCCACATCTCGACCTACGCGTCGAGCGCCGCGATGTACGAGGTCGGCTACAACCACTTCTTCCGCGCGCAGGACCACCCGTCCGGCGGCGACCAGGTGTTCTTCCAGGGCCACGCCTCCCCCGGCATGTACGCCCGCGCATACATGGAAGGCCGCCTCAGCGAGGACCAGCTCGACGGCTTCCGCCAGGAGAAGTCGCACGCCGGCGGCGGCCTGTCGTCGTACCCGCACCCGCGCCTCATGCCGCACTTCTGGCAGTTCCCGACCGTGTCGATGGGCATCGGCCCGATCAACGCGATCTACCAGGCCCAGCAGGCCAAGTACCTCACCAACCGCGGCATCAAGGACGCCGGCGACCAGCAGGTCTGGGCGTTCCTCGGCGACGGCGAGATGGACGAGGTCGAGTCGCGCGGTCAGCTGCAGGTCGCGGCGAACGACGGGCTCGACAACCTGAACTTCGTCATCAACTGCAACCTCCAGCGCCTCGACGGCCCGGTGCGCGGCAACGGCAAGATCATCCAGGAGCTCGAGGCGTTCTTCCGCGGTGCCGGCTGGAACGTCATCAAGGTCGTGTGGGGCCGCGAGTGGGACGACCTGCTCGCGCGTGACACCGACGGCGCGCTGCTCAACCTGATGAACGCCACGCCGGACGGCGACTACCAGACGTACAAGGCCGAGAACGGCGCCTACGTCCGCGAGAACTTCTTCGGGCGCGACCCGAAGGCGCTCGAGCTGGTCAAGGACTACTCGGACGACCAGATCTGGAACCTCAAGCGCGGTGGCCACGACTACCGCAAGGTCTACGCCGCGTTCAAGGCCGCGACCGAGCACAAGGGCCAGCCGACCGTCATCCTCGCGAAGACCGTCAAGGGCTACGGCCTCGGCCCGAGCTTCGAGGGCCGCAACGCGACCCACCAGATGAAGAAGCTCACGCTCGACAACCTCAAGCAGTTCCGCGACGAGATGCGCATCCCGATCTCCGACGCGCAGCTCGAGGAGAACCCCTACACGCCGCCGTACTACCACCCGGGCAACGACGACGAGGCGATCCGGTACATGCACGAGCGTCGCCGCGAGCTCGGCGGCTACGTGCCGGAGCGCCGGACGAAGTACACGCAGTTCACCCTCCCCGAGGACGCGAAGTACCAGGTCGTGAAGAAGGGCTCCGGCAAGCAGGAGGTCGCCACGACCATGGCGTTCGCGCGCCTGCTCAAGGACCTGCTCCGTTCCCCGGACTTCGGCGACCGCGTGGTCCCGATCATCCCGGACGAAGCACGCACGTTCGGCATGGACGCGTACTTCCCGACCGCCAAGATCTACAACCCGAACGGCCAGCACTACACCTCGGTCGACCGCGAGCTCCTCCTGGCCTACAAGGAGAGCCCGCAGGGCCAGATCGTCCACGTCGGCATCAACGAGGCGGGCGCACTCGCGGCGTTCACCGCGATCGGCACCTCGTACTCGACGCAGGGCGAACCGCTCATCCCGGTCTACGTCTTCTACTCGCAGTTCGGGTTCCAGCGCACCGGCGACGCCATCTGGGCGGCGGGCGACCAGATGGCCCGCGGCTTCATGATCGGCGCCACGGCCGGTCGCACCACGCTGACCGGCGAGGGCCTGCAGCACGCCGACGGCCACTCGCTGCTCCTCGCGGCGACGAACCCGGCGGTCGTGTCCTACGACCCGGCGTACGGCTACGAGATCGGGCACATCGTCCGCTCCGGTCTCGAGCGCATGTACGGCACGAACGAGGACGGCTCGCCGAAGCACGCCGACCCGAACGTCATGTACTACCTGACGGTCTACAACGAGCCGCTCGTGCAGCCGGCCGAGCCCGAGGGCGTCGACGTCGAGGGCATCGTCAAGGGCATGTACCTGCTCAAGCCGAGCGAGCACGACGGCCCCAAGGCCCAGCTGCTCGCGTCCGGTGTCGCGGTGCCGTGGATCCTCGAGGCGCAGCAGCTCCTCGCCGAGGACTGGGGCGTGTCCGCCGACGTCTGGAGCGTCACGAGCTGGGGTGAGCTGTACCGCGACGGTCTCGACGCGGAGCAGCACGCGTTCCTCAACCCGAACGAGCAGCCGCGCACCCCGTACGTGACCGAGCGCCTGCTCGGCACCGAGGGTCCGGTCGTCGCCGTGAGCGACTTCATGCACCAGGTGCAGGAGCAGATCCGCCCGTTCGTGCCGACCGACTACGCGACCCTCGGCGCCGACGGCTTCGGCTTCTCGGACACGCGTCCGGCCGCCCGCCGCTTCTTCCACATCGACGGCCCCTCGGTCGTCGTGCGGACGCTGCAGCAGCTCGCCCGCCAGGGCAAGGTCGACCAGGCCGTCGTCCAGCAGGCGATCGACCGCTACCGCCTGCACGACGTCACCGCCGGCACGACCGGCAGCGCTGGCGGCGAGAGCTGATCAGCAGGTGAGCACCCCCCGCACCGACACCGCCGTGGGCCGGGAGAGCGATCGTGACCGCGCGCTCTCCTGGCTCCGGCAGGTGTCGGGCGAACTCTCGACCGCGACGATCAAGCGGCTCGAGGACACCCTCCCGTGGTACAGCGAGATGCCCCCTGGGCGCCGCTCGGCCGTCGGGCTCGTGGCCCAGGCCGGCATCACGTCGTTCATCTCCTGGCTCGAGGGCAGCGCGTCGACGCCGTGGATAGCGGCCGCCGACGTCTTCGGCTCCGCGCCGCGCGAGCTCCTGCGCTCGGTGAGCCTGCAGCAGACCCTGCAGCTCATCCGCGTGGTGGTCACCGTCGTCGAGGAACGTGCCAAGGACGACGAGATGCTGCAGGAGGCGATCCTGAAGTACTCGCGGGACATCGCCTTCGCGGCAGCCGACGTCTACGCCCGCGCGGCCGAGGCCCGTGGGCTCTGGGACGCCCGGCTCGAGGCCCTCGTCGTCGACTCCATCCTGTCCGGCGAGTACGACGACGAACTCCCCTCCCGCATCGCGGCGCTCGGCTGGCACGGCCATGGCGAGGTCGCGGTCCTGGTCGGCAACGCCCCGAAGCAGCTCGAGGTCGACCAGATCCGGCGGACCGCACGGCACATGGACGCCGACGTGCTCATCGGCGTCCAGGGATCGCGGCTCGTGGTCGTCATCGGCCGCGCCACCCCGCGGGACGACGTCCCCGAGGGCGAGGAGCCCGTCTCCTTCACCGCCATCGCGCAGGCCCTCGAACCGTCCTTCGGCGAGGGCCACCTGGTCCTCGGCAACGAGGTCCCCGGGGTCGTCGACGCCTCGACCAGCGCGAAGGGCGCCCTCGCCGGGTTCGCCGTCGCGCGGGCCTGGCGCGGCGCCCCACGCCCGGCGCTGGCGGACGACCTGCTGCCCGAACGGGCCCTCGCCGGCGACCCGCTGGCCCGGTCCGCCCTCGTCCAGCGCATCTACGTGCCGCTCAAGGACCAGTCCACCGAGCTCCTCCAGACGCTCTGGTGCTACCTGGACACCGGCCGGTCGCTCGAGGCCACGGCCCGCGAGCTCTTCGTGCACCCGAACACCGTGCGCTACCGGCTCCGCCGCGTCGCCGACGTCATCGGGTGGGACGCCACGCACGCCCGCGACGCCCTCATCGTGCAGTCGGCGCTCATCCTCGGCGCCATGTCCGAGTCGAACACCGGCCGCCGGCGGCCTGCCGCGCGACGATAGGGATCGCACAAGGTCTCCGGCGGATCGCTGTCGGAAGTCCACACGCTCCTCGGCCGCCGCGGCAGGAAGGATCGATGGGTGATCGTCGTCGTCGCGCCCGGACAGGGCTCCCAGACCCCCGGCTTCCTCGCTCCCTGGCTCGAGGACGCCGCCGTCCGTGACCGCGTGGGCGCGTGGTCCGACGCGATCGGCGTCGACCTCGTGCACCACGGCACCGAGTCCGACGCCGACACCATCAAGGACACCGCGCTCGCGCAGCCGCTCATCGTGGCCGCGGGCCTGGTCACCGCCGACGCCCTGCTCGCCGACGGCCGTCGTGCCCTCGTCGGCGGGGTCGCCGGCCACTCCGTCGGCGAGTTCACCGCCGCAGCCGTGGCCGGGATCCTCGAGCCGACCGACGCCGTGTCGCTCGTCGCCGAGCGCGGCCGGGCCATGGCCGACGCCGCCGCCCTCAAACCGACCTCGATGGCCGCCGTCCTGGGGGGCGACCCGGACGCGGTCGCCGCGGCGCTCGAGCAGCACGGCCTCGTCCCCGCGAACCACAACGGCGGCGGCCAGACCGTCGTCGCCGGTCCGGCCGACGGCATCGCCGCCCTCGCCTCGGAGCCGCCCGCCAAGGCCCGCGTGGTCCCGCTCGCGGTCGCCGGCGCCTTCCACACGCGGTACATGGCCCCCGCCGTCGCCCGGGTCGCCCCGGTCGCGGCCGCCGCCACCGCGCACGACCCGAGCCTGCCGATCTGGACGAACGCCGACGGCTCCCGCGTCGACGACGGCCGCCGTTTCGTCGACCTCATGGTCCAGCAGATCGAGAACCCCGTGCACTGGGACGCCGTGATGGAGTCCTTCGCCGCCGCCGGCGTCACCGGCATCATCGAACTGGCCCCGGCCGGTGCCCTGGTCGGCCTCGCGAAGCGCGGCCTCCGCGGCACCCCGACCGTGGCGATCAAGACCCCCGACGACCTGCCCGCCGCCGTCGAGCTCCTGGAGCGCGACCGCGACCAGTCCGCAGGCCAGGAAGCAGACGCAACCGCATGACCGACGCGACCACGCCGTCCCCCGCCACCGACGGGACGGCCGCTCCCCGTGCCTCCCGTCCGCTGCTGCAGCAGCGTCGCGGCCACGAGTTCACCCGCATCCTCGCGTTCGGCGCCGCCCGCGGCGAGAACGTCGTCCCGAACGACGACCTCGTCGGCCCGATCGACTCCTCCGACGAGTGGATCCGGCAGCGCACCGGCATCGTGACCCGCAAGCGCGCGGGCGCCGACGTCGAAGCGGTCGACCTCGCCGAGGCCGCCGCGCGCGAGGCGATCGCGAAGGCCGGCATCGAGCCGTCGCAGATCGGCGTCGTGCTGGTGAGCACCGTCACGCACACCGTGGCGACCCCGTCGATGGCGTCCCTGCTCGCCGAGCGCATCGGCGCCACCCCGGCCGCGGCGTACGACGTCAGCGCCGCGTGCGCCGGCTACGCGTACGGCATCGCCCAGGCCGACTCGTTCATCAAGTCCGGTCTCGCCGACCACGTGCTCGTCGTCGGCGCCGAGAAGCTCAGCGACGTCGTCGACCCGACCGACCGTTCCATCTCGTTCCTCCTCGGTGACGGGGCGGGCGCGGCCGTGGTCGGCCCGAGCGACTTCCCCGGCATCGCCCCGACGATCTGGGGCTCGGACGGCTCGAAGTGGGACGCGATCGGCATGACCGCGACCTACAACGAGTGGGCCGCCGGCGCACCCCGACCGACCATGCGCCAGGCCGGACAAACGGTCTTCCGCTGGGCCGTGTGGGAGATGGTCAAGGTCGCCCGCCAGGCACTCGAGACCGCCGGGGTCCGCCCCGAGGACCTCGCCGCCTTCGTGCCGCACCAGGCGAACATCCGGATCATCGACGAGTTCGCCAAGCAGCTCGGCCTGCCTGACACGGTGACGATCGCCCGCGACATCACCACGACCGGCAACACCTCCGCCGCGAGCATCCCGCTCGCCACGCACCGCCTGCTCGAGGAGCACCCGGAACTGTCGGGCGGCCTCGCCCTGCAGATCGGCTTCGGCGCCGGACTCGTGTTCGGTGCCCAGGTGGTCGTCCTCCCCTAGTCCCCCGCGCCTCCGCGCACGGACCGAGCCCGTGCCCTAGGCTGTCCCACGGTCAAACGACACCCCCCTCAAGGAGAACCCTCATGGCCCTGTCCAACGAAGAAGTCCTCGCCGGCCTGGCCGAGCTGATCAACGACGAGACCGGCATCGCGACCGACACCGTCGCCGCCGACAAGTCGTTCACCGACGACCTCGACATCGACTCGATCTCGATGATGACCATCGTCGTGAACGCCGAGGAGAAGTTCGACGTGAAGATCCCGGACGAAGAGGTCAAGAACCTCAAGACCGTGGGCGACGCCGTCGACTTCATCGTCAAGGCGCAGGCCTGACGCGAGCTTCCTGAGCGCCGCGGCCCCGGCGGAACTGCCGCGGGCCGCGGCGCTCGTCTCGTCCACCCCCGGCTCCCCACGCGAGCCAGCTCGTCCAACGAAAGAACACGTCGTTCCATGACCAACAAGACCGTCGTCGTCACCGGGATCGGTGCCATCACGCCCCTCGCCGCGACCGCCCCGGAGACGTGGGAGGCGCTGCTCGCCGGCAAGTCCGGCATCACCCGCATCGAGGACCCGCGCTACGCCGAGCTCGAACTCCCCGTCGAGTTCGCCGGCCAGGGCCGCCGGTTCCTCACCGACCAGCTCACCCGCCCGGAGACGAAGCGCCTCGACCCGTCGTCGCAGCTGTCGCTCGTCGCCGCGCGCGAAGCCTGGGCCGACGCCGGCATCGACCCGGAGACCGTCGTCCCCGAGCGCCTCATCGTCGACTGGGCGACCGGCATCGGCGGCGTCAACACGCTGCTCGACGCCTGGGACACCCTGCGCGAGAAGGGCCCGCGCCGCGTCATGCCGATGACGGTGCCGATGCTCATGGCGAACGGCCCCGCCGCCGCCATCGAGATGGAGTTCGGCGCCCGCGGCGGAGCCCGCACGTACCTCTCGGCCTGCGCGTCCTCGACCGAGTCCCTCGCCGAGGCCTACCGCCACGTCGCATCGGGCGAGGCCGACATCGTCATCACCGGCGGCGCCGAGGCCGCGCTGCACCCGCTGCCCCTCGCCGCGTTCGCCGCGATGCAGGCCCTGTCGCGCCGCAACGACTCCCCGGAGACCGCCTCTCGGCCGTACGACGTGACGCGTGACGGCTTCGTCCTCGGTGACGGCGCTGCGGCGCTGATCCTCGAGACCAGGGAGCACGCCGAGGCCCGCGGCGCGAAGATCTACGCCGAGGTCGCCGGTGCCGGCATCACCTCGGACGCGTTCCACATCACCGCCCCGGACCCCGAGGGCAGCGCCGCCGCCCGCGCGGTCATCACGGCGCTCGAGCACGCCGGCGCCGCCCGCGAGGACGTCGTCCACGTCAACGCGCACGCCACCTCCACCCCGGTGGGCGACGTCGCCGAGTACCACGCCATGCGTCGCGTCTTCGGCGACCACCTGGACAACGTCGTCGTCTCGGCGACCAAGGCGTCCACGGGGCACCTGCTCGGCGGTGCCGGCGCGATCGAGGCCGCGTTCACCGTCCTCGCCCTGCACGAGCGCGTCGCGCCGCCGACGATCAACCTCACGCAGCAGGACCCGGAGATCGTCATGGACGTCGCCACCGCGCCGCGCGAGCTGCCGGCGGGTGACCTGCTCGCGGTCAGCAACTCGTTCGGCTTCGGCGGGCACAACGCCGTGGTCGCGTTCCGTTCCGTCTGACCCCCGGTCACGGCCTGGAGGCCCGTCCTGCGTCCGCAGGGCGGGCCTCCGTCGCGTCGAGGCCGGCCCCGGCACGCCCGGCGACCACCGGGAACGACGGACGCCGCCCGCTCCGGAGGGAGCGGACGGCGTCCGAGTTGCGGGAGGAACCGGGCGGGCGGAACCGTGCGGGTCAGCCGACGCGGTGCAGCCAGACGACGGGGTTGCCCTCGGCTGCGTGGCGGAACGGCTCGAGTTCGTCGTCCCAGGCCTGCCCGAGGGCGAGTCGGAGCTCCCGGTGCAGCTCGAGGGCGTTGCTCCCGGCGAGCTCCATGGCGTAGCGGACCCGGTCCTCGGGGACGACCATGTTGCCGGACACGTCGGTCTGCGCGAAGAAGACACCGAGGTCGGGCGTGTGCATCCACCGGCCGCCGTCGGACTCCGCCGTCGGTTCCTCGGTGACCTCGAAGCGCAGGTGCTCCCAGCCGCGCAGGGCAGAGGCGATCGCCGCGCCGGTGCCGACCTGCCCGGTCCAGGTGAACTCCGTCCGACGGGAGCCGTCGAGCGCGGGCTGGTCGAGCCACGAGAAGTTCACGGCGCGGCTCATCGCGCGACCTGCCGCCCATTCGACGTGCGGGCAGAGCGCGCGTGGTGAGGAGTGCACGTAGAGCACTCCTGTCGTCGTTCCGTTCACGATTCCTCCGCTTCGTCAGGTGCGACTTCCCCATCGACCTGTGGTGCGGAGTCCCGGAACGGGACATCGGTATCCGATTGTGATGTCCTTGCGGACACGCCCATTATGCATGTCACCGGCTGCGAACGCCACACCCGGGCCGCACGGATCGCGGCGACGTCAGTGCATGACGGCTCCGGTTGCGTCGACCGGGTGGCGCTCCCCCGCGCGGAGCGGGACCGGGATCCGGTTCTGCTCGGGTGGGATCGGGCAGGCGAACTGGAACGAGAACGCGCACGGCGGCAGGACGAGGCGGTCCCAGTCGAGCAGCACCTCGGCACCGGAGTCGTCGGCGGCGAGGGCATCGGCGCCGGGGTCGTCGAGGTACAGGAAGCGGCCCATCGAGTACGAGCTGCCGGGGTCGTCCTCGGGCAGGGCGCTCGTGGCGTCCTGCACGATGAGCTGCAGGCGGGCGACACCGTGGTGGACCGCGGAACGCACCGCCAGGAGCTCCAGGGGGGCGCCGTCGACCTCGGTCGAGACGGTGCCGGCGACCACGAGCGGATCGCCGGCGGCGTCGACGACGCTGCCACGATCCTCCTGGCCGGTGGTCGCCCGGAACCTGCCGGAGGTGACGTGCGACGGCGACGCGTCGAAGCGCGCGATCGTCGCGAAACGGGTGACCGCGTCGCTCGCCGGGTCCCACACCCGCAGCGTGTGACCGTGCACCGTGGCGGCCGTGCCGTCCGCGAAGGCGACCGTCGAGGGGACGACCGCCTGGTCGCCGGCGACGAGCACCGCCCCGTCGACCGGGAACCCGTCGACGACGATGCCGTCCGCAGCCTCGGCCGTGACCGTCAGTCCGCCGGGTGCCGGCGCCCACCGCCCCGGCACAGGCCAGACCGGCTGGGGCTGTTCGACGAGCTGCGTCGTCACCAGCGCGAGCGGTCCCCGCGCGCTGCGGGCCCAGTGGTCGCGCTCGGCGACGTGGTCCGCCAGGGACGGCTCGGTCACGACTGCTCCTGGCGGGGGTAGATGACCTTCTGGACGATGATGATCACCGAGGCGGCGAACGGCACGGCCACGAGCGCGCCGAGGACTCCGCCGATCGTGCCGCCGGCCACCGCCGCGATCACCACGAGGGCGCCGGGGACCTGCACCGCACGGGACATGATGCGCGGCGAGATGAGGTAGGCCTCGACCTGCATGTAGACGAGGTAGTAGATCGCCGCGGCCAGTGCGGTCGCGGGCGAGGCGAACAGGCACAGCAGCGAGATGATGATCGCTGCGGCCAGCGTGCCGACGAGCGGGATGAGCGACCCGAGGAACGCGAAGGTCGCCAGGAGCACCGGCAGCGGCGCCCCGATGATGAGCAGGAACACGAGGCTGAGGATGCCGTTGATGAGCGCTTGGCTGATCTGCCCGACGACGTAACGACCGACCGCCTGGGTGATCTGCTCGCTGACGTCGATGAAGTTCTCGCGCCGGGTGGCCGGGACGAACCGGTACGCCATCGACTTGAGGCCGCGCATCGACGCCAGGAAGTACAGCATCAGGATGATGACGATCACGGCGCCGGTCAGGCCGGAGAGGATCCCGCCGCCGACCGCCAGGATGCCGCCGCCCAGGCTGAGCAGGTTGCCCGGGTCCTCGACGAAGGACTGCAACGACTGCAGCGCGTGGTTGATGTCGAACGAGCCCGCGAACTGCTGCGAAAGGTCCTGCACCCACTCCTGCCGCGAGATGTCCTGCACGATCTCAGGGAAGTTCTGGATGAGGTTCGTCGCCTGCTGGATGAGGATCGGGACGACCGCGAACACGACCCCGGCGAAGGCCGCGAGGACCCCGACGACCACGATCGTGATCGCCGACCACCGCGGGATGTACCGCTCGAGGAACGACACCAGCGGGTCGATGCCGAGCGACAGGAACAGGGCGACGCCGATGTAGACGAGGACCGTGCTCAGCTCGCTGACGATCGTGCCCACGAGCAGGGCGATCAGGACGCCGAGCGCCCCCGTGAAGCCGATCCGGAAGGCGTTGACCCGGACCCCGGTGCCGGCCTGGGTCGTCTCGAACGTCACGTTCGGGGTCGGGCCGTGCTCCTCCGACTCGTCGTGCTTGCGCTTGAACTGCATGGGAGACGGGTCAGCCTTCCTCGGGCGTTTCGCGTAGGGCGGGCGGGACTTGAACCCGCGGATCGTTCGGTTATGAGCCGACTGCCTTGACCAGCTTGGCTACCGCCCCTCGGAGGCCGTTCAGGCCACCGCTTCCCCACGATACAGCGACTCGAACGTCGACAGCGTGCGGTTGATGTCGTGTGCCTCGATCATCGCCAGGCTGCGCTCGCGCATCGTCGTGTAGTCCTCGTCCGACGCGGTCAGCACCGTCGTGAGCTTCGCCGCGAGGTCGGCGGCGTCGCCCGGGGTGAAGAGGTACCCGTTGCCGTCGATCAGGTGCGGCAGCGCCATCGAGTCGGCCGCCACGACGGGCAGCCCGGAGGCCATCGCCTCGAGCGAGGAGATGCTCTGCAGCTCGGCCGTCGACGGCATCGCGAACACGGTGCCGTTCGTCAGGGCCTGCCGCTTCGCCTCGTCCGTGACGAAGCCCGCGAACCGCACCCGGTCGTCGAGGCCGAGCTCGTGCACGAGCGCCGTCAGCTTCGGGATCATCTCGCCGCCGCCGACGATGGTCAGGTGGGCCTGCAGCTCGGCGGGGATGAGCGGGAGCGCCCGTACCAGGACGTCGAGGTTCTTCTCGGGGGCGACGCGGCCGACGAAGACGATCTCGTTCGTGGCCGGTCGTCCCGGTCGCGCGGTGTAGCGGGAGGCGTCGATGCCGCACGAGATCGCGAGGACCTGCTGCCCGGCGATCGCCTTGCGCAGGTAGTCGGCGGCGAGCACTGTCGGCGTCGTGATCGCGTCGGCCAGCCGGTAGGTCTTGGCGGCGTCGTTCCAGGCGATCTTGAGCGCGATCGGCAGCGTGAACCGACCGAACGGCGTGTACTCGAGCAGGTTCTCGGGCATGAAGTGGTTGGTGCCGACGACGCGGATGCCGCGCTCGTGGGCCTCCTGCACGATCCCGCGCCCGATGACGATGTGGGACTGGATGTGCACGACGTCCGGCTGCACGGCGTCGAGGATCGGGCCGGTCCACTTGCGGACGCTCCAGGGCCAGACGAAGCGGAGCCACGCGTGCCACGGCCACTTGTACGACTTCAGCCGGTGCACCGTGAGGGTGACGCCGCGGTGCTCCTCGTCGAAGGTGCCGTGGTGGGCGCTCGACGCCGGGGCGACGACGTGGACCTCGTGCCCGCGTTCGGCGAGGCCGACGGCGAGCTGCTCGGCGAACGTGGCGGCGCCGTTGACGTCCGGCGGGAAGGTGTCCGCGGCGATCAGGACACGGAGCGGTCGGGAGCCGCCCGTCGCACCCGTCGGTTCGGCGGTGGCGGTGGTGGCGTCCTCTGACACGGCTGGCGTCGTCCTCTCGTGGGCGGGTGCTGGTCGGTCCTCGACGGTACCGCACGCTCCCGGAGGGACGCGTCCGCCTCGCGGCGGACCCGGGCGGCGGTCAGGCGGGCAGGCGGCAGCGCGCAGCACAGCGCCGCTGGTCAGCTCCGCACAGCGCCGCTGGTCAGCTCCGCACAGCGCCGTCGGTCAGCTCCGCACAGCCCCGCTGGTCAGCTCCGCGACTCCGGGTGGTGCTTGGCGAGCAGGAAGACCCCGGTGATTGCCACGACCGCGGCGACGAGGAACCCGAGCACGGCGAACCAGGGCGCCCCCTCGGCCTCGCCGAGCACCAGGACACCGATGCCGACCGCCACGATCGGGTCGATCACCGTGAGCCCGGCGATGACCAGGTCGGCCGACCCGCTCGAGTACGCGTTCTGCACGAAGTACCCGCCGAGCGCCGCCGCGACGACGACCCCGACGATCGCGAGCACCGTGAGCCAGTCGAACGTGCCGGCGACGAACCGGTTGAGCACGACCTTCGCGAGCGTCGCGACGAAGCCGTAGAGGACGCCCGCCGCGACGATGTAGTACAGCGCGACCTGGTGCTTCGCGGCGAACCGGAACGAGACGAGCACGACCGCCAGCACCACGACCAGGATGAGCAGGATCGTCGTCAGCTGGGCGGCGTCGATCGCGCTCTCCCGACCGACGAAGGCTGCGATCGCGACGAAGATCCCGACGCCGACGATGCACGTCCAGACGGCGCGACGGGCTTGCTGCCCGAGCGGCCGGCCGCTCGACCGCGACGAGAACCACGTGGTGATGACGAGGGCCACCGCCCCGAGCGGCTGCACGACGATGAGCGGCGCGTTCGTGATGCTGAAGAGCTGCAGGACGACCGCGAGCCCGAGCATGAGCGTGCCGAGCACCCAGTACCCGCTGCCGAGCAGCGCGAGCACGTGCCGGACCGAGAGCCCCTCGGACTGCCGGCCGAGCTTGGCCTCGACCCGCTGGACTCCGCGGCTCTGGAACTGCGCGCCGAGCGACAGGAAGACCGCACCGACGAGGGCGACGGGGATCATCAGGGCCTGGAAGGGTGTCAGGTTCACCGCATCCGGGATCGGGAGGTCCGTCGTCACGCGATGAGGCTACCGGTCACCGCCGGATAACCTGGGTGAATGGCCGTTCTCCCCATCCGCATCACCGGCGAACCCGTCCTGCACGAGCGCGCAGCCGAGGTCACCGTCTTCGACGACGACCTGCGCACCCTGGTCGACGACATGTTCGAGACCATGGACCTGGCCCCGGGGGTGGGCCTGGCCGGCCCGCAGGTCGGCGTCGGGAAGCGGCTCTTCGTGTACGCATGGACCGATGATGATGAGGTCCTGCACCGCGGCGTCGCGGTGAACCCCGTGCTGTGGACGAGCCCGCTCGTGCCCGAGGCTGTGGAGGAACTCGACGAGGACGACGAGTCCGAGGGCTGCCTCTCGATCCCGGGCGAACGCTTCCCGCTGCGCCGCGCCGAGGGGGTCCTGCTCCGCGCCGTCGACGCCGAGGGCACCCCGTTCGAGGTCGAGGCCCACGGCTGGCTCGCCCGGATCTTCCAGCACGAGTACGACCACCTCGACGGCTACCTGTACGCCGATCGCCTCGGGCACCCCTACGCCAAGCAGGCGGCGAAGGCCGTCCGCAAGAACAGCTGGGGCGGCCCCGGCAAGTCCTGGCTCCCCGGCCGCGACCACCCCGAGGGCTGACGCGGCGCGGTCAGGTGCGGACCGGCGCGCTCACGGACCGGCCAGGAGGCGCGGGTCACCCCCGGTGGGCGAGCAGCGCCTCCTGCAGGCGGTCCCGCTCCGGGTGGCCGGGGCAGTACTCGAGGAGTCCGGCCGCCACGCGCGCCTGGTCGTCCGTCTCGACGGCGGAAGTCCACGGTGCGACCCCGCGCTCCGCGCAGGTCGCCGCGAGGTCGCGCAGGTCGACGGCGTCGTCCGCTGCGCGGACCGCCGCCTGCTGCTGCGCGGACATCTCGGTCCCGGTGATCGACTTCGCCGTGCAGTCCGTCCGGTCTGCCTCCCACGCGGCCGCGTAGGTCGTGTAGGTCTCCGTCGCGTCGCCCTGCCCCGTGCGGCACACGAACGCGAACACGATCGGCGCGCTGCCGGACGCGGCGACCTCGGCCCCGGAGGTGGCGTCGACCGAGCCGTCCAGCTCGGGCTCCACCCCGGCCGTGCACCCCGCCAGCCCGAGCGCCGCGGCGACGACGACCGTCGTGGCGAGGGCGCGGCGCAGGGTGATCACCTGTGAACGCTAACAGCTTCCGTCCGGGCGCGACCTGCGAACCCGGCGCTGGCAGGCCGACCCGCCACGGCCAGCGGCCCCGAGACCCAGCCCGCCCCGGCCGGCGGCCCGAGACTCGGCCCGGTGGACAAGACTCGCGGCGCGCAACGCGCGTCTCGCCCGCAAGCGCGGGACTCGGCGCACGCGGTCCGGGCGACCATCCCGCGCGCGGCCCGCGCGGCCCGCGCCCGGACCTCGCGCACCCGAACCACGCACGCGAACCTCACCCCGGAACGCGAGAAGGCCCCCACCGCGAACGGTGAGGGCCTGCCTGCTCCCCGAGTTGGACTCGAACCAACAACCTGCCGGTTAACAGCCGGCTGCTCTGCCAATTGAGCTATCGAGGATCACTGCCCGCTGAGGTGAACCCCCTGCGAACAACGGGTACCAGCATAGCAGGACGCGGCGCCCGCTCCGCGCATCCGCCGCGCATCCCGGGCGCGCCGCCTCCGGAACCCGCGACGTCCGCGCGCGGTCAGTACCCGGCGGCGGGGTCGACCACCCCGACGAACCCCTCGCCCGCACCGCCCAGGAACGCGGTCGTGTTCGTCCGGACCCGCTCGGCGAGGAGCGGCGCCACCATCTTCGGCGTGTCCGCCTGGTGCGGCGTGATGACGACCCCGGGTGTGGTCCACAGCGGGTGTCCGTCCGGCAGCGGCTCGGGATCCGTGACGTCCAGCCCGGCGCCGGCGACCTCGCCGTCGTGCAGCGCGGCCACCAGGGCGTCGGTGTCGACCAGACCGCCGCGGGCGATGTTCACGATCCGGGCGCTCGGCTTCATGCGGACGAACTGCGGTGCCCCGAGGAGCTTCGCGGTGCCGCTCGTCATCGCCGCGGCGACCATCACGACGTCGGCGTCCGGCAGCACGGCGTCGAGCTCGTCGGTCGTGACGGTGCGGTCGGCGCCCGGGACGGGGTCGCTCGAGCGCCGCACCACGGTCACCGACACCTCGAACGGTGCGAGCAGTCGGATGTACTCGAGCGCGATGCCCCCGGCGCCGATGACCACGACGTTCCGGCCGTACAGCGAGACGCCCTCGGGCTCGGTCGCCCACGAGGTCGCCCGCGCACGCTTCGGCAGGACCCGCAGCGTCGCGAGCGTCAGGGCCAGGGCGTGCTCGGCGACCGGTTCGGCGTACGCGCCCTTGGCCGAGGTGAAGAGCACCCGGTCCCCGTGCTCCTCGATGAGGTGGGCGAACGCGTCCACCCCCGCGAACGGCAGCTGCACCCACCCGACGCCCGGCGCCCGGTCGAGCGCCGCGGCGAGCCCGTCGGGGTCGCGCGCGTCGAGCCAGACGACCGCGCGGGTGTCCTCGTCGAGCGGCGCGACCGTCCCGCCGGCGTCGGTGACCGCTGCGACGTGCAGGTCGGCCGGAGACGGCAGGATCGCGACCGGTCCGGCGGTGGGCGGCGCCACCGGGAGCGGTGCGCCGGCGTCGGTCACGACGGCACGGTGGCCGCGGGTGGGGGTCCCGGTGGTGGTCGTCATGCGTGCTCCTGTCGTTCGGCGCGAGGGCCGGTGCCGGCCGCGGCGACGGGCCGACGGGGTACGGCGGACCGTGCCCCGGAAGCGGTGGCGGGTCGGCGCTTGACCGGCCGGGACGCCGTCGCCGCCAGGGTCTTGACGTACGGGTCGACGGGGTTGTCGAGGACCTCGTCGAAGGTGCCGAGCCCGACCACACGGCCGTCGGCCATCACGGCGACGCGGTCGGCCAGGGCACGGGCCTCGCGGAGGTCGCTCGAGACGACCACGGCGGAGAACTGCCGGCCCCGCTGCAGGTTCGTGAGTGCCTCGAGCACGGACTGCCGCACGAGCACGTCGACACCGCGGGCCGGCTCGTCGGCGACGAGGAGCTGCGGCTCGAGGACGAGCGCACGGGCGAGGGCGACGCGCTGCCGCTGGCCGCTCGAGAGCTCCCAGGTGTTCAGTCGCATGACGCCGAGCGGCAGGTGCACGGCGTCGACCAGGCGGGCCACGATGAGCCCGGCCTCCTTCCGGTCGAAGCGACGGTCGCGCACGTAGATCGGTTCGGCGATCGCCTCGCCGACGGTCAGGTCCGGGCTCAGCCGGTCGGCGCCGTCCTGCGGCAGGTACCCGATCCGACCGGTCAGCCGGGCGGCCTTGCGCGACGTCGGTCGGAGCCCGCGCACCTTCTGCCCGAGCACGGTGAGCTCGCCACCGGTGATGTGCCGTCGGTGCGCCCCCTCGCCCTCGCCGGTCGCGCCGAGCTGGCCGGCGATCGCCGCGGCGAACGTGGACTTGCCCGAGCCGGACTCGCCGAGCACGGCGAGGATCTCCCCCTGTCGGACGGTCAGGCTCACCCCGTCGACGGCCCGGATCGCGGCTGCGCCGCGAGCCCCCCGGTACTCGATCGAGACGTCGTCTGCGACGACCGCCGGGCCGTTCACCGCGATCATGGATCCCCTTCCGCGGCGCCCCTGACTGCGACCGCGCCTGTCGGTCGCGACGGTGCGGTCACGACGTGGTGCGGTGGAGGTGACCGCCTGGAGGCGCGACCCGCGTCGCGGACGCGGGTCGCGCCTCCAGGCTGGTCGCCACCGGATCAGGACCCGGCGTGCTCCAGTTCGACCAGCGTACGCCGTCGCTCGGCCTGCTCGGCCGGGTCCGGGACCGGCAGCGACGCGAGGAGCCGCTGCGTGTACGGGTGCTGCGGCGCGCCGAGCACCTCGGCGGTCGTGCCGGTCTCCACGAGGTCGCCACGGTAGAGGACCGCGATGCGGTCAGACAGCGCCCCCACGACCGCCAGGTCGTGGCTGATGAACAGCGAGGCGAAGCCGAGGTCCTGCTGGAGCTCGAGGAACAGCTCGAGCACGCGGGCCTGCACGGACACGTCGAGCGCGCTCGTCGGCTCGTCCGCGATGAGCAGCTTCGGCCGGAGCGCGAGCGACCGGGCGAGCGACGCGCGCTGCCGCTGGCCACCGGAGAGCTCGTGCGGGTAGCGGTCGCCGTACGCGGCGGGCAGCTGCACCGCCTCGAGCAACTCGTCGACGCGCTTCCGGGCGGCTCGGGGGTTCCGGACCTCGCCGTGCACGACGAGGGGTTCGGCGACGCACTCCGCGATCGTCAGCAGCGGGTTGAACGAGGTCGCCGGGTCCTGGAAGACGAACCCGATGTCCTTCCGGTGCCGCTTGAAGTCCCGTTCGCGGTACCCCAGCATCTCGGTCCCGAGGACGTTCAGCGAGCCGCCCGTGATCCGGGTGAGTCCTGCGATGGCCCGGCCGATGGTGGTCTTGCCGGAGCCGGACTCCCCCACCAGGCCGAGGACCTCGCCCGGACGGATCGCCAGGTCGACGCCCTTCACCGCGCGGAACGCCGGAGAGCCGAGCCGGCCCGGGTACTCGATCTCCAGCCCGCGGGCCGACACGAGCGGCTCGACGTCCTCGGTGATCGCGGCACGACGGGCGGTCCCGGTCGAGGCCTCGAGCCGAGGCACGGCGGCCAGGAGCTTCTTCGTGTAGTCGGCCTGCGGCGCCGCGAAGAGCTCGGCGACCGGGGCCTCCTCGACCACCTCGCCCTGGTACATCACGGCGACGCGGTCGGCCAGGTCGGCGACGACGCCCATGTTGTGCGTGATGATGACGATCGCCGCGCCGAACTCGTCGCGGCAGCGGCGGAGCAGGTCGAGGATCTCCGCCTGCACCGTCACGTCGAGCGCGGTGGTCGGCTCGTCGGCGATGATGACGCTCGGCTCGAGGGCCAGGGCGGACGCGATGACGACGCGCTGCTTCTGCCCGCCGGAGAACTGGTGCGGGTAGTGGTCGACGCGCTGCTCCGGGTCGGGGATGCCCACCCGCCGCAGGTAGTCGACCGCCTTAGCCCGCGCCTCCTTCTTCGAGACGCCGCCGTGCGCCCGGAGGCCCTCGGCGATCTGCCACCCGACCGTGAAGACCGGGTTGAGCGCCGTGGACGGCTCCTGGAACACCATCGCACCGGCGGTCCCGCGGAGCTCCCGCAGCTTCGCCGGGCCGACGCTGACGACGTCGGTCCCGTCGAGGTACACCGCGCCGCCGAGCGTCGCCGTCTCCGGCATGAGGCGGAGCATGCTCCGGGCCGTGACGGACTTGCCCGATCCGGACTCGCCGACCAGGGCCAGGACCTCGCCGGGACGGACGTCCAGGCTGACACCTTTCACGGCGTCGACGGCGCCGCCGTCGGTCGCGAAGGTGACGGTCAGGTCGTCGACGACCGCGACGGGTGCGTGCTGCTGGTCGTTCGCTGCGCCGGTCATGCCGTCGCCCCTTCCGTGGTCGCGGCCTGCTTGCGCGACACCAGCTGCTTCAGCCGGCGACGGGCGCGGAGACGCGGGTCGGAGATGTCGTTGAGGCTCTCGCCGATGAAGGTCACGCCGAGCACGAGCACGACGATCGCGACGCCGGGGAACACGCCGGTCCACCAGACGCCGGAGGCGACGTCCGACAGCGCGCGGCTGAGGTCGTAGCCCCACTCGGCGCCCGCGGTCGGGCCGATGCCGAACCCGAGGAACCCGAGGCCGGCGAGCGTCAGGATCGCGTCGCTCGCGTTGAGCGTGAGGATGAGCGGGAGCGACCGCGTCGAGTTCCGGAGCACGTGGCGCGTCATGATCCGCCACGGGTTCGTGCCCACCACGCGGGCGGACTCGACGAAGGCCTCGTTCTTCAGCCGGACGGCCTCGGCACGGACGACGCGGAAGTACTGCGGCACGTAGACGACCGTGATCGAGATGGCCGCGGCGACGATGCCGCCGGAGTAGCTCGAGTTGCCGCCGGAGATGACGATCGAGACGACGATCGCCAGGAGCAGCGACGGGAACGCGTAGATCGCGTCCGCCACGACGACGAGCACCCGGTCGAGCCAGCCGCCCAGGTAGCCGGACACCATGCCGAGGATGACGCCGATCGTGATCGAGACGACCACGGCGACGATGACCACGAGCACCGCGGTCCGCGCGCCGAACACGACGCGGCTGAACACGTCGAACCCGCCGACCGTGGTGCCCCAGATGTGCTCGGGGCTCGGAGCACCGGTGCGCGGGAAGCCCTGGCCGTCGGCGCCCTGCAGCTGGCCGAAGCCGTACGGGGCGATGAGCGGCGCCGCGATCGCGACGATCAGGTACAGGGCGCAGATGACCACGCCGGTGATGAGCATGGCGCGCTGCCAGCCGGTGCTCCGGCGGAGCTGGACCACCACGGGCAGCCGCTTCCAGAGCGGCTCGTGGCGGTCGACGAGCGAGACGTCGGCCATCGCTAGAACCTCACTCTCGGGTCGATGAGCGCCGCGACGACGTCGACGACGAAGTTCGTCACGGCGACGATCACGGCGAGCATCGCGACGATGCCCTGGACCGCGACGAAGTCGCGGGCCGACAGGTACTGGTTGAGCTCGAAGCCGAGTCCTCGCCAGCCGAAGGTGGTCTCGGTGAGCACCGAGCCGCCGAGCAGCATGGCGATCTGCAGACCCATCACGGTGATGATCGGGACCAGCGCCGGACGGAACGCGTGCGTCCGGACGAGGCGAGCCTCCCGGACGCCGCGCGAGCGGGCCGCGTCGACGTACTCGGAGCCGAGCGTGCCGATCATGTTGGCGCGCACCAGGCGCAGGAAGATGCCGGCGGTGAGCAGCCCGAGCGTCAGCGCGGGCAGAACGGCGTGCGCGAGCACGTCGCCGATGATCTGGGCGTTGCCGGTGCGGAGCGCGTCGACGATGTAGATGCCGGTCGCGCCCGGGATGTTGTCGAGGACGAGCGACACCCGGGTCGACGCGCGGTCGCCGAGCGGCAGCCACCCGAGCCACACCGAGAAGACGAGCTTGAGCAGCAGGCCGCCGAAGAAGACCGGCGTCGCGTAGGTCAGGATCGCGAGCGCACGGAACAGCACGTCCGGCCACTTGTCGCGGACGTACGCGGCGAGCATGCCGAGCGGGATGCCGAGGACGAGCGCCACGATGAGCGCCCAGAACACGAGCTCCGCGGTGGCACCGCCGTACGTGACGATGATCTCGGTGATCGGACGGTTGTCGGTCGACGTCGTGCCGAAGTCGCCGCGGACGATGTTGCCGAGGTACTCGAGGTACTGCACGATGACCGGCCGGTCGTACCCGGCGGCGTGCAGGCGCTCCTGGAGCTGCGCCGGCGTCAGGCGACCACCGACGGACGCGGTGATCGGGTTGCCGATGACGCGCATCAGGAAGAAGACGAGCGTGACCAGGATGAACACGGTCGGGAAGATGAGGAGGAAGCGGACCAGGATGTACCGGCCGAGCCCGCCGCCCTGCCCGCGGGCACGTCGCTGTGCCTGGGGCTTGGTGGGGTCGGTGGCCAGCTCCGAGGTCGCCTCCGGGGTGCTGAAGGTCACGAGGACGGGTGCCTTTCGGTGCCGTTCGGGACGCGGCCACGGGGGCGTTCCTCGTGGGAACGCCCCCGTGGGCCGACGCCGGTGTTACTTGGAGAGGGTGGCGTAGCGGAACTTGTACGAGGAGTCGAGGACCAGGCCCTTGACGTCCTTCGAGGCGACCGCGACCGACTTGCCCTGCAGCAGCGGCAGCGTCGAGATCTGGGTGGCCTCACGCTCCTGCGCCTGCTCGATCAGGTCGGCACGCTTGCTCTTGTCCGATTCCTGCTGCTCCTGCGAGATCAGGTCCTGGATCGTCGGGTCGTCGTAGTGGTTCTGCACGAAGTTCTCCTTCGTGAAGAACGGCGACAGGTAGTTGTCGGCGTCCGAGAAGTCCGGGAACCAACCGAGCTGGTACACCGGGTAGGCGTCCTTCGTGCGCTCCTGCGCGTACGTCGTGTAGACCGTCGACTGGATGTTCACGGTGAACAGGCCCGAGTTCTCGAGCTGCGTCTTGAGCTCGGCGTACTCGTCGTCCGAGGTCGAGCCGTAGTGGTCCGGCGCGTACTGGATGTCGAGCTGGACCTTGCCGGTGACGCCGGCCTTGGACAGTGTCTCCTTCGCCTTGTCGACGCTCGGACCACCGTTGCCGTCGCCGTAGAGCTGCTCGAACGGCTTCGCGGCACCGGTCAGGCCCTCGGGGACCATCGAGTACAGCGGCGAGTAGGTGTCGTTGTAGACGTCCTTGGCGAGCTTCTCGCGGTCGACGACGTCGGCGACGGCCTGACGGACCGCGAGGGCCTTCGTCTCGTCCTTGTCGGACTGGCTCGCACCGAACGGCTGCGTGTTGAAGTTGAAGACCAGGTAGCGGATCTCGCCGCCGGGGCCGTCGGTGACCTCGAGCTTGGAGTCCTTACGGAGGTCCGCGATGTCGGTCGGCGTCAGGGAGCGGTACGCCACGTCGACGTCGCCCTTCTGCACGGCGAGCTTGAGGTCGGTCTCCTTGGTGTAGTAGCTGGCGGTGACCTCGTCGGTCTTCGCCTTGCCGAGGAGCCCGTCGTACTTCGGGTTCGCCTTGTACTGGATGGTGTCGTTCTCCTTGTACGAGGTGATCTCGTACTGCCCGGCGAACGCCTTGCCCTTGACGATGTCGGCCGCGGGCGTGAGCTTGTCGGCCGAGAACACCTGCTCGTCGACGATCGGGCCGGCGGGGCTCGAGAGCACCTGCGGCCAGGTCTGGTCGGCGTGGTCGAGGTTGAACACCACCGTCGTGTCGTCCGGGGTGTCGATGCTCTTGAGGTTGGCGAGCAGCGACTGCGGGCCGTTCTCGTTGTTGATCTTCAGCTCGCGCTCGAACGAGAACTTCACGTCGCTCGACGTGAGGTCGTGGCCGTTCGCGAACTGCAGGCCCTTCTTGAGCGTGACGGTGTACGTCGTCGGGTTCGTGAACTCGCCCTTGGTGGCGATGTCCGGCTTCACGTCCGGGCTGTTGACCGGGGTGTTCATCAGGAACGGGAACACCTGGTTCTGCACGGCGAAGGAGCCGTTGTCGTAGGAGCCCGCCGGGTCGAGGGACGTGATCTTGTCCGTCGTGCCGATGCTGATGCCGTTCAGGGCGGTGTCGGAGACGCTGCTGCTCGCGCAGCCCGTGAGCACCAGCGCCGTCGCTGCTGCCCCGGCGCCGAGCGCGAGACCGCGCTTGCCCCACTTGGTCACGGATGCCATGTCCGCTCTCTCTCTGGTGATGGTTGCAAGGGTCCTGGACAGGGCGGTGGTTCGACTGTGTGCCCGGCCAGGAACGCTCATTGGTACCACCCTGACACGGAATCTCCGGCGCCGGAGGGCATTTGTTTACACCCTTGTAATGCAGGACCGCGTCGCATGGCGCATGATGCGCGCGTGGCGCCCCGGCGTGTCACGCACGATTGTTGCGTTCGGCAACGGGGCCGCGCGAGCAGGCCGAGCGTGCCACTTGTGGCCCGCTCGGCGCTCCAACCCGACACTTCTCGACCGCTCGAAGTCGAGCACGCGGCGTGTCCTGCCCGTTCGGCGGAGGGCAGACAGCGGGCATGCCGGGCAGCGCGTACGCCGGACAACGGGCACGCCGGCCAGCGGGCACGCCCGACAGCGGGCACGCCGGACGGCGAGGAGGACGAGTCCCTAGGCGGACGCCTCGCCGTCGGCCCGGAGCCGCATGCGCTGGGCGTCGAGCTCCACGAGCTCTCGCTGGATCTCGGCGCGGCGGTCGCCCTGCTCGTGCGGGTCGGCGCGCTGCAGCTGCCCGAGGAGCGCGGCCTTGCGGGCGAGCAGGTCACGCTCGACCAGGGCCTGCACGATGCTCCGGGCGTAGAGCGCGAGGTCCTCGTCGGTGCGGGCTGGGATCGGCGCGAGCGCGAGCTCCTGCACGAGGCCGCGGAACGGCGCCGGCACGTCCTGCAGCAGCCGGTCGAGCCAGTCCCCCGCGCCGATCGCGTCGACGTTGGCCACGACGGCGTCACGGACGACCGACAGCATCGGCGCCGAGAACGTCGCCGATGCAGCGAGCCAGATCAGCGGCGTCCCGACGTACCCGGGCTGCTGCACCATCGCCATCACGGCGTCGCGCTCCATCCGGGTGACCGGGTCGTTCGGCAGCAGTCGAAGCCCGGCCACGGGCTCCTCCGGAGGGGCGACCAGCTCGCCACCGGGACCCGCCTGTCCGACCGGCACCGAGCCTCCTGACTGGTCCTGGCGAGTCGATCCCTGCCGCTGCCGCGCGTTCTCGACCGCGCGCCGGACCTCCGGGATGTCGATACCGAGCCACTTGGCGGTCTCGCGGACGTAGGCGCTGGCCAGGGTGCGGTCGCGGATGCCGGCCACGACGGGTGCGGCGTCGCGGAGCCCGGCGACCCGGCCCTCGGCGGTCTCGATGTCGTGGGACGCCAATCGGCGACGGATCATGAACTCGAACATCGGGCGCTTGGTCTCGACGAGCCGCTCGATCGCGGCGTCACCGCGCGTCAGCCGGAGGTCGCACGGGTCGAGGCCACCCGGCGCGACCGCGACGTAGGTCTGCGAGGCGAACCGGCTCTCCTCGGCGAAGGCGCGTGCCGCGGCACGCTGCCCGGCCTCGTCCGGGTCGAACGTGAAGACGATGTCGCCGAGCTGCGACAGGTGCGCACCGGCCGAGTCGCCGAGCATCGGCCGCAGGACCTTGATGTGGTCGACCCCGAAGGACGTGCCGCACGTCGCGACCGCGGTGGTCACGCCCGCGAGGTGGCACGCCATCACGTCGGTGTAGCCCTCGACGATCACGACCTGCTTCTGCTTCGAGATGTCCCGCCGGGCGAGGTCGAGCCCGTAGAGCACCTGGCTCTTGTGGTAGATCGGCGTCTCGGGGGTGTTGAGGTACTTCGGCCCCTTGTCGTCGTCGAGCAGGCGACGCGCACCGAAGCCGATCGTCGCGCCGGTGACGTCGCGGATCGGCCACATCAGGCGTCCGCGGAAGCGGTCGTACGGCGACCGGTCCCCCTGGCCGGCGAGTCCGGCGGCGAGGATCTCGTCCATCGAGAACCCGCGGCTGCGCAGGTGCTCGCGCGTCGCGTCGTACGACTGCGGCGCGAAGCCGACCCCGAAGTGCTGCGCGGCGGCGGGATCGAACCCGCGCTCCCCGAGGAACCGGCGGGCGGGTTCCGCGCCCACGGTCGTGAGCTGCGCCTGGTAGAACGCCAGCGCGGCTTCGTTCACGGCGATCAGCCGCGCGCGCTGGTTGTAGTCGGTGCGGGGTCCGTCGCCTTCTTCGTAGTGGAGGGTGAAGCCGATCTTCGCCGCCATCCGCTCGACGGCTTCCTGGAAGGTCGTGTGGTCCTGCTTGATGATGAACTCGAAGACGTCGCCGTCCTCACCGCACCCGAAGCAGTGGTACCGACCGACCTGGGGCCGCACGTGGAAGGACGGGGATCGCTCGTCGTGGAAGGGGCAGAGGCCCTTGAGCGACCCGACACCGGCGGACTTCAGCGTGACGTAGTCGCCGACGACGTCGGCGATGTTGACACGCGAGCGGACCTCGTCGATGTCGTTCCGCGCGATCCTGCCAGCCACCCTTCGATCCTAGTTCGTGCCGGTGACCCCGGCGGACGGTCGCGCCCGCCTGTGGACGAGCGTCCGCCTGTGGACGGGTGACGGCCTGGAGGAGCGGGGCACGTCCGGCACGTCGACTGCGGTCGCGGAGAGGTCCGGGCCGGAGGCGTCCACGTCCGCGTCCGCGCCCGGTCCCGCCGAGACGGTCCGGTCGCGCCGAGACCGTCACCTCCCACCGAGACGGTCCCGGAACCGGCGGCGTCCCGCGCGCACGAGGGCGTCTCGCGGGTCCGGGACCGGCACCGGCACCCGGCTCAGACCGGGATGTGCGTCGTCTCCCGCTCACCGACGACGAGCCGCCTGTGCCACGCCAGTGCCCCCTGGTCGGTCAGGCTCGCCACCTGGTCGACCACGGCCCGCAGCCGCCCGGCGTCGTCGGACGCCGCTCGCCAGTCCGCCGCGAAGCCCGGCTCGAGGTCCGCGCTCCCCGTCGCCGCGAGGGCGTCGAGCAGCTCGGTGAGGACGCGACGCTGGTCCTCGTACACCGGCTGCCGGTCCCCCTGGGTCATCACGAACGCCGCGACGATGCCCTTGAGCACCGCGATCTCCCCGATGATCTCGGGCGGGGTGACGACGGACGCCGCGAACCGCACGAGCGACCCGGACGCGTAGGACTCCCGTGTCGCCGCCGTCGCCGTGCGCGCGAAGCGCCCGATGAGCTGCGACGTCAGGTTCTTCAGCCGCGCCATGTCCCGCCGCGACCCGTCGTACGAGGTCATCCACAGCGGCAGGGAACGCAGCCGGTCGAAGGCCTCGAGCAGCTCGTCGCGGCTGAGGTCGGACCCCACCCACGCGTGCATCGCCGTGACGATGTCGTTCTCGCCGACCCGGTCGCCGAGCGCCGCCACGTCGATGAAGCCCGCGACGACCGCGTCCTCGAAGTCGTGCACCGAGTACGCGATGTCGTCGGACAGGTCCATGACCTGCGCCTCGATGCACCGCTGCCGGCGGGGAGCCCCCGCACGGAGCCACTCGAAGGCGTCGTGGTCGTCGTCGTAGAAGCCGAACTTCGTGCGCCCGGACGACGCCTCGGCCACACCCTGCGCCGCCGGCCACGGGTACTTGCAGCTCGCGTCGAGGGAGGCCCGGGTGAGGTTGAGCCCGTACGGACGGTCGTCGTCCGGACCGACGCCGTAGACCTTCGGCTCGAGTCGCGTGAGCAGACGCAGGGTCTGCGCGTTGCCCTCGAACCCGCCGATCCCGGCAGCCCAGGCGTTCACGGCCGTCTCGCCGTTGTGGCCGAACGGCGGGTGGCCGATGTCGTGCGCCAAGCAGGCCGTGTCGACGACGTCGGGGTCGAGCCCGAGCGAGTCGGCGAGCTCGCGGCCGACCTGCGCGACCTCGAGCGAGTGCGTCAGGCGGTTCCGCGCGAAGTCGAGCCCCGTGGTCGGGCTGAGCACCTGGGTCTTCGCGGCGAGCCGCCGGAGCGCGCTCGAGTGCAGCAGTCGGGCACGGTCGCGGGCGAAGTCGGACCGACGGTTGCCGTGGGTCTCGGGCAGCCAGCGCTCGGCGTCGGCGGGCCCGTACGAGGCGGTGGCGCTCATCCGCCGCTGTGGTGCAGCTCGGCGGCGGCGAGGACCTTCCGGAACGCCTCGTCGACGTCGCGGGACTCGAGCCAGCGGTCCGGAAGGGCCGTGCGCTTCGGGTGCCCAGCGCGACCGCGCGGCCCCTCGACGTCGGCGCCCGGGTACGGGGCCGACCAGTCGAGCTGCCCGAGCAGGTCGTCGATCTCCTGCAGGCTCGACGCCATCGACAGAGCCGAGCGGACGTCGCCGCCGATCGGGTAGCCCTTGAAGTACCAGGAGACGTGCTTGCGGGCGTCACGGCAGCCGTGGTCCTCGGACCCGAAGAACTCGACGAGCAGCTCGGCGTGCCGGCGGAACGCGTTCGCGACGTCGCCGAGGGACGGCATCGCACGGACGTCCTCGCCGCGGAACGCCGCCGCGAGGTCGCCGAACAGCCACGGACGCCCCAGGCACCCGCGGCCGACGACCACGCCGTCGCAGCCGGTCTCGTCGACCATGCGCAGCGCGTCGGCGGCGGACCAGATGTCGCCGTTGCCGAGCACCGGGATGTCGGTGATCGCTTCCTTCAGCGTCGCGATCGCCGACCAGTCCGCGTGCCCGGAGTAGTGCTCGTTCGCGGTGCGGGCGTGCAGCGAGATCGCGGCCACACCCGCGTCCCGGGCGATGCGCGCCGCGTCGAGGTACGTGAGGTGGTCCGCGTCGATGCCCTTGCGCATCTTGACGGTCACCGGGACGTCACCGGCGGCCTTGACGGTCTTCTCGACCAGGTCCTTGAACAGGTCGAGCTTCCACGGCAGGGCCGCTCCCCCGCCCTTCCGCGTGACCTTGGGCACCGGGCACCCGAAGTTCAGGTCGATGTGGTCGGCCCGGTCCTCGCCCACCAGGATCGTCGCGGCCTCGGCCACGGTGTTCGGCTCGACGCCGTACAGCTGGATCGACCGGGGCGTCTCCGACTCGTGGTGCTGGATGAGCTGCATCGAGACCGGGGTCCGCTCGACCAGGGCGCGCGAGGTGATCATCTCGCAGACGTAGAGACCCGCGCCGTACTCGCGGCAGAGTCGGCGGTAGGCCATGTTCGTGATGCCCGCCATCGGAGCGAGCACCACGGGCGCGTCGACCTCGATGGGGCCGATGCGCAGGGGCTTCGCCGGTCGGGTCGCCGTCCGGGGCGCGTCAGTGATCGTCATACGTCGTCCATTCTCCCATGCCCGTTCCGCGCCGGTAGCGTTCTCCACATGTCCGACACCGCCATCGCCCGCTTCGACGCCGACGCAGCAGCCAGGGGGCTCGACGTCGAGGTCGTCGAACGCCCCGCGGCCGACTCGCTCGAGCAGGCCGCCGCACTGCTCGGGATCATCCCGGGCGACATCGTCAAGACCCTCGTCGTCAAGCGGCACGACGGCGGCTTCCTGCTCGCGCTCGTACCGGGAGGGCGGAGCATCGCGTGGAAGAAGCTCCGCACGGTCGTCGGGGTCAACAAGCTCTCGATGCCCGACGCGGCCACCGCGCTCGAGGCCTCGGGCTACGAGCGCGGCACGATCACCCCGATCGGTGCGACGGGTGACCTGCCGGTCGTCGCCGACGAGCGCGTGCTCGGCCGACGGATCGCGCTCGGCGCGGGACGGCACGGCGCGAGCGCGTTCGTCGACGCGGACGCCCTGGTCGCCGCCTACGACGCGACGGTCGCGGACATCACGGACGAGGAACCCGTCCGGGGCTGACCCGGGCGCGGGTCCGTCAGTCCGGGACCTCGGTCCAGCTCCCCTCGGCGCCGGGCACGAAGCAGCTGTCGCCCTCGCAGACCGGCGCGCCGCCGGTCACGGGGAACGTCAGCAGTGCGGGTCCGGCGGACGGGTTCGACCCGGCCTGGAGGCCCGGTGCGGCCCCGCCGGTCGTCGTCACGTCGCTCACCGGGCCGCCGCCGCATCCGCTGCCGCGTCGTCCTCGGCGCGCTGCTGCTCAGCTGCGAGCTCCTCGGGTGTGGACGAGCGCAGCGCCACGACCTGGCGGAGCACCTGCTCGAAGGCCGCCGGGTCCTGGGCGCCGGAGACGCCGTACTTGCCGTCGATGACGAAGAACGGGACGCCGTTGATGCCGAACGCCTGTGCCTGGGCCTGGTCGGCACGGACGGCGGCGAGCTGCCCGTCGTCGCGCAGGGTCGTCAGGACCTCGTCGCGGTCCAGGCCGACCTCGGCGGCCAGGTCCGCGAGGGACTCGTCCTGCCCGACGTGCTCGCCCCGCTCGAAGTACGCGGTGAAGAGCCGCTCGACCATGTCGAGCTGCTTGCCGTGCTGCTTGGCGAGGTGGATGACCTGGTGCGCCTTCACAGTGTTGGTGTGGTGCATCGCGTCGAAGTCGTAGTCCAGGCCGACACCCTCTGCGATGCCGGCGACGTGCTCGAGCATCTGCTGCGCTTGCTCGACGGGCATGCCCTTGTGGCCGGACAGGAACTCGGCCTCGGTTCCCTCGAAGTCGACCGGGGTGTCCGGGCTGAGCTCGAACGAGTGGTACTCGACCTCGACGGGCGCGGCGTCGGGGCCGGCGCCGAACGCCGCGGCTCCCGCCTCGAACTTGCGCTTGCCGATGTAGCACCAGGGGCACGCGATGTCGGACCAGACATCGACCTTCACGGAGTCGTTCACGCGGACGACAACGCGGCCACAGCCCGGGTATTCCCGGGCCGTGGCCGCGTGTGTCTGTCCGTCGGTCGGGCGGTCGGTGCTACGCGCCGAGCAGCCGCTGCGCCAGGTAGCCCTGCAGCTGGTCGAGGGACACGCGCTCCTGTGCCATGGTGTCGCGCTCGCGGACCGTCACGGCCCGGTCGTCGAGCGTGTCGAAGTCGACCGTGATGCAGAACGGCGTACCGATCTCGTCGTGGCGACGGTAGCGACGACCGATCGCACCGGCGTCGTCGAAGTCGACGTTCCAGTGCTTGCGGAGGTCGTCGGCGAGCCCACGGGCGACCGGCGAGAGCTGCTCGTTGCGCGACAGCGGCAGGACCGCGGCCTTGACCGGGGCGAGCCGCGGGTCCAGGCGCAGGACGGTGCGCTTGTCGACGCCGCCCTTCGCGTTCGGGGCCTCGTCCTCGTGGTAGGCGTCGAGCAGGAACGCCATGAGCGCACGGGTGAGCCCGAACGACGGCTCGATGACGTACGGCACGTACTTCTCGTTGGCGGCCTGGTCGAAGAACCGGAGGTCCTTGCCCGAGGACTCGATGTGGTTGTTGAGGTCGAAGTCGGTGCGGTTCGCGACGCCCATGAGCTCGCCCCACTCGGACCCGGCGAAGCCGAAGCGGTACTCGATGTCGGCCGTGGCGTCGGAGTAGTGTGCGCGCTCCCCGTCCGGCACGTCGAACCGGCGGAGGTTCTCCGGGTCGATGCCGAGGTCGGTGAAGAACGCGACCGAGTCGGCGATCCACTGCTCGTAGTGGGTGTCGACGTCGGCCGGCGGCACGAAGTACTCGATCTCCATCTGCTCGAACTCGCGGGTCCGGAAGATGAAGTTGCCGGGCGTGATCTCGTTGCGGAACGCCTTGCCGACCTGGCCGATGCCGAACGGGGGCTTCATGCGGCTCGTCGTGACGACCTGCGCGAAGTCGACGAAGATGCCCTGCGCGGTCTCGGGGCGCAGGAAGTTCAGGCCTTCTTCGGACTCGACCGGGCCGAGGTACGTCTTGAGCATCCCGGAGAACTCACGGGGCTCGGTCCACTCGCCGCGGGTGCCGCAGTTCGGGCAGGCGATCTCCGCCATGCCACCCTCGGGGTCGCGGCCCTTCTTGGCGACGAAGGCCTCGACCAGGTGGTCCTCGCGGAAGCGGTGGTGGCAGTGCAGGCACTCGACGAGCGGGTCGGTGAAGGTCGCGACGTGGCCGGAGGCCTCCCACACCTTGCGCGGCAGGATGACGGCCGAGTCCAGGCCGACCATGTCGCCACGGCCGCGGACGAACCGCTGCCACCACTGGCGCTTGATGTTCTCCTTGAGTTCGACACCGAGGGGCCCGTAGTCCCACGCGGAGCGCGATCCGCCGTAGATCTCCCCCGACTGGAAGACGAAGCCGCGGCCCTTGGCCAGGGCGATGACGCTGTCGAGACGGGAGGACGGTGCCAAGAGGGACTCCTGTGGTCGCCGGACTGGGTGCCCGGGTCGGAACGGTACCCGGCAAGCGTACCGGCCCGTCGAGCGGGGGCGGACGGGCTACCGCACGCTGTGGACGAGCGGCCGCTCCACCGGTCGGAAGCTGCCAAGTCCCCCGAGCACCGCGACGACGCGATCGACGTCCTCGGCGTCGTTCCACAGGTGGAAGGCGAGCCGCAGCCGCCCGGCCCGGCCGCTCGCGGTGACCCCGGCGTCCGCCAGTGCGCGGAGCGCCGTGCCGTCAGGGTCCGGGAACGTCGTGATCGCCTGCCCGGGTCGGGGCCTCCCGAGCGCGTCGGCGAGCCGGTCCGCGAGACCGGTGGCGTGCCTCCAGGCCGAGGCCGCGTCGACGGACGCGAGGTGCCGCAGGGCGGCGACCGCCCCGGGCCAGGCCTGCCAGGCCGGGGAGACGTCGAAGCGACGGGCGTCGTCGGCGAGCCGCATGTCGGGTCCGTAGCACGAGGACCACACGTCGGCGCCCGCGTACCAGCCCGCCTGCACGGGCCGGAGCTCCGCGAGCGCGCGGTCCGAGAACGTCGCGAACGCGACCCCGCGCGGCGCGCAGAGCCACTTGTAGGCGTGCGTCACGGTGACGTCGAAGGGTGCCGCGTCGACGGGGAGCACTCCGGCTGCCTGCGTGAGGTCGCACAGCGTCAGGGCGCCGACCGCCCGGGCCGCGGCGAGCACGGGCGCCGGGTCGGTCACCACGCCGGAGGCGGACTGCACGGCGGACCACGCGACGAGTCGGGTGCCCGGGCGCACGGCGTCGGCGAGGTCCGCGAGCGGGACGCTCCGCACCCGGACCCCGCGGTGGGCCTGGGCGAGGAACGGGAAGACGACGGAGCTGAAGTCCCCGTCGGGGACGACGACCTCGGCGCCGTCGGGCAGCGAGGCGGCCACGACGGCGACCATCGCCGACGTCTGCGAGCCGGTGGCGACCCGCGCCCGGTCGACGCCGACGATCCCCGCGAACAGTTCGCGGCCCTGTTCGACGAGTGCGCCGTAGCCGGTCGGGGTCGTCGCCGCCCGGGACCACGCGTCGAGGTCCGCGCGCTGGGCGGTGAGCGTGCCGAGCGTCGGCAGCCCGGCGGTGCAGGCGGCGAGGTACCCGGTGCCGTCGACGAAGGAGTCCATGCGTCCAGCGTCGACGGCGGGCGGCCATCACACCAGGGCAGCTTTCTTCGGCACCCCATAACATCGTGTTGTGGACGACCTCGACCCCCAGCTGCTCCGTGTGCTCCGTGCCGTCCGCGACGCCGGGTCGATCAGCCGCGCCGCGAACGTCCTCGGGTACAGCCAGCCGGCCGTCAGCCAGCTCCTGGCGCGGGCCGAGCGTCGGCTGGGCCACGAGCTCGTGCTGCGCGGGGGAACCGGCGGGAGCGCCGGGCCCGGCGGGAGCGCCGGGCCCGGTGGCAGCGCCGGCACCGGCGTCGGCGGTCGCGGCGGGCCCGCGGGTCGTGGTGGGCGCGGCGCCACCCTCACCGAGGCCGGTGCGGTGCTCGCCGGCCACGCGCAGGCGGTCGAGTCCGCGCTGGCCGCCGCACGCGAGGACCTGGACGCCGTCGGCGGACTCGCACGCGGACGGGTGCGGTTCGCCGGGTTCCCGAGTGCCTCGTCCACCCTGGTGCCCGCCGTGCTCGCCACGCTCGCGGCGGACCACCCCGGGGTCGTGACCTCGTACGTGGAGGCCGAACCGCCCGAGGCCGTCGAGCTCGTCCGCCGCGGCGAGGTCGACGTCGCCCTGGTCTTCTCGCACGCCTTCGTCGAGCCCGCCGACGACACCACCACGGACCCGATGCTCCGCACCCGGGCGCTCGGACGCGACCCGCTCGCACTCGTGACGCCGGGCCCGGGCGGTGGCGACGGAACACTTCCGGTCGATTGGTCCGGCGGGAGCGTCGCGGACCTCGCCGACCACCGCGAGGCGCGCTGGATCGGCGGCTGCCCGCGCTGCCGGGGACACCTGCTCGCCTCGTGCGCCGCCTCCGGGTTCACCCCGGAGATCGTGCTCGAGACCGACAACGCTGCGGCGGTCGTCGGGCTCGTCGCGGCCGGCCTCGGGGTGGCGCTCCTGCCCCGGCTCGCGCTCGTGTCGACCGTCATCCCGGCCGGCGTCGCCGTCACCCCCGCCGAGGACGACCTGGCCAGGCGGGTCGAGGTGGTCGTCGCGCGCGGGGCGGACCGGGTGCCGAGCGTCCGCGCCGCGCTCGACGCGGTCCGTGGGGCGGCGCACCTGCTCGACTGACGGGGCTGGTCGGTGTCGGACGGGAGGATCGTGGCGGCGCCCGCCACGCGCCTCCGGTCAGGCGGTGGGTGCGTCGACGGCGCCGCCGTACCGGCGGTCCCGGCTCGCGTACTCCTCGATCGCGCCCCAGAGGTCCGTCCGCCGGAAGTCCGGCCAGAGCCGGTCGAGGAACACCATCTCGGCGTAGGCCGACTGCCAGAGCATGAAGTTCGAGGTGCGCTGTTCCCCCGAGCTCCGGAGGAACAGGTCGACGTCCGGCAGCTCCGGCACGTACAGCCGCTTCGCCAGGGCCTTCTCGGTGACCTGGCTCGGCTTCATCCGCCCGGCGGCGACGTCCTCGGCCATGCCGCGGACCGCGTCGACGATCTCGTTCCGGCCGCCGTAGTTCACGCACATCGTCAGCGTGAGACGAGCGTTGTCGGCCGTCATGCGCTCGGCGGTCTGCAGCTCGTCGACCACGCTCCGCCAGAGCCGCGGGCGCCGTCCGGCCCACCGGACCCGGACGCCCCAGGCGTGGAGCTGGTCCCGTCGGCGGTGGATGACCTCGCGGTTGAAGCCCATCAGGAAGCGGACCTCGTCCGGGGAGCGCTTCCAGTTCTCGGTCGAGAACGCGTACGCCGAGACGTGCTTGACGCCGATCTGGATGGCGCCGGCGACGACGTCGAGGAGCGAGGCCTCGCCCGCCTTGTGCCCCTCGACCCGCGTCAGTCCGCGCTGGTTCGCCCACCGGCCGTTGCCGTCCATCACGATCGCGACGTGCTCGGGCACGAACTGCGCGGGGATCGCGGGCGGCTGCTCCCCCGTCCAGTCGACGGGCTTCATCGGCTCGGACGCTGCTGACCGGCGTGGGCTCATGCAGGGGCTCCTTCGGGATCGGACGGCACGGTGTCGGTCGGCACGGGGACCGTGGGTGCCGGTGTCGCGGAGACCGCGGCGGGGACCCCACCCGGCGTCGGTGCGACCGGTGCCGGGTGCTCGCTGCGGTCGACGTGCGGCAGGGACCGGAGCGATCGTTCCAGGTGCCACTGGGCGTACGCCGCCACCACGCCGGAGGCCCGGGAGCGCGTCCGTTCGTCCGCGACGTCCACGGTCGCCCAGTCGCCCGCGAGCAGGGCTCCGAGCAGGCCGAGCGTGTCGATGTCCAGGCGCGGGGTGCCGGGCGGCGCCGCCCGGTCGGCCACGACGCCGCCGAGTTGCACGACGAAGGCGGTGTGCGGCCCGGGCTCCCCGGTCACCGCGCAGTCGCCGAACGAGGGCGCCCAACCCGCGATGCTCATCGCCCGAAGCAGGTAGGAGTCGAGCGTCGCGCTCGTGACGTGCTCGCGACGGGACAGCGAGCGCAGCGCCCCGACGAGCAGCAGGTACTGCTGCAGCCCGGCGTCCGCCTCGCTCAGGCGGTCGGCGGTCTCGACCATCGCACTCGCGGCCGTGTACGCGCCGTAGTCGGCGACGATCTGGGCACCGTACGACCCGAGGCTCTCGGCCTGCGTGACGATGTCGAGCGTGCGGCCCTCGTAGAACTGCGCGTCGACGACCATGAACGGCTCGAGCCGAGACCCGAACTTCGACGCGGTACGCCGGACGCCCTTCGCGACGGCCCGGATCTTGCCGTGCTGCCGGGAGAGCATCGTGACGATGCGGTCGGCTTCACCGAGCTTGTGGGTGCGCAACACGACGCACTCGTCCCGGTACAGCGGCATCGCACCAGTATCCCCCGCCCCGCCGACAGCCGGGTGCGGGGGCGCTGCCCGTTCCGTGCGTGGGAGACCGATCCGCGCGTCGGAGACCGATCCGCGCGTCGGAGACCGATCCGCGCGTCGGAGACCGCGAGTTCCGTCCTCCTGTGAGCGATCCGTCGTCCCATGTCGGTTGCGATGGGACGGAACGCACCACGCGACGGCGAGCGCGACGGGTCGGGACGGCACCACGGACGGGAGGCGCGGTGCGGGTCGGACCCGCACCGCGCCTCCCGTCAGGTGGTCGCGCTGAGCGCGCGGTTACGCGGAGACCAGCTCCGGCGCGCCGGACGCGGCCCCGGCGCGGACCGCGCGGTTGACCGCCGAGACGATCGCCTTGAGGGAGGCCGTCGCGATGTCTGCGTCGATGCCGACGCCCCACAGGCGGACGCCGTCGACGTCGAGCTCGACGTACGAGGCGGCCTGCGCGTCACCCGAGGCGCTCATCGTGTGCTCCGAGTAGTCGTACAGCGTCACGGCCACGCCCTGGTCGCGCATCACCGACAGGAACGCGTCGATCGGCCCGGTCCCGACCGCCTGCGCTTCGACCGACCCCTCGTCGACGCGCATCGCGACCGAGAGCTTCGTCGTGCCGTCGAAGTCGCTCGACGTCGCCGTCTTCGTGATCTCGTAGCGACCCCACTTGTCCTCGTCCGTGGTCGCGGGCAGGTACTCGTCGCGGAACAGGTCCCAGATGCGCTCCGACGAGAACTCGCCGCCCTCGGAGTCGGTGCGCTGTTGCACGACACCGGAGAACTCGATCTGCAGCTTGCGGGGCAGGTCGATCGCGTGGTCGGTCTTGAGCAGGTAGGCAACACCGCCCTTGCCGGACTGCGAGTTGACGCGGATGACGGCCTCGTACGACCGGCCGATGTCCTTCGGGTCGACCGGCAGGTACGGCACCGCCCAGGCGATCTCGTCGACGGTCGTGCCGGCCGCCTCGGCCTTCGCCTGCATGGCGTCGAAGCCCTTCTTGATGGCGTCCTGGTGCGACCCGCTGAAGGCGGTGTACACGAGGTCGCCCGCCCAGGGCTGACGCTCGGGCACCGGCAGCTGGTTGCAGTACTCGACCGTCCGCTTCACCTGGTCGATGTCGCTGAAGTCGATCTCGGGGTCGATGCCCTGGGTGAACAGGTTCATGCCGAGGGCGACGAGGTCCACGTTGCCGGTGCGCTCCCCGTTGCCGAACAGGCAGCCCTCGATGCGGTCGGCGCCGGCCATGTAGCCGAGCTCCGCAGCGGCGACGGCCGTCCCGCGGTCGTTGTGCGGGTGCAGCGAGAGGATGACGTCCGCACGGTGGTCGAGGTTCCGCGACATCCACTCGATCGAGTCGGCGTAGACGTTCGGCGTCGCCATCTCGACGGTGGCGGGCAGGTTGATGATGACCTTGCGATCAGGGGTCGGCTCGAAGACCTCGAGCACGGCGTTGCAGATCCGGACCGCGACCTCGAGCTCGGTGCCCGTGTAGGACTCCGGTGAGTACTCGTAGAACACCGTCGTGTCGTGCTGCAGCGCCGCCTCGGCCGCCTTGCACATCCGCGCGCCCTCCACCGCGATGTCCACGACACCCTGCACGTCCGTCCGGAAGACGACCTCGCGCTGCACGATCGACGTCGAGTTGTACAGGTGCACGATCGCCTGCTTGGCACCGTCGATCGCCTCGTACGTGCGGGTGATGAGGTGCTCGCGGGCCTGCGTGAGGACCTGGATCGTGACGTCGTCGGGGATGGCTCCGTCGTCGATGAGCGACCGGACGAAGTCGAAGTCGGTCTGCGAGGCGCTCGGGAACCCGACCTCGATCTCCTTGTAGCCCATCCGGACGAGCAGGTCGAACATCGCCCGCTTGCGCTCGGAGTCCATCGGGTCGATCAGGGCCTGGTTGCCGTCCCGGAGGTCGACCGCGCACCACCGCGGTGCACGGTCGATGCGCTTCGTCGGCCAGGTGCGGTCGGGCAGCTCGACCGCGATCTGCTCGTGGAACGGGACGTACTTGTGGATGGGCATCCCGGAGGGGCGCTGCGTGTTCTGCATCGGTTCGTCGCTTTCGTCGTCAGGTGTGTGTCAGGCCACGACGGACTCCGCGACGAGGTGGGCCGTTGTGTCAGGCCTCGTCGCGGCAGCGAAGGAGGAGGAGTGCCGGATACATCACCGCCACCGTAGCACTGGTACACCAGCGCGGTGCAAGTGCGTGACGCTGCCGGCGCCCGGGCCTGGGTGCTGCAGTCCTGGCCCGGGCGCTGCTGTCCGGGCACTGCTGCCCGGGCCAGGTGCCGTGCTCAGTCGACGGCGAGCGCCTCGGTCGGCGGGACCCGCATCGCCCGTCGGACCGGCGCGACGGTCGCGACCACCGCCAGGACGAGTGCCCCGACGACGACCACGGCGACGGTACCGAGCGGCAGCACGGGCGGCACGACGGTGCCGATCGAGCCGAGGAGCGTCTGCCCGCCGACCCAGCCGTAGCAGGTGCCGAGCACGAGTCCGGTCACGACCGCCGCGACGACCATCTGCACGGCCTCGGTCACGATCATCCGCCGGACCTGCGCCCCGGTGAGCCCGAGCACACGGAGCAGACCGAGCTCACGGCGACGCTGGAGCACGCCGAGGGCGAGGGCGTTCACGACCCCGACCGCGGCGATCACGGCGGAGAACCCGACGATCACGCTGACGACAGCGTTGAGCTGCACGAAGAAGTCGCGCTGCGCCTGCAGGACCTCGGGCGTCATCGTGCCGTCGTCCATCGCGGAGAGCTGCTGCTCGAGCACGTGCTGCATGATCCCGAGCGCGACCGCGAACGTCACGAGGAGCGTCACGCCGATGACGAGTCCGATCGTGGCACGCGAGGCCCGCCCGGGCGCCCGCATCGCGTTCCGACCGGCGAGGAGCACCACGGGGTCGCGGGAGCCGATCCGTCCGATCAGCTGCAGGACCGGCGGCATCACGATGGTCGCTCCGACGGCGACGCCCGCGAAGGACACGAAGCCGCCGAGGGCAGCAGGCAGGACCGCGAACGGCGAGCTCACGCTGACGCCCAGCCCGAGCAGCATCAGCAGCGCGCCCGCGGCCATGAGCAGGATCGCCCACACCTTCCGCGCAGTGCCGGACCGGACGTCCTCGTGCGCGGGTTCGACACTCGACGACAGCGCCTGGAGCGGGGTCATCGTCAGGACGCGCCGCGACCCGGCGGCGAAGGCACCCCAGGTCGCGAGGACGACGGCGACGAGCGGCAGGACGAGCTCCCACGGGACGAGGGTGTACGCCGTGTCCGGCAGGAAGCCGTTCCCGCGCAGCACCGCGACGAACACGACCGACAGCCCGGTCCCCACGACGACACCGATCGCACCGCCGAGCGCGCCGACGAGCAGCCCGGTCCGGGTGATGCGGGCGCGGAGCGTGGCGCCCGTGGCACCGACGAGCCGCTGCAGCGCGATGATGCGCGTCTGGCCGGCGATGAGGGTGGCGCAGGTGTTGGCCGTGACGATCGCCCCGACGTACAGGGCGATGCCGAGGAAGAGCCAGCCGATCACCGCGAGGATCGCCTTGACCGGACCGAGGTCGCTCAACCCCGCCGCGGCCATCGCCTGGGTCACGACGCCCGGTGCGATCACGAGCGCCGAGCCGAAGGTGGTGCCGAGCGCCGCGACGAGCACGGTGGGCGCGAAGGCGCGGAGGCCGCTCATGCTGCCGCCTCCATCCCGAGCATCGTGGCGGAGATGTCCGACGCGGTCATCGCCGGACGGTCGTCCACGATGCGGCCGTCGGCGAGGAACAGGATGCGGTCGGCGTTCGCCGCCGCGACGGGGTCGTGCGTGACCATGACGACGCTCTGCCCCCACTCCTGCACGGCGCCACGGAGGATCCCGAGCACGTCGCGCCCGGTCCGCGAGTCGAGGGCTCCGGTCGGCTCGTCGGCGACGACGACGGCCGGACGCGAGGCCAGCGCCCGCGCGATCGCGACGCGCTGCTGCTGTCCGCCGGAGAGCTGGTGGGGACGGTGGCCCAGGCGGTTCCCGAGGCCGAGCATCTCGACCAGCCGGTCGATCCACGCCGACTCGTCCCGCGTGGGCTTCTGCCCACCGAGCAGGAACGGCAGGCGGATGTTCTCGGCGACGTCCAGGGTGGGCACGAGGTTGAACGACTGGAACACGAAGCCGAGACGGCGCCGACGCAGCTCGGTGAGCTCGCGGTCCGCCAGCCCGGTGATCTCGACCCCGTCGATGCTGATCCGCCCCGACGACACCACGTCGAGTCCGGCGGCGACGTGCATCAGTGTCGACTTGCCTGAGCCGGACGGACCCATCACGGCGGTGAACTCCCCCGCACCGATGTCGACGCTGACGTCGTCGAGGGCGGTGACCCGGCGCGCGGCGTCGCCGTAGTGCTTGGAGACGTGGTCGAGTCGGATGATCGGCGTCTGGTTGGTGGTCATGGCACCACCCTCCCGGTCGGGAGGCACGCCCCGCGTCGGTCCGTCGTCTCCTGTGGATCGTCCGCTCGGCTCGGTTCCCTGTGGAGGGGTCATCCTGTCGGATGACGGTCGGTCACTCCGCCTTCGGCACGAGCCCGTGCTCGTGCGCGAACACCACGAGCCGCACGCGGTCCCGGAGGTCGAGCTTCGTCAGCACCCGCGAGATGTGCGTCTTCACGGTCGCCTCGCTGACGTACTCGTGCTGGGCGATCTCGCTGTTGCTGAACCCACGGGCCGCGAGGTCGAAGATCTCGCGCTCGCGCGGGGTCAGCTCGGCGAACGACGGCGGGACCGGCGCGGACTGTCCGGCGGTGTCGTCGTACCGGCGCAGGAGCTCGCGGGTGGCCGACGCGGCGAACACCGCGGTGCCGGCGTGCACCGTGCGGACGGCGGCGAGCAGGAACTCGGGGTCGGCGTCCTTCAGGACGAAGCCGCTGGCCCCCGCGCGGATCGCCTTCGCCGCGGCCTCGTCGAAGTCGAACGTGGTCAGGACGAGGACCTTCGCGGCGTCCGGACCACTCTGCTCGACGATGCGGGACGTCGCGGTGATGCCGTCCATCACGGGCATCCGGACGTCCATGAGCACGACGTCCGCCCGGGTCCGGCGGACGAGCTCGACACCCGCTGCTCCGTCGCCCGCCTCGCCGACGAAGAGGAGGTCCGGCTGCGAGTCGACGAGCATCCGGATGCCCGTGCGGAAGAGCGCCTGGTCGTCGACGAGCGCGACACGGATCTGGGGGGCGGTGGCCGCGGTGGTGGTCATCGGGTGGTGCGCTCCTGCTGGGTCGAGGTGATCCGGTCGCGGGGCATCTGCCCGCTGGCCGGGACGGCGGGCATCCGGACCGCAACCGTGAAGTCGTCGCCGCGGGGTCCCGCGGTCATCGTGCCGCCGGTCATCGTCGCCCGTTCGCGCATCCCGACGAGCCCGTGCCCGGTGCCCGGGCCGCGGGTGCCGTCGTCGGCGCGCCGGTTCACCACGGTGATCTCGACGGTGTCCGGACGGTACGTCAGCGACGCGTGCACGGGGGCTCCGGGCTGGCCGTGCTTCCACGCGTTCGTCAGGCTCTCCTGGACGATGCGGTAGACCGCGAGCTGCGTGGTGGTGGGGAGCCGTCCGGGGTCGCCCTCGCGGTCGACGCGGACGTCCAGCCCGACGTCGCGCATCTCGCCGACGAGCTTCTCGATGTCGTCGACCTCCGGCGTCGGGGCGGTCCCCTGCTCGTGCCGGAGTGCCCCGAGGAGCTCACGGACGTCGCCGAGGGCTCCGCGCGCCGTGCTCGAGATGGTGCCGAGGGCCTGGTCCGCGATCGCGGGGTCGGCCTTGAGCGCGTACCGCGCCCCGTCCGCCTGGGCGATCACCACCGCGAGCGAGTGCGCCACGATGTCGTGCATGTCCCGGGCGATCCGGACCCGCTCCTGCTCGACGGCGACGGCGCGGTCGGCCCGGGCTGCGTCCCGCTCGGCGACGAGCTGCGCTTCGCGGCTCATGCTGGCGGACCGGCGCGTCCGGACCACGAGGCCGGCGAGCCACGGCAGCAGGAGGAGCAGGAGCGTGACGGCGAAGAACGAGATCGTCACCTGCAGGGACTCCTGCAGCGGCGTCGTCGCAGTGGCCTCGCCGACCCGCACCCCGTAGTCCGTGACCCCCTCGTAGAGCGCGGCCGTGACCGACCCGCCGATCGCGGACGCCAGCCCGAGGCCCCGGACCCGCGGACTGCCGTACGCGCTCGTCGTGTACATGATCGGCGCGATGAACAGGTTCGCGATGCTCGGCGTCTGGCCCGTGACCATCTGGAACGCCGCGAAGACCCATGCGATACCGAGGGCGAGCCCCGGGGAGAGTCGGCGGAACGCCAGCGCGGCGGTCAGTCCGACCACCGTCAGCCAGCTGACCGGGCCGTCCACCCCGCGCGTCGACACCACGAGCACGAGCAGCCCGAGCACCGACGCCGTGACGACGTCGGTGACGATCTGCGAGCGCAGCATGGGACGGAACACCACCCCACGGTACGTCCGGCCGGCCACGAGCGCGTCCGTCCGGCGGATGACGCGGGTCAGAACCCCAGGCGCCCGAGCTGCTTCGGGTCGCGCTGCCACTCCTTCGCGACCTTCACCCGGATGTTCAGGTACACGTGCCGGCCGCCCAGCAGGGACTCGATCTCGGCCCGGGCACGCGACCCGACGTCCTTGAGCCGCTCGCCGCCCCGGCCGATCACGATCGCCTTCTGGCTGTCCCGCTCGACGAACAGGTTCGCGAAGATGCGCAGCGGCCCGTCCGGGTCGTCCTCGTCGTCGGGTTCGACGACGTCCTCGACCACGACGGCCAGCGAGTGCGGGAGCTCGTCGCGGACGCCCTCGAGCGCGGCTTCCCGGATGAGCTCGGCGATGCGGTCCTCGTCGGTCTCCTCGGTGACGGTCGCGTCGTCGTAGAGCTGCGGCGACTCGGGCAGCAGCGAGGTGATCTCCCCGAGGAGCGCCTCGAGCTGCAGGCCCTTCGTGCCCGAGGTCGGGACGATGGCGTCCCAGTCGCGCAGCTTCGAGACCGCCAGGAGTTGCTCCCCCACGGTGTCCTTCGCGGTGCGGTCGATCTTCGTCACGATCGCGATCTTCTTCGCGCGCGGGTACTGGTCGAGCGACTCGTTGATCCAGCGGTCACCGGGGCCGATCGGTTCGTTCGCCGGCACGCAGAACCCGATCACGTCGACGTCGCCGAGCGTCGACTGCACCAGGTCGTTCAGCCGCTCGCCGAGGAGCGTCCGCGGCCGGTGCACGCCGGGGGTGTCGACGATGATGACCTGGCCGTCGGGTCGGTGCACGATGCCGCGGATCGCGCGCCGCGTGGTCTGCGGCTTCGACGACGTGATCGCCACCTTCTCGCCGACGAGCGCGTTGGTGAGCGTCGACTTGCCGACGTTCGGGCGACCGACGAACGACACGAAGCCGGCGCGGTAGGGGCGCTCGGGGGTCGTCGGTCCGGTCTCGGTGTCGGTCATGCGTTCGTGGTTCCCGTCGTGGTCGGTGTCGTGTCGTCGAGGGCGTCCTCGGCGTCCTGCAGCGCGGCGGTCCGCTCCGCGAGGACGGTGACCAGGTGGCGGCGCTTGCCCTCCACCCGGTCGGCGGTGAGCAGCAGACCGGACACGCTGACCTGCTCGCCGCTGGCCGGCAGTCGGCCGAGTTCCTTGGTGAGGAGTCCGCCGGCGGTGTCGACGTCGTCGTCCTCGAGCTCGATGCCGAACAGGTCGCCGAGCTCGTCGATCGGCAGCCGGGCCGCGATGCGCCAGACGCCGGGCTCGACCTCGGTGCGGTCGACGACGGTGCGGTCGTACTCGTCGGAGATGTCCCCGACGAGCTCCTCGATGAGGTCCTCCATCGTGACGAGCCCGGCGACCCCGCCGTACTCGTCCACGACCAGGACCAGGTGGTTCTTCGCGAGCTGCATGTGCCGGAGGGTGTCGTCGGCGTGCTTCGACTCCGGCACGAACTCGGCCGGACGCAGCAGCGTCGTCACGGGTTCCTGCCCGGCGCCCTGCCGCTCGTACAGCGCGCGGGACACGTCGCGCAGGTACAGCACCCCGAGGACGTCGTCGCTGTCCTTGCCGGTCACGGGCATGCGCGACACTCCGGCGACGAGGAACTGCTCCATCCCGGCCGCGAGGGTGTCGTCCCCGTCGACGGTCAGCATGTCGGTGCGCGGCACCATGACCTCACGCACGAGGGTGTCGCTGAACTCGAACACCGAGTGGATGAGCTCCCGGTCGTCCTGCTCGAGCACGTTGCTCTCGGTCGCCTCGTCGACGAGCGACAGCAGCTGCTCCTCGCTCGACACCGTCGACGCGCTGCGACCGCGTCCGGGCGTGACCCGGTCACCGATCGCGACGAGCAGCCCGGCGAGCGGACCGAGCACGATCCGGACACCGCGGACGAGCCCGCCGGTCGCGGCGATGAAGCGCTCGGCGTGCGCCCGCCCGACGCTGCGCGGACTGGACCCGACGAGCACGAACGAGACAGCGGTCATGATCGCCGCGGACACGATGAGCGCCACCCACCAGGTGTCGAACACCGTGACGAGTGCGATCGTCACGAGCACCGCGGCGGCGGTCTCGGCCAGGACCCGGACGAAGTTCAGGGCGTTGACGTGCGCGCCGACGTCGTCCGCGATCGCCTCGATCGCCCGACGGCGGCTGCTGTCCTTCGCGATCTCGTCGAGGTCGGCGCGGGACAGCACCGTGAGCGCTGCGTCGGACGCGGCCAGCAGACCACCGACGACGACGAGCACGAACGCCACCGCGAGCAGGACGGCGACGAGCACCATCAGGTCACCGCCCGCGCTGCTGGGCGGCGAACGCGGAGAGGATCTCGCCCTGGAGTCCGAACATCTCGGCCTTCTCCTCCGGCTCGGCGTGGTCGAACCCGAGCAGGTGCAGGATGCCGTGGCAGGTGAGGAGCAGCATCTCGTCGGTGCTCGTGTGCCCGGCGGTCTTCGCCTGCTCCGCCGCGACCTGCGGGCAGACGACGATGTCGCCGAGGAGTCCGGCGGGCGTCGGCTCGTCCTCGGTCCCTGGACGAAGCTCGTCCATCGGGAAGCTCAGCACGTCGGTCGGTCCGGGCTCGTCCATCCACCGGACGTGGAGCTGCTCCATGGCGCCCTCGTCGACGAGCACGATCGCGAGCTCCGCGTCCGCGTGGACGTGCATCGCGTCGAGCGCGAAGGCGGCGAGGCGCTGGATGGCTGCCTCGTCGACCTCGACGCCGGACTCGTTGTTGAGCTCGATGCTCACCGGTTGCCTCCTCGGGCGTCGTTCTGGGGGTACGGGGACTGCTGGCGGTCCTGCGGCGGCCGTCCCCGACGCTCGGCGCGGTTCGCTCCGGCGGGGTTGCCGGCGGGCGCGGTGCCCCGACCGCCGGGGCGGTGTCCGGCCTGCTCGGCGAGACGTTCCTCGTCGTAGACGGTGTAGGCGTCGACGATCCGGCCGACGAGCGTGTGGCGGACGACGTCCTCGCTGCCGAGCCGGGCGAAGTGGATGTCCTCGACGTCGCCGAGGATCCGCGTCACGAGCCGGAGCCCGGACAGGTTGCCGGGCAGGTCGACCTGGGTGATGTCGCCCGTGACGACCATCTTCGAGCCGAAGCCCAGGCGCGTGAGGAACATCTTCATCTGCTCGGGCGTGGTGTTCTGCGCCTCGTCGAGGATCACGAACGAGTCGTTGAGCGTCCGGCCGCGCATGTAGGCGAGCGGAGCGACCTCGACCGTGCCGGCGGCGAGGAGCTTCGGGACCAGCTCCGGGTCCATCATCTCGTTCAGCGCGTCGTACAGCGGGCGCAGGTAGGGGTCGATCTTGTCGGTCAGCGTGCCCGGCAGGAACCCGAGCCGCTCGCCGGCCTCGACCGCGGGGCGGGTCAGGATGATCCGGTTCACCTCGCGCCGCTGCAGGGCCTGGACCGCCTTGGCCATCGCCAGGTAGGTCTTGCCGGTACCGGCCGGACCGATGCCGAACGTGATGGTGTGCTCGTCGATGGCGTCGACGTAGGCACGCTGCCCGTCCGTCTTCGGACGCACCGACTTGCCGCGGCTCGAGACGATCGGGGTGCCGAACGTGTCCGAGGGCTTGCGGTCGTCGTCGAGCATCCGGGCGGAGACCGGGATGTCGGACGGCCCGATGTCCTGGCCGCGCCGGACCATCCCCACGAGCTCGTCGACGAGCGCGTGGGCGCGGGCGACGTCCCGCTCCGGGCCGGTCAGTGTCACCTCGTTGCCGCGGACCAGGACCCGCACGCCCGGGTACTGCCGTTCGACGGTCTTGAGCAGGCGGTCCTGGGGGCCGAGGAGCTGGACCATCGCGATGCCGTCGACCTGGATGTCGACGGTGACGTCCGACGGTTCGGCGTCGTGGTGGGCGGTCGTGTCAACCGGCAAGGAGGTTCCCTTCGTGCAGTTCGCCCGCGAGCACGTGCGCGTGCACGTGGAAGACGGTCTGGCCGGCGGCTTCGCCGGTGTTGAAGACGAGTCGGTACTGCCCACCCGCGCGCTCGTCGGCGATGCGCTGGGCGGTGGCGACGACGTGGGCCAACAGGTCCGGGTCGCCCGCGGCGAGGGCGCCGACGTCGCGGTACTGCTCGGTCTTCGGGATCACGAGCACGTGCACCGGGGCCTGCGGCGCGATGTCCTCGATCGCGATCACGCGGTCGTCCTCGGCCACGACGGTGGCGGGGATCTCGCGCGCGATGATCTTCGAGAAGACGCTCGGGGTGCTGGTGCTCATTGGTCCATCGTAGAACGCGGGTCCGACGCCGGGCCTTCCCGGTCCACCGCTACCAGCGTCCGAGCCGCGTCTGGAGGACGGCCAGGGCCGCCGGGCCCGCGGTGGAGGTGCGCAGCACCGTGTCGCCGAGCCGTACCCGCACCGCACCGGCGTGCTCGAGCCGGTCGAACTCGGCGCTGTCGATCCCGCCCTCCGGGCCGACCACCAGGACGATCTCGTCGACGTCCGACGGCGGTTCCCACGCCGACAGCCGCACCGCGCCCACCGGGTCCAGCACGACCAGCGCACGCCGAACCTCCTGGCCGACACCGGACGACGGGCCGACACCCGACGACGATGCCAGCTGCGCCGTCGTCACCGGTGCGTCCACCTCGGGGACGCGGGACCGGACGGCCTGCTTCGCGGCTTCCTGCGCGATCGCGGCCCATCGGGCCCGACCCTTCTCGACCTTCGCGCCGTCCCACCGCGACACGCTGCGCGTCGCCGCCCACGGGACGATGCGGTCGACCCCGATCTCGGTCGCGGCCTGCACCGCCATCTCGTCGCGGCCGCCCTTCGCGAGCGCCTGCACGAGCACGAGCGCCGGTCGGGGCGCCGACTCGACCGTGACGGCGTCGACGGTGAGCGTCAGCTCGTCGCGGCCCGTCGCGGTGACCGTCCCGGCCACCACCGTGCCGCGGCCGTCGGCGATGCGCAGGGCCTCGCCGACCCGGACCCGCGCGACCGACACGGCGTGCCGGCCCTCTGGACCGTCGAGGGTGACGGCGTCACCGACCCCGACGCCGTCGAGCGTGCCGGGGTCGACCAGGTGGAGGGAAGCCATCAGAAGTGCAGGAAGCGGTCGCGCAGCTTGCCGAACATGCCCTGCTGGAACCGGGCGAGCTGCGGCTTCGCGGCCTTGTGCGACTTCGCGAGCTGCTCGACGAGCTGGCGCTCCTTGTGCGAGAGCTTGGTCGGGGTGACGACCTGCACGCCGACGCGCAGGTCGCCGCGACCGTTGCCGCGGAGCTTGGTGACACCGCGGTCCTTGATCACGAGCACGTCGGCGCTCTGCACGCCCGGGCGCAGCTCGAGCTCGACCGGGCCGTCCAGACCGTCGATGGTCGTGTGCGCGCCGAGGATCGCGTCGGTCATCTGGACCTCGAGCGTCGCGAGCAGGTCGTCGCCGTCGCGGCTGAAGACGTCGTGGTGGCGGACCTTCACCTCGAGGTAGAGGTCACCCGAGGGGCCACCGGCCGGACCGACCTCGCCCTGACCGGGCATCTGCAGTCGGAGCCCGGTCTCGACGCCGGCGGGGACGTCCACCGGGATCGTGCGGCGCGCACGGACGCGGCCCTGGCCCTGGCAGGTCGGGCAGGGGCTCGGGATGACGGTGCCGTAGCCGCGGCAGGTGCCGCACGGGGCGCTCGTCACCACGTTGCCGAGGAGCGACCGGACCTGACGCTGGATGTGGCCGCTGCCGGCGCAGATGTCGCACGTGCGCGGGCTCGTGCCGGGTGCACAGCACGAGCCGTTGCAGGTCTCGCAGACGACGGCCGTGTCGACCTCGACGTCCTTGTGGGTGCCGAAGACGACCTCGTCGAGGTCGACCTCGATGCGCAGCAGGGCGTCCTGTCCACGCTCGGCCCGGCTGCGCGGGCCGCTGCCCCGCCCGCCACCGCCGCCGCCGAAGAACGCGTCGAAGATGTCGCTGAACCCGCCGGCGCCGCCACCGAAGGGGCTGTCCGCCTGCGGTCCGGCGTCGTACCGCCGCCGCTGCTCGGGGTCGCTCAGCACGTCGTACGCGTGCGTCACGTCCTTGAAGCGCTCGGCCGCGTCCGGGCTCGGGTTCACGTCCGGGTGCAGCTCGCGCGCGAGCCGGCGGTACGCCTTCTTGATGTCGGCATCGGAGGCGTCCTGCTGGACGCCGAGGACGTCGTAGTGGTCTGCCACGTATCCCTCAGTCGGTTCGGTCGGTGCGGCGTTCGCCGCCGGTCAGGTCGGTCTGGAGGCACGGATCACCCGGGCGGGGCGGCCTGTGCCCGTCGGGGGCCGGGTCCGTCAATGTTCGCCCAGGAGCTTGGACAGGTACCGTGCGACGGCGCGCACCGCGGCCATGTTCGTGCCGTAGTCCATCCGCGTCGGCCCGAGCACCCCGAGCCGCGCGACCTCGCCGCCGCCGGCCAGGTAGCCGCCCGCGACGATGCTCGTGGCGTCGAGCCCGTACTCGGCGTTCTCGGCGCCGATGCTCGCGGCGACCGCGACGTCGTCCACCTGCATCTCCCCGAAGAGCCGGAGCAGGGTGACCTGCTCCTCGATCGCCTCGAGCACGGGGAACAATCCGCCGGAGAAGTCGCGTTCGCTCTTCGCGAGGTTCGCCGCCCCCGCCATCACCAGGCGGTCCTGTCGGTTGGCCGCGACCTGCTCGATGAGCGTCGCGACGACGACACCGGCGAGCGTCTGGGCGTCGGGGCGGAGCTGCTGCGGGACCGCCCGGAGCGCCCGGGGTACGTCGTGCAGGAGCAACCCGACGGACGCGCCGTTGAGCACCGAACGCAGTTCACCGAGAGCTGCTTCGTCGAGCGGGACGTCGGTCTCGACGACGCGCTGCTCGACCCGGGCTGTGTCGGTGATGAGCACCACCATGAGCCGCGTGTCGCCGAGGCGGACGAGTTCGATGTGCTGCACCCGCGCGCGCACCATGGACGGGTACTGGACGAGTGCGACCTGGTTCGTGAGCTGGCTGAGCAGCCGGACGGTGCGGCCGAGGACCTCGTCGAGGTCGTTCGGGGTGCCGAGGAACGTCTCGATCGCGTGGCGCTGCGCGCTGGAAAGCGGGCGGGCGGCCGCGAGGTGGTCGACGAAGACCCGGTACCCCTTGTCGGTCGGCACCCGGCCCGACGAGGTGTGCGGGGCCACGATGAGCTGTTCGTCCTCGAGCAGGGCCATGTCGTTCCGGATCGTCGCGGCGCTCACCCCGAAGGCGTGCCGGTCGACGATCGACTTCGAGCCGACGGGCTCGCGCGACGCGACGTAGTCCCGCACGATGGCCTTGAGGACCTCGAGGGAGCGTTCGCTGACCATCCGGACCCCTTCCGTTCGATGCTGGCACTCGGACGTCTCGACTGCTGATCCTACGCCCGACCGCCGACGGACCGGGACCCGGGCGGGCCCCTCCCGCTACGCTCTGGGCATGAGCTACGGACAGCAGCCCGGAGGGCCCTACGACCAGCAGCCCGGGGGGCCGGCGAACCCCGGCGGACCGCAGTACCCGCAGGGGTACCAGGTCCCGCAGCCGATGTCGCCGGAGGACCAGCGGCTGTGGGCGACCCTGACGCACGTCGGCGGCATTTTCTTCAACTTCCTCGTGCCGTTGATCGCCTACCTGGTGCTCCGCGACCGCGGGTCGTTCATCAAGGAGCACACCCGCACGGCGCTGAACTTCCACATCACCGCGGCCATCGCGTACATCGTCGCGGGGCTGCTCTGCATCGTCCTGATCGGCTTCGTGCTGCTCCCGATCATCGGGGTGCTCGTCATCGTCTTCGCGATCATGGCGGCCATCGCAGCGAACCGTGGCGACCTCTACAAGTACCCGCTCACGATCGAGTTCATCAAGAACTAGGCCGCTCGAGCAGGACCAGGTCAGTCGAGCAGCTCGCGGACCACCGCGTCCGCGAGCAGCCGACCCTGCAGGGTCAGCTCGAGCCGCCCCCGCACCGCGGCCGGACCGTCCACGAGTCCGCGTGCGATGAGCCCGGCGACCCGCTCGCGTGCCGACGGTCGGAGCTCCGCCGTGGTGAGCTCGCCGCGGACCCGCGCGGCGAGCAGGACGCGCTCGACGTACCGGGTCTCGTCGTCGAGCGTCTCGCGGCCGGCGGCGGGTGACTCCCCCGCGAGCACCCGGTTCGCGTACGCGGCCGGGTGCTTCACGTTCCACCAGCGGGTGCCGGCCACCGCGGAGTGCGCGCCAGGTCCGATCCCCCACCAGTCGTGTCCCTTCCAGTACGACAGGTTGTGCCGGCTCGCGTGCTGCGCCGGACTGCCGTCCGCGTCCGCCCGGGCCCAGTTCGAGACCTCGTACCAGGTGTAGCCGGCGTCGCCGAGGACCCGGTCCGCCAGCTCGTACATGTCGGCGGCGAGGTCGTCGTCCGGGGCCGGGAGCTCGCCGCGGGACACCGCGCGGCCCATCGCCGTGCCCTCCTCGACGATGAGCGAGTACGCCGAGACGTGGTCGGGCCGGCACGCCAACGCCGCGTCGAGTGACGTCCGCCAGTCGTCCAGGGACTCGCCGGGCGTCGAGTAGATGAGGTCGAGCGAGACGTCGAGCCCGTGCTGCTTCGCGAGGTCGACGACGACGGGCACCCGTTCGGGGTCGTGCGTGCGGTCGAGCGTCGCGAGGACGTGCGGCACCGCGGACTGCATGCCGTAGCTCATCCGCGTGAAGCCCGCGCGCTGCAGGGTGCCGATCGCGTCCGCGTCGACGGAGTCCGGGTTCGCCTCGGTCGTGACCTCTGCCCCGAGCAGGATCCCCCACGTGTCGTCGATCGCCCGCAGGATCATCGCGAGGTCCGACGCAGGGAGCATCGTCGGGGTGCCGCCGCCGAAGAACACCGTGGAGACCGGTCGGCGCGGGACACCGGAGCGGTCGAGCACCTCGGCCGCCCAGGCGATCTCCTGCACCGCGTGGCCGGCGTAGTCGTCGCGGCGGACCCCGCGGAGCTCGGACGCCGTGTAGGTGTTGAAGTCGCAGTAGCCGCAGCGCACCCGGCAGAACGGCACGTGCACGTACACGCCGAAGGGGACGTCGCCCGCTCCGGGGCCGGGGATGATCAGGCCGTCCGACGGCGCGGGGTCGGCGATCGGCAGAGCACTCGGCATGGACTCCATTCTCGGTCATGATGGAGGGCATGGAGCACCACACCGTCCCCACCACGGTGCTGTGGGACATCGACGGCACCCTCGTGTTGAACGCCGTCTCGCCCGGCAACCTCTACCACCTCGCGCTCGAACGGGCCGTCGGTCGCGACCTCGCCCTGCGCGTCGGGCACCAGCACGGGCGCACCGACGCGGGGCTCATCGCCGAGCACGTCCGGGCGCACCACCTCGACGACGCGCTCATCCCCACCGTCACCGGGCACCTGCGGGACCTGACCGACGAGCGGCACCGGCGGGGTGACCGTCGTTCGCCCGCACCGGGGGCGACCGCGCTCGTGCAGCGGTTCGCCGCCCTGGGCTGGCGGAACGGGCTGCTCACCGGCAACTCCGAGCACCGGGCGCGCGTGAAGCTCGCCGGCGCCGGGTTCGCCGTGGACGCCTTCGACTGGGAGCACTCGTTCTTCGGCGACGAGGAGGTCGACCGGTCCGGCGTGACCGCGAGGGCCGCCGCCGCACTGGCGGGCACCCGCGCCGTGATCGTCGGGGACACCCCGCGGGACGGCGAGGCCGCGGACACCGCGGGGATTCCGTTCCTCGCCGTCGCGACCGGGGTCTACGACGTCGACGCCCTCCGCACGACCAACGCCGTCACGGTCGCGCGGGACTGCGTGCAGGACGCGGGGCTCATCGAGGACGCGATCGCCGCGCTCCCCCCGCTGCGGTAGCGCACCCGTCGCGGAGCGCGGCGTCAGTCGTCGCGCAGCGCAGGGTCAGTCGCCGCGCAGCGCCTCGAGGTACTTCGCCGCCATGACCTTCTGCTGCCGCTTGAGCAGCGGCGACAGGAAGCGCCACTTCGGGCTCGCCGGCTGCGAGAACTGCCGGACCTGCAGCCAGACCGACCCGTCGGCGGTGCGCTCGACCACGAACGACTCCTCGCCCGACAGCGGGTGTCCCTCGAGCGTGCCGTAGGCGAAGCCCTTGCGGTCGGTCTCGTCGATGATCGACACGACCCGGACCGGCGCGTGCACGGTCCGCCCGAACGCGTGCATCTCGAGCGTGGCCGTCGTGCCGGCCGTCAGGAGCGGTGTGCCGTCGGCCGCGAACTTCTCGACGCGCGGGGTCCCGATCGACGCCGGCGCGATCGGCACGCCCCGTTCGTCGAAGGTCACCGGGTTGTAGCGCACCTCGTCGTCGTCGGGCTGGTCCTCGACGCGCACCCGGATGCCGCTGCGCTCCTGGATCTGCCAGGACAGCGTCTGCGTGACGGCGGTCTCGAAGCGCTGGTCGCCGTGCCCGATCCGGGCCCGCGACTCCGCCGGGACGAAGCCCTCGGGCGGGTAGGTCATGAGGTCCGCCGCCTGGGTCGCGCCCACGGCGCCGTACGTCAGGGCGGTCCGGTAGCTGCCGCGGGAACTCATGCGGCAAGCCTACCCGGGCGGCTCGGGCGCACCCGCCCGCCCGGGCTCCGCGCTACTTCTTCTTCTCTTCGACGTCACCCGAGAGCGCGGCGATGAAGGCTTCCTGCGGAACCTCGACGCGACCCACCATCTTCATGCGCTTCTTGCCCTCCTTCTGCTTCTCGAGGAGCTTGCGCTTGCGGGTGATGTCACCGCCGTAGCACTTCGCGAGGACGTCCTTGCGCATCGCCCGGATGCTCTCGCGGGCGATGATGCGCGCACCGATCGCCGCCTGGATCGGGACCTCGAACTGCTGGCGCGGGATGAGCTTGCGGAGGCGTTCGGTCATGAGCGTGCCGTACGCGTACGCCTTGTCGCGGTGCACGATCGCGCTGAACGCGTCGACCTGCTCGCCCTGCAGCAGGATGTCGACCTTCACGAGGTCGGCAGCCTGGTCGCCGGTGGGCTCGTAGTCGAGGGAGGCGTAGCCCTGCGTCTTGCTCTTGAGCTGGTCGAAGAAGTCGAAGACGATCTCGCCGAGGGGCATCTCGTAGCGGATCTCCACGCGGTCCTCGCCGAGGTACTCCATGCCGAGCAGGGAGCCGCGACGCGACTGGCAGAGCTCCATGATCGCGCCGACGTAGTCCTTCGGCGCGAGGATCGCGGCACGGACCATCGGCTCGCGGACCTCGACGATGCGGCCGCCGGGGAACTCGGACGGGTTCGTGACCTCGGTCACGGTGTTGTCCTCGTTCGTGACCTCGTAGATCACGCTCGGCGCGGTGGTGATGAGGTCGAGCCCGAACTCGCGGGACAGGCGCTCGGTGATGATCTCGAGGTGGAGCAGACCGAGGAAGCCGCAGCGGAAGCCGAAGCCGAGCGCGACCGAGGTCTCCGGCTCGTAGACGAGCGCCGCGTCGGACAGCTTGAGCTTGTCGAGCGCTTCGCGGAGGTCCGGGTAGTCGGAGCCGTCGATCGGGTACAGGCCCGAGAACACCATCGGCTTCGGGTCGGTGTAGCCCGCGAGCGCTTCGGTCGCGGGCTTCTGCGCGGTCGTGACGGTGTCGCCGACCTTCGACTGGCGGACGTCCTTCACGCCGGTGATCAGGTAGCCGACCTCGCCGACGCTGAGGCCCTTCGTCGGCTTCGGCTCGGGCGAGGACACCCCGATCTCGAGGATCTCGTGCGTCGTCCCCGTCGACATCATCTGGACCTTCTCGCGCGGCTTGATCGTGCCGTCGACCATCCGGACGTAGGTGACGACGCCGCGGTAGCTGTCGTAGACGGAGTCGAAGATCATCGCGCGGGGCGATGCGTCGACGGTCCCGACGGGCGGGGGCACGGAGCCGACGACACGGTCGAGCAGCTCGGGCACGCCGACGCCGGTCTTGCCGGAGACGCGCAGGACGTCCTCCGGCTTGCCGCCGATGAGCTGCGCGAGCTCCGCGGCGTACTTGTCCGGATCCGCGGCGGGCAGGTCGATCTTGTTGAGGACCGGGATGATCTCGAGGTCGTTCTCGAGCGCCAGGTACAGGTTGGCGAGCGTCTGCGCCTCGATCCCCTGGGCGGCGTCGACGAGCAGGATCGCACCTTCGCACGCGGCGAGGGACCGGGAGACCTCGTACGAGAAGTCGACGTGCCCCGGGGTGTCGATCATGTTGAGCGCGAAGGTCTGCCCGTCGAGCTCCCACGGCATGCGGACGGCCTGCGACTTGATCGTGATGCCGCGCTCGCGCTCGATGTCCATGCGGTCGAGGTACTGCGCGCGCATCGCACGGTCCTCGACGATGCCGGTGATCTGCAGCATGCGGTCGGCCAGCGTCGACTTCCCGTGGTCGATGTGCGCGATGATGCAGAAGTTGCGGATCGACCCGGCCGGGGTCGCGGCGGGCTCGAGTGGCGCGGATGCTTGTGGGCTCACGGTTCCTCAGGGGTCGGGACGGTCGAACGATTGTCCCACGGTTGTGCGCGCGGAGCGCGCAGCGCCGGCACACCTGTGGACGGCGGGCGCCGCACCAGGTGGTGTGGAGGACGGACTGGAGGCGCGTGGCGGGGCCGCCCCGCGCCTCCAGTCCGTCAGACGGCCACCGTTGCGGGGGCGGGCAGCGCGCCGAGGCCGCGGCGGAGGTCGTCCGCGGTGGCGGCGAGGCAGACACGGATCCAGCCCTCGCCGGAGCGACCGAAGGCGCTGCCGGGCGCGACCGCGACGTGCTCGCGGTGCAGGAACGCGAGGGCCCACTCCGCGACGTCGCCGGCGGCGGCGTGCGACACGTCGACCCACAGGTAGAACGCCCCGCGGGGGTCGAGGTAGCGGATCCCGGCGGCGTCGAGGACCTCCTTCGCGACGGCGAGGTTCGCGCGGTAGTGCTCGCGGGCGTCCTGCACGGACTGGTGGTCACCGACGATCGCGGCCAGCGCCGCCCACTGGTCCGGCTCGGCGACGCAGCTGATCATCGCCTCCTGCGTGGTGCGCATCGTCGGGCCGAGGCCCTTCGGTGTCACGAGGTAGCCGACGCGGACACCGGTCATCGCGTAGGTCTTGCTCAGGGAGAAGGCACTGAAGACGCGGTCGTCCTCGTCGAGGGCGGCGATGCTGACGTGTCGGGTGCCGTAGGTGAAGTACTCGTAGACCTCGTCGCTGATCACCCAGAGGTCGTGCCGCTTCGCGAGGGCGAGCAGGGCGCGCAGGGTGTCCTCGCCGAACACCGAGCCGAGCGGGTTGGACGGGGAGTTCACGACGAGCGCCCGGGTCCGCTCGGTGATGCTCGCCTCGAGCGCGTCGAGGTCCGGCTCGAAGCCGTGCTGCGGCTCGAGCCGGTACGGCACCGGGGTCGCGCCGAGGATGTGCGCGTTCATCGTGAAGGTCGTGTACCCGGGGTCCGGCACGAGCACCTCGTCGCCCGGGCTGAGGACGAGGGTCATCGCCTGGAACAGGGCCTGCGTCGCGCCGATCGTCATCCAGACCTGCTCGAGGTCGACCTCGATCCGGTTCTCGCGGCGCAGCTTCTCCTGGATCGCAGCACGCAGCGGGGCGATCCCGCCGTTCGGCGTGTAGTCGGTGCGGTCCTCGGACCAGGCACGGCGCGCCGCCTCGCCGACGTGCGGGGCCACCGGGACGTCCGGCTCGCCGATCACGAGCATCGCCACGTCGGTGCCGTCGGCCTGGAGCAGGGCGGCCTGCTCGTACACCCGGCGGATGCCGGAGGCGGGGACGGTGTCGATCCGGGGCGCGAGGGAGGGCATGCCGTCACGGTAGCGGCTGCGTGTTGCCGGGCGGTTTCCGACCGCGACGCTCCGGTCTTTGGTGGGACCCCGTCCTGCTGGTAGAGTTGGTGGCTGGCTTCCGCGTTCCCCGCCCACGGGTGGAACGCGATGCGACGGAGGGCCCCTCTACCCAGACGTCGCGACCACCCGGAGAGACGACAAGGAGCAACACGCATGGCGAACATCAAGTCGCAGATCAAGCGCATCAAGACCAACCTGAAGGCCCAGGAGCGCAACAAGGCCTACCGCTCGGAGCTCAAGACGGTCATCCGTCACACCAACGAGGCCGTCGCCGCCGGCGACAAGGACAAGGCCACCGCGGCCCTCGTCCTCGCCTCGAAGAAGCTCGACAAGGCCGTGAGCAAGGGCGTCATCCACAAGAACCAGGCGGCGAACCGCAAGTCGGCCATCGCCAAGAAGGTCTCTGCCCTCTGAGATCCTGCCCTCTGAGATCGGGTTCTCTGATCCACTGAGTGCCGCACGAAGGCCCCGCACCGATCGGTGCGGGGCCTTCGTCGTTGTCGGAGCCGACGGCGGCCGGGAGGCCCGGCGCCGGTGCCGGTGCCGGTGCCGGCATGGTCGCCAAGGGCCGGCGCCGGGGCGTGTATGCGAGCCGCGGGCGGGCACGACGCGGCACAACCGGAAGCACGACGCGCCGCGGAAGTGCGTGGTTCGGCGTGCTTCCGGTTGTGCGATCGCACGACGCGCCACGCACGAGCGCCAGCACCGCGCGGCAGCACGGGCGCCGTCGCGTCAGCGGGCCTCGCCGCGCCGGGCGATCGTGCGGACCATGACCTCGAGCGCGTAGTGCGCGTCCCGCGAGCCGCCCTTCACCGCGGTGTCCGCCTCGGCGATGCTCGTGATCGCGTTCGCCAACCCGGCCTCGCTCCACCCGGCGACGTCCCGCTGTGCACGCTGGACCTGCCACGGCGCCATGCCGAGGGCGGACGCCGCCTGGCCGCTCGTGCCACGGAAGGAGCTGACCTTCGCCATCGTGCGGATCTTGCTCGCGAACGCGGCGACGATCGGGACCGGGGCCTCCCCCGTCGCCAGGGCGTGCCGCAGCTCGAGGATCGCCGGGGCCGAGCGCCCCGCGAGTGCGATGTCGGCGACCTTGAACGCGTTCGTCTCGACGCGCCCGCCGTAGTACTTGTCGACGACCTTGTCGGTGATCTCCTCGGCCTCGTCCGCCAGGAGCTGCCGGCACGCGGCCGCGAGCTCGGCCAGGTCGTCGGAGAACGCCGCCACGAGCGTGCGCACGGCCGAGGGGACGACCTTGCGACGGGCGGCTCGGAACTCCGCGTTGACGAAGTCGATCTTGTCGGTGTCGCGCTTGAGCTCGTCGCACTGGACCTCGACGCCGCCGCCGACCCCGCTGCGGATCGTGTCGAGGAGCTTCTTGCCGCGGACCCCACCGCCGTGCCGCAGGACGAGCGTGACGTCGTCCGCCGGACCCTGCAGGTACGCGATGGTCTCGGTGATGAAGGCGTCCGTGCACTTCTCGACGTTGGTGACCCGCACGAGTCGGGGCTCGCCGAAGAGCGACGGACTCGCGAGGGTCGCGAGCAGGCCCGGTGCGTACTGGTCGGCTTCGAGGTCGTGCACCTCGAGCGCGGGGTCCTCGCCCACGAGCAGGTCGCGCAGGACGCCGATCGCACGGTCGGCGAGGAACGCCTCCGGCCCGGTGACGAGCACCACGGGCGCGGGACGGATCCCCGACCACGGCACCTGGTCGATCGCGGCGGCGGCGCGCGAGGGCTTCTTGGCGGGCATGCGGTCCTTCCGTCGCGGGCGGGGTCGTGGACGTCGCCGAGGTCGGCGCCGGGGTCGGCTCCGGGGTCGATCGTGGCCCGCGACGATCCTACGGCCGGCCGCCGACGGCTCGGCCCGCACTCCCCCGGTCGGCCCCGGAGATGCGCCGTCCGGGTGTTCCGTCCAGACCCGGAGCGCCCCGGAGCGGCCCCGTGAGACGACGACCGTCCCCTGCACATCGGTCCGGAACGCCGTCGTCCCCGCGGCCCGGAGCAGATCGAGCGTCCGCTGCGTGGGGTGCCCGTACGTGTTGTCCGCCCCGACGCCGATCAGCCCCACCGGCGCCGCCAACTGCCGGTAGAGCCCCGGGTCCTGGTCGGCCGACCCGTGGTGCGCGACCTTGACGACGTCGGGGTGCACGTCCAGGTGCGGGCGGAGCCGCCGCTGCGCCCGCTCACCGAGGTCCCCGAGGAAGACGCCGGACACGCAGGTCCCGCACCCGGCGCCCGCGGTCGTGGCGAGCACGACGCTCGCGTCGTTGCCCGCGTCGCCGGACCCCGACGGCGGCCACACCGCCCGCCACCCGAGGGCACCCAGCGTGCCCTCAGTCGTGTCGTCGGCCGTCCCGACCTGCACCTCGGCACGGCGCAGGTCCTCGACGACCTGGGCGTCCTCGGCGCGCCCGACCGGTCCGATGAGCGCACGGTCGACCAGCCCCGCGACGGCGGGCAGTGCGCCGACGTGGTCCCGGTCGAAGTGCGTCAGGACGAGCAGCGCCACCCGCTCCACCCCGAGCAGGTCGAGGCACGCGAGCAGGCGTGGTCCGTCGTCCCCGGTGTCGACGAGTGCGATCGGGCCGTCCGGCGCCCGGACGAGCACCGCGTCCCCTTGTCCGACGTCGCACATCGCCACCGACCAGTCCGCCGGCACGCTCGACCGCAGGACCGCACGGGGTACCGCGACCGCGCCGACACCCAGCGCGAGTGCCACCGCACCGACGAGGAGCACCGGGACCCGCTGGCGCTCGCGGACGAGCACGGCCGCCGCGACGGCTCCGCTCACGACGACCGCGGCGACGATCCCCGTCCCGCCGGCGGGCCACCCGATCGACGCTGCGGGGAGCGCGGCCGCGGCGTGCGCCACCCACCCGATCGCGGCGGCCGGTGCCCAGGCGACGCCGGCGAGGACCTCCGCCGCTGCGGGCCACACCGGTGCCACCGTGCACGCAGCGAGGCCGAGGACCGTGACGACCGGCGCGAGCGGCTCGGTGAGCAGGTTGGCCGGCACCGCGTAGGTCGGGAACACCGGGGCGAGCACGATCGTCACCGGCCAGCAGGCCGCCTGCGCCGCGACCGGGACCGCCACCGCGGCTGCCACCGGTGGCCAGAGCCGCCGCGCGAGCAGCTCGGTGAGCGGTGGCCCGAGCACGAGGATGCCGCCGGTCGCGAGCACCGAGAGCGCGAACGCGATCGCCCGCCCGGTCCAGGGGTCGACGACGAGCATCCCGAGCACGGCCAGGGCGACGAGGGGCACGCCGCGGACCGGCCGCCCGGTCAGGCGGACGACGAGCACGACGACGGCCATCACGGTCGCCCGCAGGATGGACGGGTCCGGGCGGACGAGCACGACGAAGGCGACGAGGAGCGCCACCGCCGCGACGGCGCGCATGCACCTGGGCGCGCCGAGCCCGCGGCCGACCGCCACCACGAGTGCGACCACCACCGCGCAGTTCGAGCCGGACACCGCCGTCAGGTGGGTGAGCGCCGACGTCTCCATCGCGGCTTCCGTCCTGGGGTCGAGCCCGCTGCGGTCGCCGATCGCGAGACCGCGGAGGAGGGCGGCGCCCGGTTCCGGCAGGTCCGCCGTGACTGCGACGAAGGCCCGGCGGACCTCGGCCGTCGCCGCCAGTGCGCCGGTCGGTGGCTCCCGCTCGGGCTCGCCGCGCAGGAAGAGCACCGCCGCGGTCGGCGATCCCGGGTCGTCCCGCTCGACGGTCGCGCGCCCGGTGAGCACGCTCCCCGCTGGCAGCACCGTGTCGGAGGTCGTGACCACCCGCACCGGCACGGCCCCGACACCGTGCCCGTCCACCGCGCGGAGCGCTCCGAGCACCGATCGGTCGGCCGGCGCGAGGTCGCGGCGCAGGTCGACAACGACCGTGGCGCTGTGGCCGACGGCACGCCGCAGGGCCTCGGGGTCGCGGTGCACATGCCCGACCGCGATCGACACCGCGACGAGCACGCAGCACGCCCCCGCGGTCAGCACGACGGCGCCGACGGCGCGCACCCGCGGACGGAACGTCTGGTGCCCGGTGACGACTCCGCCGAGCACGGCGACGCCGGCCGCGACCGCTGCGACGACGATCGCGGACCCGGGCTGCGCGACCAGGAGCACCGCGACCACCCACGCCACGGCGACCGGGCCGGCGAACCGCAGGTCCGTGAGGACCGGACGGAGGTCGACGGCCCTCACACCCGGACCCGCTCCCGGAGCTCCGCGAACCGGGTGTCGCCGATGCCGCTGACGTCGAGCAGGTCCTCGACCGTGGTGAAGCCGCCGTGCTCGTCCCGCCAGGAGATGATCCGCGCGGCGAGGGCCGGCCCGATCCCGGGCAGGGTCTCGAGCGTCGCCTGGTCCGCCCGGTTCAGGTCGACGACGTCCCCCGCGCCGCCGGCACCGGCAGCCGAGCCGCCACCGGCGCCAGCCCCGGCACCACCGCCGGCGCCGCCCGCCACGTCCGGACCGAGCGCCGCCGGCACCTCGGTCTCGCCCACCGCGGGCACGTACAGCCGCTCACCGTCGACCACCGGGCGCGCCAGGTTCACCCGCGTCAGGTCCGCGACGTCGGTCGCCCCGCCCGCTCGTTCGATCGCGGCCTGCACGCGGGAGCCGTCCGGCAGCTCGACGACCCCCGCGCGAGCGACCGCGCCGACCACGTACACGGAGACGAGCGCCGCCGTCGGTGACGGAGCCGGCCCACCTGTCGGACGCGCGTCGAGCGACCGGGGCGCCCCCGTGCCTCCAGGCCGACCGTCCGTCCCGGCGGACGCGGCCCCGGACGCCGACCCAGACCCCGCGACCGACCCGGCCGGCCCACCGGACACCGTGACCTGCCCCGTCGAGCGCTCCCCCACGGCACCCACGCCGACGATCGCGAGCGCGACCGCGACGACCACCGCCCCGAGCGCCACCGCCGTCCGCGGCGTCAGCGTCCAGCGTCGCCAGCGGGCGTCGGGGACCGGGTCAACAGGAGCCATGCCGGCACGTTAGGAACGCCGGACCGACGACGACGGCCCGGCGTCCGCCCCTGTGGAGGGCGACGCCGGGCCGATGCCTGTGGAGGAGGGCCTCAGCCCTTGATCGCGATGTTCACGAGCTTCGGCGCCCGCACGATGACCTTCACGATCTCGCGCTCGCCGATGTACCGCTGCACGTTCGCCGACGCACGCGCGAGCTGCTCGAGCTCGTCCGCTTCGATCGACTTCGACACCTCGAACGAGTCCCGGACCTTGCCGTTGACCTGCACGACCGCCGTCAGGGTGTCCTGCACGAGCAGCGTCGGGTCGGCCTTCCGCCAGCCGTACGTGGCGACGGTGGCCTCGTAGCCCAGCTTCTCCCACATCTCCTCGCCGGTGTACGGCGCGAACACGGCGAGGGCCAGTGCGACGGTCTCGGCGGCCTCGCGCACGGCGGGGTCACCGGCGCCGGGGCCGCTGTCGATGGCCTTGCGGGTGACGTTCACCAGGTCCATGAGCCGCGCGATCACGACGTTGAACTTGAACGACTCCATGAGGCCGGGGGCGTCCGCCAGGAAGCGGTGCGTGACCTGCCGGAGTGCACGGTCGCCGTCGGCCCACACGGCGTCGGGCGACGACGTGACGTCGGTCGCCAGGCGGTAGGCACGGGCGAGGAAGCGCGCGGACGCCGACGGAGAGACGTCCTCCCAGTTGATGTCGTCCTCCGGCGGGCCGGCGAAGCCCATCACCAGGCGGATCGCGTCGACACCGTTCGCGTCGAGCTCGTCGCCGAGCGAGACGCCGCCCTTCGACTTCGACATCTTCGAACCGCCGGACAGCACCATGCCCTGGTTGAGCAGCGCCGAGAACGGCTCGGTGAAGTCGAGGTACCCGAGGTCGAACAGGACCTTCGTGACGAAGCGGGCGTACAGCAGGTGCAGGATCGCGTGCTCGATGCCGCCGATGTACTGGTCGACCGGAGCCCACTTGCGCGCGATGGCCGGGTCGAACGCCTGCGTGTCGTCGTTCGCGGCGAGGAAGCGCAGGAAGTACCACGACGAGTCGACGAACGTGTCCATCGTGTCGGTGTCGCGCAGCGCCGGCGAGCCGTCAACCGGGTTCGGCACGTTCACCCAGTCAGTGGCGCCGCCGAGGGGCGAGGTGCCCTTCGGCTTGAGGTCGAGGCCCTCGGTCGACGGCAGGCGCACCGGCAGCTGGTCGAACGGCACCGGGTGCTCGGTGCCGTCGGCGCCGTGGATGATCGGGATCGGGGTGCCCCAGAAGCGCTGCCGCGAGATGAGCCAGTCGCGCAGGCGGTAGGTCTTCGCGGCACGACCGGTGCCGCGCTCCTCGAGCAGGCCGATCGCCGCGGTGATCGCGTGCTGCTTCGACATGCCGTCGAGCGGGCCGGAGTTGATCATCCGTCCCTGGCCGGTCAGCGCCTCGCCGGTGGAGACGGGGTCGAGGGCGGGCAGGTCCTCGAGCGTCGCGCCCTCGGGGATCACCGGGATCGCGCCGGTGACGGCGGCGTTCGTGTCGACGACGACCTTGACGGGCAGGTCGAACGCCCGCGCGAAGTCGAGGTCGCGCTGGTCGTGCGCCGGGACGGCCATGACCGCACCGTGGCCGTAGTCGGCGAGCACGTAGTCGGCGGCCCAGATCGGCAGACGCTCGCCCGTCAGCGGGTGGATCGCGAAGCGGCCGAGCGGGACGCCCGTCTTCGGACGGTCAGCGTTCTGCCGGTCGATCTCGGAGGTCTTCTGCGTCGCCGTCAGGTACTCGTCGAACGCGTCGCGCACCGCGGGCTCAGCGGAGGAGACCAGCGACGCCGCCAGGTCGGAGTCCGGCGACACGACCAGGAACGTCACGCCGTGGATCGTGTCCGGGCGCGTGGTGAAGACGGTGACCGGCTCGTCGCGACCCTCGATGACGAAGTCGACGTCGGCACCGACCGAGCGGCCGATCCAGTTGCGCTGCTGGGCGATGACCTTCGCCGGCCAGCGGCCCTCGAGCTGGTTGAGGTCGTCGAGCAGGCGGTCGGCGTACTTCGTGATCGCGAAGTACCACTGCGTCAGCTTCTTCTTGACGACGACGGCGCCGGAGCGGTCCGAGGTGCCGTCGGGCAGCACCTGCTCGTTCGCGAGCACGGTCTGGTCCACCGGGTCCCAGTTGACCCAGCTGTCCTTCCGGTACGCCAGGCCCTTCTCGTACATCTTGAGGAACAGCCACTGGTTCCACTTGTAGTACTCGGGGTCCGAGGTGTGGATCTCGGTCGTCCAGTCGAAGGACGGCGCGTAGCGCTTGAACGACGCCTTCTGCTGCTCGATGTTCGCGTAGGTCCACTCACGCGGGTCGACCCCGCGCTTGATGGCGGCGTTCTCGGCGGGCAGCCCGAACGAGTCCCAGCCGATCGGGTGCAGCACGTTGAAGCCCTGCTGCCGCCAGTAGCGCGCCACGAAGTCGCCCAGCGCCCAGTTCTCGGCGTGGCCCATGTGCAGGTCGCCGGACGGGTACGGGAACATCTCGAGGATGTACTTGCGCGGGCGGCTGTCGTCGAGGTCGGTGGTGAAGAGTCCGAGCTCCTCCCACCGCGGCTGCCACTTCTCCTGGATGCGCCGGAAGTCGTAGGCGTCGGGGTCGACGGGTGCCTGCTCGGTGGGGTGCTCGGTGGTCACGGTCACCCAGCGTACAAGGCCTGGAGGCACGGCTCGGCCCCGCCCCGCACCGTCGCTCCCGCCACCGGGTCACGCCCACCCCGGACCGCGGGCCACATCCGTCACGACGCCCGTCCGGCCCCGCCTCCGGCCCGCGGCTCACGCCGAGACGAGCCGCCCGTCCCGCATCCGCAGCGTCCGGTCCACGAGGTCGGCCGGCACCGGTACGTGCGACACGACGAGCACCGTCCGTCCGGCCGACCGCGCCGCCCCGACGAGGTCGCGCAGCACGGCGTCGCCGAGGTCCGGGTCGACGTCCGCGGTCGGCTCGTCGAGCACGAGCACCGGGAACGCGTGGAGCAACGCCCGCGCCAGGGCGAGCCGGTGCGCCTGGCCGCCGGACAGCAGCGTGCCGCGCTCCCCCGCGGGTGCGTCGAGTCCGCCGCGTCGGGCGAGCCAGCCGCCCAGGCCGACCCGTTCGAGGGCGTCGACGAGCTCGGCGTCGGTCGCGGTGTCGCGGGCGAAGAGCAGGTTCTGCCGCACGGTCTGGTCGAACACGAACGGGTCCTGCTCGACGAGTCCGACCCGGGCGCGCACGGCGTCCGGGTGCAGCCGTCGCGCCTCGACGCCGTCGAGCGTGTACGAGCCCTCGTGGTCGACGAACCGGACCAGGGCGTCGACGAGCGTGGACTTCCCCGCGCCGCTCGGCCCCGTGAGGACGACGACCTCGCCGGGTCGCAGGTCGAGGTCGACCCGGTCGACCGCGGGTGTCCCGGCGCCGGGCCACCGGACGGTGAGGTCGCGGAGGGCCACGGTCACCGGCCCGTCGACGGCGAGCTCATCGGCGGTCGCGGGCTCGTCCGGCTCGGGGACGATCCCGGCCGGCACCGCTGCCGGGACGACCTGCTCCACCCGCTCGGCGGCGGCCCGGACCCGACGGAGCGTCAGGACGGCGAGCGGCACACCGCCGACGACCTCGAACAGGGCCAGCGGCACGAACACCGCGAGCGCCCACAGCGGTCCGTCCAGCGCACCACGGACGACGGCGGGTGCGCCGACGGCAAGGACGCCGACGACCGCGCCGCCGCCGAGCAGCCCGACGAGCGCCCCGACGAGCGACTCGACGGTCGCGCGACGCCGCACCGCCCGCGTGACCCGGTCGTCGAGCGCCGCGATCGTCGCGAGCCGGTCCGGCAGCGTGCCGTACGCGGCGAAGACGTCGAGCGTGCGCACGGTGTCGAGCACCAGGTCCGCGACCCGGCCGCGCTCCGCGGCGGTCTCGCGGTCGGACCGCCGGGCGACCGCGAGCGTCACGACCGTCCCGAGCACCGCGGCGGCACCGAGGGCGAGGAGCAGCACGAGCGCGGCCGGCCACCAGACGAGCGCGACGGCGACCACGGACAGCACCGCGACGACCCCCGCCGACACCAGCGGCCCGACGACGCGGATCGGCAGGTCCTGCAGGCGGTCGGTGTCGGTCACGAGCCGCGTGAGCAGGTCGCCGCGACCGGTGCGGCCGAGCCCGGCCGGGGCGATCGACGCGAGCCGGCGGTACATCTCCGTCCGGACGACGGCGAGCTGCCGGAAGGACGCGTCGTGCCCGGCGAGCCGGTCGACGTAGCGCAGGGCGGCCCGACCGAGGGCGAACGCCCGGACGCCGACCATCACGAGCGTCAGGTACAGGATGGGCGGCTGCTCGGCCGCTCGCGTGATCAGGTAGCCGCTCGCCGCGAGGAGCGCGACCGCGCAGAGCGCGCTGGTCGTGCCGGCGGCGACCGCCTTCGCCCAACCCGCACCGTGCGGCAGGGCGAGCCGCAGGACCGACGTGCGCCGTGCCTCCCGGCTCATGCCCGCACCGCCCGTCGGGCCGTCACGCTCGTCGCGCCGTCCGCGTGCAGGTCGACGCGCACGTCGGCCGCGTCGAGCACGGCCGGGCGGTGGCTGGCGACCACGACGACCGCGCCGTCGTCCGCGAGGGCGCGCAGGGCGCGCACGACGGTCTGCTCGGCCTCGGCGTCGAGGGCCGACGTCGGTTCGTCGAGCAGGACGAGCGGTGTCCGCTCGCGCCGGGCGCGGTACAGCGCGCGGGCCACCGCGACCCGCTGCGCCTGGCCGCCGGAGAGGCCGGCTCCGCCGGGTCCGACCGGGAGGCCCGGGTCGAGTCCCAGCCCCGCGTCGCCAAGGGCGCGCCGCACGTCGGCCGTGTCGGGTCGGGAGTGCAGGGCGACGTTCTCGGCGACCGTGCCGCGGACGAGGCGCGGCCGCTGGTCGGCCCACGTGGTGCGCTCGGCGACCGACCGCGTCGCCGGGTCCGCCCGGCCGGTCCCGGACGGGACGGTGACCGTGCCGTCGTGCGGGAGGACGCCGCGGATCGCGGCGATGAGGCTCGACTTGCCGGAGCCGCTCGGGCCGGCCAGCGCGACGACCGTGCCGGGGGCGGCGCGCACGTCGAGCGGGCCGATGACGGTGTCGGGGCGGGTGACCGTGAGGCCGGTGAGGACCAGGTCGGTCCCGGGGTCCGTCGGTCCGTCGTGGTCGGGTGCGCGCGGGACGACGCGGTGGTCGCCTGCGGGGTCGTCTCCTGCGCGGTCGTGTCCAGCGCGGTCGTCGAGCACGTCGAGGACGGCCGCGGACGCTTCGACGCCGTCCTGGGCGGCGTGGAAGTCGGCGCCGACCTGCCGGATCGGCGCGAAGGCCTCCGGCGCGAGGACGAGCACGAACATCGCGGCACCGAGGCCGAGCGAGCCGTCGACGAGCCGGACGCCGATCGACACCGCGACGAGCGCGACGGACAGGCTCGCGGCGAGCTCGAGCGCGAAGCCGCTGACGAACGACAGCCGCAGCACGCCGAGGGTGCCGCGACGGTACTCGTCGGTGACGTCGCCGATCCGGCCGACCTGGCGGCGGGCGCGGCCGAACACCTTGAGCGTCGCCAGGCCCTCGACGGCCTCGGTGAACGCGCTCCCGAGACGGGCGAGGGCATCGGCCTGCCGGCGCTGCAGCGACTGGGTCGCGAGCCCGATGAGCACCATGAACACCGGGATCACCGGCATCGCGAGCACGATGACGACCGCACTCGTCAGGTCTCCGGCCCCGATCGCGAGCAGCAGGACCGGGGTCGCCACGGCGGTGAGGGCGAGCTGCGGCAGGAACCGGCCGAAGTACGCGTCGAGCGCGTCGAGCCCGGGGCCGAGGGTGGTCGCGAACGCGGCGCTCGACCGCCCCTGCAGCCACGCCGGTCCGCGCTCCGCCGCACGCGCCAGGACGGTGGCCCGGAGCTCGCTCTTCACCCGCGCACCCGCCCGGGCAGCGAGGTCGTCGGTCGCCCACGCGGCGACGGCCCGCACGACGAAGGCCGCGCCGAGCAGGGCGAGCGTCGGGGTGAGCGCGGCGGGGACGACGCGGTCGCGCACCCCGTCGACGCCGAGGGTGACGGCGGTGGCGATGCCCCAGGCGATCGCGACGGTGGCGAGCGTCCGGACCAGGCCGGTGGCCGCCGACGCCGCGACGGCCCCGCGCGCCGTGCGCGACAGGCGGAGCAGTCGGGGGTCGAGCGGCTTCACGGCGGTGTCCTCCTAGTGCGCGGCCTGCGCGATGTGGGCCCGGGAGACCCGCTTGCGGAACACCCAGTACGTCCAGGCCTGGTAGGCGAGCACGAGCGGCACGAAGATCAGCGCCACCCAGCTCATCACCGTCAACGTGTAGGTCCCGCTCGCGGCGTTGACGACGTTCAGGCTGTTCGCCGGGTCGTTCGACGCGGGCATGACGTCCGGGAAGATCGCGGTGAACATCGCCAGGACGACCGCGGCGATCGTGACGGCCATGAGCGCGAACGCCCGGCCCTCCTTCCCCCACGCCGAGCAGAGCACCGCGAGCACGAGGGCCAGCGCCGCGACGACCGAGAGCACGAGGCTCGCCGGGGTTGCGCGGACGAACGCCATCGCGACGAGGAACGCCGCGGCGACGACGATCGTCAGCACACCCGCCCGCGTCGCGAGGCGCTTCGCCCGCTCTCGGATCTCGCCCTCGGTCTTCAGCGCGACGAACACCACGCCGTGTGTGAAGAACACGAGCAGGGTCGCGAGCCCGGTCAGGAGCGCGAAGGGGTTGAGCAGGTCGAGGAAGGTGCCGGTGTAGTTGTGCCCGGCGTCCATCGGGATGCCCCGGACGACGTTGCCGAACGCGACACCCCACAGGAACGACGGGACCGCGCTGCCGACGACGATCATCAGGTCGAACCGGCGCTTCCACGCCAGGTGCTTCTCCTGGTGCCGGTACTCGAACGAGACCCCGCGGGCGATGAGCGCCGCGAGGATGAGCAGCAACGCCAGGTAGAACCCGGAGAACATCGTCGCGTACCACTCGGGGAACGCCGCGAACAGGCACGCCCCCGCGACGATGACCCACGTCTCGTTGAGGTCCCAGACCGGGCCGATCGTGTTGATGAGCACGCGACGGTCGGTGTCGTCCCTGCCGAGGAACGGCAGCGACATCCCGACGCCGAAGTCGAACCCGTCGAGCACGAAGTACCCGACGAAGAACAGACCGACGATCGCGAACCAGAGAACGGGGAGGTCCATGGTCAGACAGTTTCCATTTCTAGTAGACCGTCACTTCGTGCTTGACCGCGCCGGTCTGCTCGTCGACCTCTGCCGGGGCGGCGGGGCCCTCCTGCGCGACCTTCTTGATCAGGCGGAACTCGACGACCGCGAGCGCGCCGTAGATGAGTGTGAACACGACGAGCGAGATGAGGACCTCGACCCCGGTCACGTTCGGGGAGACCCCGTCGGCGGTCTTGAGCAACCCGAACACGAGCCACGGCTGACGGCCCATCTCGGTGAAGACCCAGCCCATGATCATCGCGGCCATCGGCAGCGGCACCGACCAGGTCGCCACGCGCCACACCCACCGCTGCGTCGGGAACCGACCCTTGCGGGTCAGCCAGAGCCCGACCAGGGACACGAGCACCGCGCCGACACCGAGCGCGATCATCCACCGGAACGACCAGTAGGTCACCCAGATGATCGGCTTGTAGTCGCCTGGGCCGTACACCTGCGAGTACTGCGCCTGCAGGTCGTTGATGCCCTCGACCGTGCCGGTGAACGTGTGGGTCGACAGGAACGACAGCAGGTACGGGATGCGGATCGAGAACAGCTCGTGCACGCCGTCCGGCGTCCCCAGCGTGAAGATCGAGAAGGAGGCGTCCTTGCCGGTCGAGGTGTTGTAGAGCGCCTCGGCCGCTGCCATCTTCATCGGCTGCGTGTCGACCATCGTGAGCCCGAGCTGGTCGCCCGACAGCACCGTGAGCGCACCCGACGCGAGCATCGTCCACATGCCGAACTTCAGCGCCGGCAGCATGGTCTCGAGGTGCTGGTTCCGCGCCAGGTGGTACGCCGCCACCGCGACGATGACCGAGGCCGCGACCATGAACGCGCCGAACAGCGTGTGCGGGAAGGCGGCGAGGGCGACCTTGTTCGTCAGGACGGCCCAGATGTCGGTGAGCTCCGCGCGACCCTTGGCCTCGTTGATCGCGAAGCCGACCGGGTGCTGCATGAACGCGTTCGCCGCGAGGATGAAGTACGCGGACAGCATCGTGCCGACGCTGACGCACCAGATGCTCGCCAGGTGCACGGCCTTCGGCAGGCGGTCCCACCCGAAGATCCAGATGCCGATGAACGCGGCCTCGAAGAAGAACGCCAGGATGCCCTCGAGGGCGAGCGGGGCGCCGAAGACGTCACCGACGAACCGAGAGTAGTTCGACCAGTTCATGCCGAACTGGAACTCCTGCACGATGCCCGTGACGACACCCATCGCGAAGTTGATGAGGAAGATCCGCCCGAAGAACCGCGTGAGCTGCAGGTAGTGCGCCCGGCCGGTGCGGACCCAGGCGGACTGGAACACGGCCACGACGAGGGCCATGCCGATCGTCAGCGGGACGAAGAGGAAGTGGTAGATCGTCGTCAGGCCGAACTGCCACCGCGACAGGATCAGGGGGTCGAGGATGTCGTTCATGCGGCGCGTCCATGCCGGGTCGCCGCGCGCTGGTGCTGCACGTCAGTTGCTTCCTGTGGAAGGGGGACTTCTGCTGTCACTGGCCGTTGGGACACCTTCACGCTACCGGCGGGACACCTGCTTCGACAAGTTGTAGAGGGTAGAACTGCACGAACGTGCAGGGCCTGTGATCGGCACAACCGTGCGGAACATCGGTGCTGGACGGACCCCTCCCGGAACGACGACAGGCGCCGGGCTCGATGCCCGACGCCTGTCGTCTCCTGACGCTGTGGAACCCCTACAGGAGGCCCTTCGAGGAGAGGAAGTCCTTCGCGATCTGCGACGCCTTCTCCTTGTCGACGGTGCTCTTCGAGTTGACCTCGATGAGCGCGGCCTCGGTGAGCACCTTGTTCACCTTGTCGATGTCCGCCGCGGCCTTGTCGTCGACCTTCTTCGAGACGACCGGGATGACGTTCTGCGGCAGGATCAGGTTCTCCGGGTCCTTGAGCGAGACGAGGTCGTTCGCCTTGATGCTCGGGTCCGCGGTGTAGATGTCGGCGAGCTGGACGGTGCCGTCCTTGAGCGCCTTGACGGTCAGGGCTCCGCCGGAGTCCTCGATCGCCTTGAAGTCGACGTCCACGCCGTAGACCGACTTCAGGCCGTCGGGGCCGTACGGGCGGGTCTGGAACTCGGAGTTCGCGCCGACGGTGAGCTTCTCGCTGACGTTCTTCAGGTCGGCCAGGCTCGTGACGTCGTTCTTCTCGGAGAACTCCTTGGTCACGGTGTAGCTGTCCTGGTCGGTGGCCTCGGCCGCGTCGAGGACCCGCAGGCCGGACGGGAGCGCCTTGGACAGGCCCTCGTCGATCTGGCTGGCGGTCTTCGCCGTCGACTCCTTGTCGAAGTACTGCAGCAGGTTGCCGCTGTACTCGGGCATGACGTCGATCGCGCCCTTCTCGAGCTGCGGGATGTAGATCTCACGCTGACCGATGTTGAAGTTCCGCTTCACCGTGAAGCCGTCCTTCTCGAGGACCTGCGCGTACATCTCGGCGATGATCTCGTTCGAGTAGTACTGCTGCGAACCGATGACGATGGTCTTCGAGTCGCTCGACGCACTCGAGCCGCTGTCGAGCGGGTTGCTCGACGCGCAGCCGGTCAGGGCGGCGGCGACGCCCAGTGCCAGCGCTGCTGCGACGCCGGCACGGATCTTTGCTGTGATCACGATGGATTTCCTTCCGGGATGGGATTGCGGGAGCGCTCGCGCGACCCCTGGCGCCGCCGGGCCGACGGGTCGACGGTGCCCTTCGGCACCGCCGCCCGCTGGAGAGCGGCGAACACGATCTCGAACGCGATCGCGAGGGCGATCACGAGGATGGAGGCGCCGAGCATCTCGGCGTAGTCCTGGGTCTTGAGCCCGAGGAAGAAGTAGCCGCCCAGACCACCGGCGCCGACGTACGCGGCGAGCGTGGCGGTCGCGACGACCTGCAGGACCGCGGCGCGGAGGCCGCCGATCAGGAGCGGCAGCCCGAGCGGGATCTCGACCTTCCACAGGACCTGCCACCCGGTCATCCCCTGCGCCTTCGCCGCGTCGACCGTCACCGGGTCCACCGACTCGATGCCCGAGTAGGCGCCGGCGAGCACCGACGGGATCGCCAGGATGACGAGGGCCAGGAGCGGCGCCTGCAGGCCGATGCCGAGCAAGAGTCCGAACAGCGAGAGCACGCCGAGCGTGGGCAGTGCCCGGATGCCGCCGGACAGCGCGATGGAGAACCCGCGGGCTCGTCCGGTGTGACCGATCGCGTACCCGATCGGGACGGCGACGACCGCGGCGATGAGCACGGCGAGCAGCGTGATCCAGACGTGCTCCCACACCCGCCCCGGGATGGCGTTGAAGCCCGTGTAGTTCTGCGGGTCGAAGACCCACCCGAACGCCTGCGCGATGATCACGACGCCACCTCCGCCCGCTGCAGCACACGCCGGACCGCACGGCGGCTCCGGGGTGCACGACGGGTCCACGGCATGACGAGCCGGCCGAGCAGCACCAGCAGCCCGTCGAGCGCGAAGGCCAGGACGAGCACCATCACGATGCCCGACAGGATCTCCTCGTAGATGCCGCGACCGAGACCGTCCGTGAAGAGCGACCCGAGGCTCTGGATGCCGAGCACCGCGCCGACGGTCGTGAGCGAGATCGTCGACACCGCCACGACCCGCAGCCCCGCGAGCAGGACGGGCCCGGCCAGCGGCAGCTCCACGCGGAAGAAGCGCTGCAGGCCCGAGTACCCCATGGCGGTCGCCGCGGCCTTCGTCCCGGCGTCGACCGAGGTGAGCGCGTCGACGGTCGAGCGCACCATGAGCGCGAGGCCGTAGAGCGTCAGGCTGATGATGAGGTTGACCGGGTCCTGCAGCCCCGTGCCGATGACGGCGGGCAGGGCGACGAAGAGCGCGAGGGACGGGATCGCGTAGAGGAGCCCGGCGACGGTCACGATGCCGGTGCCGACACCCGCGGCGACGCGGGAACCTCCGGGGCGCTGCAGCCGGACGACGAGCCAGCCGACCGGGATCGACAGCAGGAACGCGATGAAGATCGGTGGGATCGCGATCGCGAGGTGCGCGAGCGTGGCGTCACTGATCGTGTCGAGGTTCGACAGGACCCACTTCACCGGGGTCCCCCACCCTGCGCCGGAGCACCCGGGGCGGTGTCACGCGCCCCGGCCTCTGCACCCTGCGGCACGGCGGCTGCCGCGTCCACCACCGTCACCGGACCGGTGAGCACGCCGGCCGCCCGGCCGTCGCCGTCCACCACGATCGGCCCGGTCGGGGTCTGCTCCACCCGGAGCGCCCGCCGACCACGGCCGACGCCGATGAAGTTCGCCACGAACTCGTCCGCCGGCTCGGCGAGGATCTCGGCCGGGGTCCCGAGCTGGGCGATCTCGCCGCCCTTCTTGAGGATGACGACCTGGTCGCCGAGCTTGAAGGCCTCGTCGATGTCGTGCGTGACGAAGACCACCGTCTTGCCGAGCTCGCGCTGCAGCCGGATGAGCTCGTCCTGCAGGTCGTTGCGGACGAGCGGGTCGACGGCGCCGAACGGCTCGTCCATGAGCAGGACGTTCGGGTCCACCGCGAGGCCACGGGCCACACCGACGCGCTGCTGCTGGCCGCCGGAGAGCTGCGACGGGTACCGGTCCGCGAAGGCCCGGTCGAGCCCGACGGTGTCCATGAGCTCGAGCGCGCGCGCCCGGGCCTCGCCCTTCGAGACACCGGTCAGGAGCGGGACGGTCGCGATGTTGTCGACGACCTTCCGGTGCGGCAGGAGCCCGGCGTTCTGCATCACGTACCCGATGCGCCGCCGGAGCTGCACGGGGTCGACACCTGCGACGTCCTCGTCGTCGATCGACACGGTGCCCGAGCTCGGGTCGACCATGCGGTTGATCATGCGGAGGAGGGTGGTCTTGCCGCAGCCGCTGGACCCGACGAAGACCGTCGTGGTGCGGGAGGGGATGACGAGGCTGAAGTCGTCGACCGCCGTCGTACCGTCCGGGTACGTCTTGCGCACCGAGCGGAACTCGATCATGTGGGTGCCCTTCTGTCCGGAGGTAGCCCGACTCCGACCGAGCGTACACACGCGGTCATCGTCCGGTCCGCGTGGTGACGGCCCATGACGGCTCGCGGACAACGCTCCCCCCCCGACTGCGCGGTCCCGATCGCGACGACGCCCGCGACTCCTCTTCGGAGCGCGGGCGTCGGCAGGTGGGTCGGCCGGTCGGCCGGGCGGGTCGCGCCCGGCGGCGGGGCCGGGATCCGATCAGGAGGCGGCGGCCACCGCTTCGAGGTGCGCCCGGCTCATCGTGCGGTACTCCTCGATCAGCGCGGTGTCGGGCTCCGCCCGGTCACGCACGGCGCGCGCGATGACGGCGTGCGCGGACTCCGCGAGGACGACCCACGTGCGCTCGACGCGCTCCCCCGTCGGGAAGTCGAACCGGTCGTGCAGGACCTGCGCGACGGCCGCCCCCAGCGCGGCCATCCGGTCCTCGGCGTCCCCGGTCCCGGTGTCGGCCGGGTCACCGAAGCGGATCGCCCGGAAGCCCGGCTCGGTGCGGTACATCTCGACGGTCGCGTCGATGAGTGCGTCGCAGGCGTCCTGCCAGGTCGTCGCGTCGCTCTCGTCGAGCGCCGTGAGGAACCGCTCGGCGAGCCGCTGCGTGCTCCGGATCGCGAGGGCCTCGACCACGGCGATGCGGTCCGGGAAGTACCGGTAGACCGTGCCGATGGACGCACCGGCGCGCTCCGCGACCATGGCGGTCGTCAGGCGCTCGAAGCCGATCTCGTCGATGACGGCCGCAGCGGCGTCGAGGAGTCCCGCGAGGCGCGCCGAACTGCGGGCTTGGACCGGCTCGTTCCTGAGCAGTGATGATCCCCCCGGCAGTGCGTTCGATACCTCGGTGACGAGCACGTGTTCTCCTCTTGCGCCCGGACGGACGCGGTCATGTGGGATGTGACGGGGCAACTCTCGCAGAGACCGGCTGGAACATCGCTGCGACTCACCACAGCCTCCGACAGCGTGGGATAGTGGACGAATGCCCGACTGGACGCCCCACGAGCCGTCGTTGGCCGAGCCGATCCTGCACCGAGCCGCCCGCATCGAGGATGCCGTGCAGGAGTTCCGGGAGCACCGTGCCCGTCGTCGTGGGCTCGTGCCGACCGTGATCCCGTACACCGGGTACGGCGCTCCGGGCTGGATCCGCGTCCTCTGCCGCGTCCTGCTCACCCGGCGCGGGCTCGCCTCGGACGCCTCGTACTACGGCGTGCGCGGGTGGAAGAGCTTCACGAGCGTCGCCGTCGACGACGCCGAGGTCACGGTGACCGCGGGTGGCACGACCCACGTGGTGCAGTCCGACCGCGGCGGCGTCGTCGACGTGAAGGTCCCGATCGACCTCGAACCGGGGTGGCAGACCGTGCGGCTTTCGGCCGGTGGGATGCGCGACGTCGAGGCGGACGTGTTCATCGTCGACCCGGCGACGCGCTTCGGGCTCCTCTCCGACATCGACGACACGGTGATGGTGACCTCGCTCCCCCGCCCGATGCTCGCCGCGTGGAACTCCTTCGTGCTCACCGAGCACGCCCGCCGCCCGGTGCCGGGGATGTCCGTGCTCTACGAGCGCATCCTCGCGCAGCACCCCGGTGCCCCCACGGTCTACCTGTCGACCGGGGCGTGGAACGTCGCGCCGACCCTGCAGCGTTTCCTGACCCGCAACATGTACCCGAACGGCACGATGCTGCTCACCGACTGGGGTCCCACCCACGACCGCTTCTTCCGCAGTGGTCAGCAGCACAAGCGCGACAACCTCCGCCGTCTGGCGCGGGACTTCCCCGACGTGCAGTGGCTGCTGGTCGGTGACGACGGGCAGCACGACGAGACGCTGTACGGCGACTTCGCCCGCGAGCACCCGGACAACGTCGCCGGCGTGGCGATCCGGCAGCTCTCCACGAGCGAGGCCGTGCTCGCCGGTGGCCGCTCCCGTGCGCAGGAGCGCTCACGCGACTCGGCGGCGCCGTGGGTCTACGCGCCGGACGGTGCCGGCCTCTGGACCGAGCTCGCCCGGGTGGGCGTCGCCGACGCGGACCCCCAGGCTCCCCTACCCGGCGCCTGAGCCCGGTGCCCTGCGCCCGGCGCCTGAGCGCTCCTTCAGCGCCCCTCCCGCCGCGGACTGGTGGCGGTGGTTCGATGTGCGCATGAGCACCGCGACGCCGCGCAACCGCATCGAGGACCACGCCCTGATCGGCGACACGTACACCGCAGCCCTCGTCGGCCGCGACGGGACGATCGACTGGGCGTGCCTGCCCCGCTTCGACAGTCCGTCCACGTTCGCGTCCCTCCTGGGCACCGAGGACCACGGACACTGGACGCTGCGACCGAGCGACCCGCACGCGACCTCGGTCCGGCACCACCACCGTGACACGCTCGTGCTCTCGACCGTGTGGACCACGGCGACCGGTGTCGTCGAGGTCACCGAGTTCATGCCCGTCGGGGCGCACCGGGCCGCGATCGTCCGCCGTGTCCGCGGTCTGCAGGGATCGGTCGAGGTCGAGCAGACCCTCCGCATCCGCTTCGACTACGCGCGTGCGCTGCCCTGGGTCCGGCAGATCGGCGGCGACGAGGACCCCGCCCTCCTGGCGACCGCCGGCCCGGGGTCGGTCGTCGTCCGCGGCGTCCGTTTCCGCGCGGACGACCACCGGCACACGAACACGACCACCGTGCGCGACGGCGAGGTCCTCGACACCGTCCTGACCTGGTACCCGTCCCACCGCGAACCGCCGGCGCCGCTCGACGTCGACGCGGCCCTGCACCGGACCGAACGCTGGTGGCGGGACTGGATGGGGACCGCGCACACCGAGGGGAAGTACGCCGAGGCGAGCCGACGCTCCCTGCTGCTCCTGCGCGCGATGACCCACGGCGAGACCGGCGGCGTCGTGGCGGCCGCGACCACGAGCCTCCCGGAGGACCCCGGCGGAGAACGCAACTGGGACTACCGCTACGTGTGGTTGCGCGACGCGTCGCTCGCCCTGGCGTCCCTGATCGCCCACGGGTACCGCGACGAGGCCGCGCACTGGCGCGGCTGGCTGCTCCGCGCGATCGCCGGGGACCCCGCCGACGTCCAGATCATGTACGGCATCGCCGGGGAGCGCGAGCTGCCGGAGCGCACCCTCGAGGAGCTCCCCGGGTACCTCGACTCGACCCCGGTCCGGCTCGGCAACGGCGCCTCGACCCAGTACCAGGGCGACGTCTTCGGCGAGGTCCTCGCCGCGCTCCACGACGCCCGCGAGCTCGGCGTCGAGGAGAACGCGGACTCCTGGGCGCTGCAGCGTGCCCTGCTCGGCTACGTCGAGGAGCACTGGCAGGAGCCCGACAACGGGATCTGGGAGATGCGCGGTCCGCGACGGCACTTCACGCACTCGCGGGCGATGATCTGGGCCGCGTTCGACCGGGGCGTCGCGGCCGTCGAGGAGTTCGGGCTCGAGGGTCCCGTCGACCGCTGGCGGACGCTCCGCGACCAGGTCCGCGCCGAGATCGAGGAGCACGGCTGGAACGCCGACCGCGGCGCCTTCCGCCAGCACTACGACACCGACGAGGTCGACGCGAGCCTGCTCGTCCTGCCCCAGATCGGGTTCTGCCGCGCCGACGACCCCCGGATGACGGGCACGGTCGCCGCGATCGAGCAGGACCTGCGCGTCGGCGACCACGGACTCGTCCTGCGCTACCGGACGAGCGCCGGCTTCGACGGGCTCTCCGGCAGCGAGCACCCGTTCCTGGCGTGCTCGTTCTGGCTCGTCGAGCAGTACGCGGCCTCCGGTCGGGTCGAGGACGCCGAGCGCCTGATGGACGTGCTCGTCGGGTACGCCAACGACGTCGGCATGCTCTCCGAGGAGATCGACGTCGCCACCGGCCACCACATCGGCAACACGCCGCAGGTGCTGTCCCACCTGACGCTCGTGTCCGCGGCGGACGCGATCGCGCGGGCCCGCGGCGAGGCGTCCGGGCACCGCACGCGGCTCGCCGTGCACGACGGCGGCACGCGCTCGTGGACGGGCGGCGGCCGCCGGGCCGGCTCCCCCTCCTGACCCAGCGGATCCGCGCGTGTGATGCCGTTCCGCGCAAGGGGTGCCGATCCGCGCATGGTGTGCCGATCCGCGCACAGGATGCCGATCCGCGCGTGGGATGCCGTTCCTTCCGGCCTCCGATGCGCGGATCGGTCTCCCATGTCGGTCGCGATGGGCAGGAACGTCGCGGTCGTGCCGTGGGCGCGACCACATGACGGACGGGAGGCGCGGTGCCAGCTGGCACCGCGCCTCCCGTCCGTCAGGGGGTGACGTCCGTCAGGACGCTCGGTCCGTCAGGACGACGAGACCCACTCCGCCGGGCCGCGCGAGCCCGCGCGGTACTCCTCGAGCGGGACCGAACCGGACTTCCAGGCCTCGACGACCGGCTCCACGATCTCCCAGCAGCGCTCCGCGACGTCGCCGCGGATGGAGAGCAGCGGGTCGTCGTGGAAGATGCCGTTGAGGACCTCGCCGTAGGGGGTCAGCTCACCGTCGTCGAACGTCGACGAGAGCGTGACCTGCCCCATCTCGAACGGGTTGCCGCCGCCGTTCGCCGACACCGACAGCTCGATCTCGTCCGGGTTGAGGACGATGCGCAGCGTGTCCGCCTTCGGGCGACCGGACAGGCCGGAGGGCAGGCGCGTCACGGGCTTGAAGGTGATGAGGACCTCCTTGCGGCTGGCGCCGAGCGCCTTGCCGGAGCGGAGGGTGAACGGGACGCCCTTCCAGCGCGCCGTGTCGACCTCGACCTCGATCTCAGCCAGGGTCTCGGTGCCGCGCGACTTGTCGACGCCGTCCTCGTCCTGGTACGACGGCAGTTCCTTGCCGTCGATGGTGCCGGCCGTGTAGACGGCGCGGCGGGAGGCGATCGTCGCGTCGCCACCCTTGAGCTCGGTCGACCGGAGGACACGAGCCAGGGACGAGCGGAACTCGACCGCGTCGATGTCCGCCGGGGCGTCCATCGTCACGATGCCGAGGATCTGGAGCAGGTGCGACTGGATCATGTCGACCATCGCGCCGGCCTCGTCGTAGTACTGCGCGCGGTTCTCGAGACCGAGGGTCTCGTCGTAGAAGATGTCGACCTTCTCGATGTTGTCCGCGTTCCAGATCGGCTCGAACAGGCGGTTCGCGAAGCGCAGACCGATGATGTTCAGGACCGTGGTGCGACCGAGGAAGTGGTCGGTGCGGTGCACGCGCTCCTCGGGGACGAGCTTGAGCACCGTCTCGTTCAGAGCCTTCGCGCTGGCGACGTCGGTGCCGAACGGCTTCTCGAACGCCAGGGTCGTGCCCGCGGGGAGCTCGACCTCCTGCAGCGCCTCGCAGATGTCCGACGCGATCTGCGGCGGCAGCGCGAAGTACAGGATGGGCTCGGCGTCGGCCGCGGCCAGGAGCGCCTCGAGGTGCTTCGGGTCGGTCGGGTCGCCCTGGATGAACTGCGTCGACGCGAGGGTGGCGTCGACCTCCTCGCCCTTGACGTCCTGCGATGCGAAGGACTTCGTGACGACGTCCTTCCACTGGTCCTCGCTGCGGGCGCTGCGACCGGTACCGATGAGCTGGACGGGAACCGCTCGACCGCTCTGCAGGAACGTGCCGAGGCCCGGCAGCAGCAGGCGGGAGGCGAGGTCGCCCGTCGCGCCGAAGATGATGAGGGTGCGCTTGTCGGTCACCGGAGGTGAGTCCTTTCGCTGTGGTGGAGAGGGGTCCGCTCGAGGCCAAGCCGAGAGCGGGCCGGTTGATTCCCGATCGGTACCGGTTCTGCGCGGATCGATGCGGGAGGTCGTGGGGGGCACGTACGAGTCTGCTCGGACCAGCTTGCTCGCGTACGGCTGGCCCCGGACGCACTTCGGGCGGCACCGGTGGTGGTGCCGCCCGAAGGTGTCAGGTGCGGTGGGCCGCAGCCCGCCGGGACTCAGTGCCCGAAGTTGCCGCGGTAGTACTCGTAGACCCAGCCGACGAGCGTCACGGTGACGAGCGCGAGCCCGATCGGGACGATCCACAGGCCGGCGGCGAGACCGAGGAAGCAGACGGCGGTGGAGCCGGCCAGGAGGATCGGCCACCACGACCACGGGCTGAAGTGCCCGAGCTCGGCGTCGCCGTCCTCGATGTTGGCGTCGGCACGGTCCTCCGGGAGGACCCCGCCCTGCGACGACATCACCTTTCCGAGGTAGAACGCGATGAACGCGCTCATGATGCCGGTGAGGCCGATCGCGACCGTGCCCACCCACTCCGGGTGCCCGTAGTAGAGCATCGCCCAGATGGTGTACGTGGCGTCCGCGAGGATGAAGAACCCGAAGAGGATCCAGAACAGGTTGACGTTGGCGCGCATCGCCTTACTTCACCTCGCCCTTCGCGGCGTCGTAGGTCGGAGCGTCCGGTGCGTCCTTCGCAGGACCCACACCGATCGGCACACCCGCTTCGGGGTGGTTCAGGTCGAAGGCCGGGGACTCGGAACGGATCCGCGGGATCGACGTGAAGTTGTGCCGGGGCGGCGGGCAGCTGGTCGCCCACTCGAGCGAGCGGCCGTAGCCCCACGGGTCGTTCACGGCGACCTTCGGCGCGTTCCGGGCCGTGACGTAGACGTTGAAGATGAACGGCAGGAACGAGATCGCGAGGATCATCGAGCCGATCGTCGACAGCTGGTTCATCCAGGTGAACCCGTCGTTCGGCAGGTAGGTCGCGTAGCGACGCGGCATGCCGATGACGCCCAGCCAGTGCTGGATGAGGAACGTCGTGTGGAAGCCGATGAACAGGAGCCAGAAGTGGATCTTGCCGAGGCGCTCGTTGAGCATCTTGCCGGTCCACTTCGGCCACCAGAAGTAGAAGCCGGAGAACATCGCGAACACGACGGTGCCGAAGACCACGTAGTGGAAGTGCGCGACGACGAAGTACGAGTCGGACACGTGGAAGTCGAGCGGCGGCGACGCCAGGATCACACCGGTGAGACCACCGAACGTGAAGGTGATGAGGAAGCCGACGGCCCACAGGAGCGGCGTCTCGAACGTGACCGAACCGCGCCACATCGTGCCGACCCAGTTGAAGATCTTCACGCCGGTCGGGACCGCGATGAGCATCGTCATGAGCGAGAACCACGGGAGCAGGACGCCACCGGTGACGTACATGTGGTGCGCCCACACCGTGACCGAGAGGGCCGCGATGGAGATGGTCGCGTAGACGAGGGTCTTGTACCCGAAGATCGGCTTGCGGCTGAAGACCGGGAAGACCTCGGACACGATGCCGAAGAACGGCAGCGCGATGATGTACACCTCGGGGTGCCCGAAGAACCAGAACAGGTGCTGCCACAGCAGTGCCCCGCCGTTGGCCGGGTTGTAGATCTGGGCGTCGAACACACGGTCGAGACCGAGGCCGAACAGCGCGGCGGCGAGGACCGGGAAGGCCATCAGCACGAGCAGCGAGGTCACGAGGGTGTTCCACGTGAAGATCGACATGCGGAACATCGTCATGCCGGGGGCACGCATCGTGATGATCGTCGTGATGAAGTTCACCGCGCCGAGGATCGTCGAGAAGCCCGTCATGCCGAGGCCGAAGACCCAGAGCGTGCCCCCGAGACCCGGTGTGAACGTCGTGTCACTCAGTGGCGCGTAGGCGAACCACCCGAAGGACGCGGCGCCCTGCGGGGTGAGGAAGCCACCGACCGCGATGAGCGAGCCGAACAGGTACAGCCAGAAGGCGAACCCGTTCAGACGCGGGAAGGCGACGTCCGGCGCACCGATCTGCAGCGGCATGATCGCGTTCGCGAAGCCCGAGAAGAGCGGCGTCGCGAACATCAGCAGCATGATCGTGCCGTGCATCGTGAAGAGCTGGTTGTACTGCTCCTTCGTCGCGACCACGTGCAGGCCGGGCTCGAAGAGCTGGGCACGGATGACCAGCGCCATCACACCCGCGAGCAGGAAGAAGACGAACGAGGCGATCAGGTACATGTACCCGATGGTCTTGTGGTCGGTGGAGGTGATCCACCGGACGATGATGTTGCCCTTCCGCCCGACCTTCGACGCCTGGAAGTCCGGCGTCGAGGGCCTGGTCGGCTGGCCGACGAGTGACGTTGTCATCAGACGAGCCCCTACTTGTTCTCGCTCGACGCCTCGACCGGCGCCTTGTTGTTCGGTTCGTTCGTGTTGGTGTCGTACTCGTTGCCGAGCAGACCGACCTTGCCCTGCTCGCGCAGCGTGTCGAGGTACTTCTCGTAGTCCGAGTCGGACACGACCTTGACCTGGAAGAGCATCAGCGAGTGGTACTCACCGCAGAGCTCCGCGCACTTGCCCTGGTACGTGCCGATCTTCTGCGGGATGAAGTACTCGTAGTTCGTCTTGCCCGGGAGCATGTCCTTCTTGTAGAGGAAGTCGATGATCCAGAACGAGTGGTCGACGTCGCGCGAGCTGAGCTCGATCTTGACCTTCTTGTCGACCGGCAGGTACAGCGTCGGCAGCTGGGACTCGTCGATCGAGCCGTTCCCGTTCTCTTCTTCCTGGGCCTGGATGCCCTGGTAGTAGACGCTGTCCTCGGGGTTGTCCTTGTCGATGTAGTTGAAGTCCCACGCCCAGCGCTTGCCGTAGACGTGGATCGTCGCGTCGGGGTCCGTGAAGGGCTTCTCGATCGCGGACTGGTCCTTGGCGGTGAAGGCGAAGAAGCCGAGCACCAGGATGAGCGGCACGATCGTGTAGAAGATCTCGAGCGGCATGTTGTACCGCATCTGCACCGGGAGGCCGGTCTGGCCCTTGCGGCGGCGGTAGACGATCGCGGCCCAGATGATGAGGCCCCACACGATGAGACCCACCGCGAGCAGGACGACCCAGCTGGTGGTCCACAGGCCGACGACGCGGCTCGTGTGGTTCGTGACGTCCTTCGTCTCCTCCGTGCCGGGGAGCCACCCGTTCAGCTGCTGCTGCGAGCAGCCAGCCAGTGCGATGACCAGACCGACGGCCACCGGGACGGCCGCCCAACGTATACGGCGATTCGAACGCACTGTTACCTCTCGGAAGACGTGGCGGGGAACCGAGCACGCCAAGGCGGCTCATTGCTGGTTCCCAGCTTGGTTGGAACACTCCTAGCTTACTCGCAGCTCGCCGACACTCGTGCACACGCGGCCCGTTCGGCGGCCGATCCGGGTGCCGGACTCGCACGTCGGACACCGATGACCGCACGGCTTTCCCCCGGTCGCGCGCGCCCGGGCCCCCCACGGACGACGAGCGGGGAGCGACCAGATCGGTCGCTCCCCGCTCGCGTGTCGATCACGGGTGGTGGACACCCGGACCCGGCGACGCCGAACCTGACAGCGTCAGTGGAAGCTGTCGCCGCACGCGCAGCTGCCCTGCGCGTTGGGGTTGTCGATGGTGAAGCCCTGCTTCTGGATGGTGTCCTCGAAGTCGATGGTCGCGCCGTCGAGGTACGGGACGCTCATCTTGTCGACGACGACCTCGACCCCGCTGCCGAACTCGGCCGTGGCGTCGCCGTCGAGCAGGCGCTCGTCGAAGTACAGCTGGTAGATCAGGCCCGAGCACCCGCCGGGCTGGACCGCCAGGCGCAGGCGGAGGTCGTCGCGGCCCTCCTGCTCCAGCAGGCTCGCCACCTTCGCCGCGGCCGTCTCGCTGAGCGCGACGCCGTGCGAGCGTGCGTCCGTCGCCGGTGCGTTGTCGATGATGGTGTCGCTCATCGCGCGTCTCCCTCCGGGCGGTGACGATCACCGCGCCTGGTCACGATTGTAAGCACGCCGGCCGAAAGCGCGAGCATCGCTCCACAGTCCGGCTCGCGAGCCGGCGACGGACGGACGGGAGGCCCGTGGCGGGCCCGCCACGTGCCTCCCGTCCGGTGCGGCGTCAGCCGCGCGACGCCAGTCGTGCCAGCAGGATCGTCTCGGACGCGATCGCGCGGTGCAGGACGCCCAGGTGCTGCGACTCGTTCGGGCTGTGCGCGCGGGTGTCCGGGTCCTCGACGCCGGTCACCAGGATCTGCGCGTCCGGGAACTCCGCGGCCAGGTCGGACACGAACGGGATCGAGCCGCCGATGCCCTGCTCGACGGCGGGGTTGCCCCAGCCCTCGTGCATGGCCGTGCGGGCCTCCTGGACGGCCCAGCCGGCGGTGTCGACGAGGAAGCCGTCGCCCGTGTCGACCTCGGTGAGCTCGAGTCGCGCACCGAACGGCACGTGCGCGCGGAGGTGACGCTCGACGGCGGCGAACGCGTCGGTGGCGGCCTGCCCGGGGGCGACGCGGACCGAGACCCGCGCGGCGACCGTCGGCAGCAGCGTGTTCGAGGCGTTCGCGACGCTCGGGACGTCCAGGCCGGTGACCGTGATCGACGGCTGGAACCACATACGGGACAGCACCGGGCCGGTGCCGACCGGCTGCACGCCCTCGAGGAGCGCGGCGTCGGAGGCGAGCTCGGCGTCGGAGCGCTCGGGGACGTCGGCCTCGTACGCCGTGAGCCCCTCGACCGCGACCGAGCCGGCGTCGTCGTGCAGCGAGGCGAGCAGGCGGGCCATCGGGATCATCGCGTCCGGGGCCGCTCCCCCGAACATGCCGCTGTGGCTGGCGTGCTCGAGCGTCGTCAGGGTGAGCTTGAACGTGACGTTGCCGCGCAGCGAGACCGTGATGGAGGGGACCTCGGCCGACCAGTTGTCGCTGTCCGCCACGACGATGACGTCGGCGGCGAGGTGCTCCTTCTGCTCGCGCAGGAACGTGCGGAACGACCGGGAGCCGAACTCCTCCTCGCCCTCGACGAACAGCACGACGCCGAGGTCGAGGTCGTCGCCGAACTGCGCGTGCAGGGCCCGGAGCGAGGCGATGTGGGTCATCACGCCGGCCTTGTCGTCCGAGGCGCCGCGGCCGTAGAGGCGGTCGCCGCGGAGGGTCGGCTCGAAGGGCGGGGTCTCCCAGAGTGCGTCGTCGCCCTGGGGCTGCACGTCGTGGTGCGCGTAGAGCATCACGGTGGGCTTGCCGTTCCGGGCCGGGCGGACCGCGAGGACCGCGGGCTGGCCGAGTTCGACGTCTGCGGCGCCGTCGGCGGCTGCGGTGCCGGTGGCGGCGTCGTTGTCGGTGGTCGGGGTGTCCGCGCTCGGGGTGTCGCCCTCGACGGCCGAGCGGACGATGCGGACGGCGTCGTCGGCGAAGACCCCGGTGGAGCGCGCCAGGTCCGCGACGGCCTCGGCGCTCGCCTGCACGTTCGCCGGGTCGAAGGCCGACCAGGAAACCGACGGCAGCCGGACCAGGGCGGAGAGGTCCGCGATCGTGGTCGGCAGCGCCCCCTGGACGTGTTCGCGCAGGGCGTCGAGGAGCGCGGGGTCGGTCGCGGTGCTGTGCTGGTCGGTGTCGGTCATGTCCCGTAATCTAGAGGACGATCCAGCACGCAACCGCAGTCAGGAACGCACCGTGGCGAAGGCAGCCCCCAAGACCAACACGACCGTCAACCCCTCCGAGGAAGAACTCCTCGTCGAGCAGGGCAAGGGTCGCCCGACGCCGTCGCGTCGCGAGCGTGAGGCAGCCAACCGCCGTCCCCTCGTCGGCAACAGCCCGCAGGACAAGAAGGCCGCGCGCGCCCGGCTGAACACCGAGCGCGAGAAGGCCCGCGTCGGCATGGCCAACGGCGAGGAACGGTACCTGCCCGCCAAGGACAAGGGCGAGCAGCGCCGGTTCGTGCGCGACTGGATCGATGCGCGCTGGAACGTGGGCGAGGTCATGATGCCCGTGCTCGTGCTCTTCCTGATCCTCGGCTTCGCCGCTGCGCAGACCGTGATCGCGTCGTACGCGCTCCTGATGGTCTGGGCGTTCGTGGCGCTGTTCGTGCTCGACTGCATCGTGCTCTGGCTGTCCCTGCGCAAGAAGCTCACCGCGAAGTTCGGCGAGATGCAGCGCGGGACCTTCCTCTACATCCTGACCCGGGCGTGGCAGCTGCGCTTCCTGCGCCTGCCGAAGCCGCAGGTGCGCCGCGGGCAGTACCCCGCGCTGTAGCACGCGAACCGCTCCCCTGAAGCGCCGTCCGGTCCACCGGACGGCGCTTCGTCGTTCCGAGGGCGCGGCGGGCGCTGCGCACCGAGCTGGGCGCGAGGTTGTGTCGGCGCCCCGGACGTCGATGGAGCAGAAGACGTCGGGGTCCCGGTCTGGACCCGACGGTTCCTGCTCCATCGCCGGCGCAACGAGACCGGCGCCCCAACGAGACCAACGCCGCCGGAGGCGCCACGCCGCGAGTTCGACGCCCGCGGGAGCTCAGCGCGCGGCGCGCCGCAACCGACGACGACGGAGACGATTGATCCGCGTCGCCCAGGTCGGCCCCTCGTAGAGGAACGCCGTGTAGCCCTGCACGAGCGTCGCCCCCGCATCGATGCGGTCCTGCACGTCCTGCTCGGTGGTGACCCCACCGACGGCCACGACGCAGAAGTCCGACGGCACCGCGGCGCGCACCCGCCGCAGGACCTCGAGCGACCGGGCAGCGATCGGCGCACCGGACAGACCGCCGGCACCCATCGCCGCGACCTGCTCGGCCGGGGTCACGAGCCCGGTCCGCTCGATCGTCGTGTTGTTCGCGATGATGCCCGCGAGCCCGAGCGCCACCGCGAGTCCGGCGACGGCGTCGATCTGCTCGTCGGTCAGGTCCGGCGCGATCTTCACCAGTACCGGGGTCTTCCCGGCGGCGTCCCGCACGGCGGTCAGGAGCGGTCGGAGCTGGTCCTCCTCCTGCAGGCCGCGGAGGCCGGGCGTGTTCGGGGAGCTGACGTTCACCGCGAGGTAGTCCGCGAACGGCGCGAGGAGCCGGGTCGACTCCAGGTAGTCGTCGACGGCGTCCTCGACCGCGACGACGCGGCTCTTCCCGATGTTGACGCCGATCACCGGTCGCCCCGGGTTCCGTCGCGCGCGCTCGAGGCGACGGGCGGCGCGGGCTGCACCGTGGTTGTTGAAGCCCATCCGGTTGACGAGCGCCCGGTCGGCGATCAGGCGGAACAGCCGCGGACGGTCGTTGCCGGGCTGCGGCTTCGCCGTGATGGTGCCGACCTCGACGTGGCCGAAGCCGAGCAGTCCGAGGCCGGCGATGCCGCGGGCGTCCTTGTCGAAGCCGGCCGCAAGCCCGAATCGCGACGGGAAGTGGATGCCCATCGTCGTCACGCCGTCCTCGGCCGCGGGGCGGGAGTACCGCTCGACGATGCCGCTCACGACGGGGATCCCGGGCAGCGCCTTGATCACCCCGAAGGCCAGGTGGTGTGCCCGTTCCGGGTCCATGTTCGCGAACACGGCACGGAACACGACGGCGTACCCGCCGCGGACGATCCGCTCGGCGACGCCGCTCACGCCGCGCCGCCGGCAGGGTCCGCCGCGTGGTGGTCGAGGCGCAGCTGTCCGATGGCGTCCTCGAAGTCCTCGAGCGACTCGAACGCCTGGTAGACGCTCGCGAACCGCAGGAACGCGACCTCGTCGAGCTCACGAAGCGGCGCGAGGATCGCGAGCCCGATGTCGTTCGCATCGATCTGGCTCGAGCCCGAGGACCGCACGGTCTCCTCGACGCGCTGCGCGAGCACGGCCAGGTCGCCGTCGGTGACCGGGCGGCCCTGGCACGCCTTGCGCACGCCGGAGACGATCTTGTCGCGGCTGAACGGCTCGGTGACGCCGTTGCGCTTCACCACGTTGAGCGAGGCGGTCTCGGTCGTCGAGAACCGACGCCCGCAGTTCGGGCACTGGCGGCGGCGACGGATCGAGGTGCCGTCGTCACTCGTGCGGGAGTCGACGACGCGGGAGTCCGGGTGGCGGCAGAAGGGGCAGAACATGTCCGTCCCAGGCTACCGGCTTCCCGGTCCGTCCAGGCGCGAGCGGTCGGCTCAGGCGCGCCCGGTCCGCTCGGTGACCGCGGCGCCGTGGCCGGGCAGCTGCTCCTCGGTCGCGAGCGCGACGATGTGCGGTGCGACCTCGGTCAGGGCCGTCGCGGAGTACCGGATGACCTGCTGGGGGCGGAGGAACGTCGACGCGGAGAGTCCGGAGCCGAAGCGCGCCTGGCCGCCGGTCGGCAGCACGTGGTTCGACCCCGCCAGGTAGTCGCCGAGGCTGACGGGCGTGCTCGGCCCGACGAACACGGCACCCGCGGCGTCGATGTCCGCGAGCACAGCGTCGTCGTCCGCGGTCTGGATCTCGAGGTGCTCCGGCCCGTACGCGTTGCTGACTGCTGCCGCGTCGGCGAGCGAGTCCACCAGGACGACCGCCGACTGCGGACCGTCCAGGGCGGCCTGGAGGCGCGTGGCCGTCCCGAGCGCAGCCACCCGTTCCGGGATGGCCGCCTCCACCGCATCGGCGAACGACGCCGACGTCGTCACGAGGACGCTGCCGGCCTGCTCGTCGTGCTCGGCCTGGCTGACCAGGTCTGCCGCGACGAAGCCCGCGTCGGCGCTGTCGTCCGCGATGACGAGGATCTCGGTCGCTCCGGCCTCGGAGTCGATGCCGACGACGCCGCGCACGAGACGCTTCGCCGCGGCGACGTAGTTGTTCCCGGGCCCGGTGACCAGGTCGACGGGCTCGAGGCCGATCGACGCGACGCCGTAGGCCAGCGCGCCGACCGCTCCGGCGCCGCCCATCGCGTAGACCTCGTCGATGCCGAGGAGCCCTGCCGCCGCGAGGATCGTCGGGTGCACCCGCCCGCCGTGGTCCCGCTGCGGCGGGGAGACGAGGGCGATGGACCCGACGCCGGCGACCTGCGCGGGGACGACGTTCATCACGACGCTCGAGGGGTACACGGCCTTGCCGCCAGGGACGTAGAGTCCCACGCGGCGCATCGGCTGCCAGCGCTGGTGCACCTCGGCGCCGTCGGCGAGCGTCGTCACCGAACCGGCCGGCACCTGGGCCGCACTCGCGGCACGGACGCGGCGGATCGCCTCGTCCAGCGCGGCGCGGAGCTCCGGGGTGAGCCCGGCGACCGCGGCGGCGATCTCGTCCGCGGGGACCCGGACGTGCTCGGGCGCTCCCCCGTCGAAGCGCTCGGCCTGCTCGTGCAGCGCATCGGCCCCGCGGCGTCGCACGTCGTCCACGAGCTCCCGCGCGGCGGCGACGGCGGACGAGACGTCACCGGCGGCACGCGGCATCAGGCGGAGGAGGTCGGCACGGGCGGGCAGGCCGCCACGGAGGTCGATTCGCTGCATCATGGGACGTCCAGCGTACCGGCGCTCCCCGACAGCAGTGCGTCCACGACGGGACGGTGCCGCACGTGCTGCTCCGTGTCCCACGCGCCGAGCAGGTGCAGCGTGACGATCCGGAACGCGAGCGCCCGCACGAGCAGCTGCGGCCACTCGGGCGCCTCGGCGAGCGAGCGGAGTGCCGCGAGCCGGTCGAGCGGCGTGCCGTGCCAGCAGACCGCGTCGACGACCGCCACCGCGGCACCGTAGCCGGCGGGTCGCCAGGTCGGCGCCCAGTCGAACACGGCCGGCGGTCGTCCGGCGGCGAACAGCACGTTGCCGAGCAGGTCGCGGTGGACGAGCTGGCACCGACCCCGGACCGGGCGCAGGGCGCCGGTCAGGCGTCGGACGAGCGGGTCGTCCGGGAGCCGGTCGGCGCCCGCGGGTCCGTCGGCCCAGACGAGCCGCTCGGCACGGCTCCACGGGTCGTCGACGCGGTCGAGGAACGACGGCCGGGCGAGGCCCGAGACCGCTCGGTGGAACGCCGTCCCGGCGCGGACGACGTCCTCGACGCGAGCGGGATCGGGCGTGCCCTCGAGCCACTCCCACGCCTCCCAGCCGTCGACGACCCAGCGGTCGCCGACCCGGCCCCCGCCCGACGCGGGGACGGGGCGCGGCGTGCGGAACGCGACCGTGTGCGGGAGGCGGGCCAGCACGTCGGACCGCCACTGGGCCTCCTGGACGTCACCCGCCGGACGCAGGACGACGTCACCGACGCGCCACGTCGTGCCCCGGCCGCCGGGGAGCCGCTCCGGGACGTGCCCCGCGACACGGAACGCCCGGAGCACCGCGGCCGAGGGCCGTGGTGCTCCGGGCGTCGTCACCGCTCTCCTAGACCAGGCAGCGCGGGCCGAGCAGGCTCTTCAGCTCGCCGAAGAGGTCCGGCGTCAGGTTAACCGGGAACGGCAGCTCGAAGGTGCGCGCGACGTCCTCCTTCAGCAGCCGCAGCCGCACCTCCGTCTCGCCCTGGTGCCGCCCGAGCACCGCCGCGAGCTCGGTGACCGTCGTCGTGGTGGCCTGGCGCTCCGGCAGGGACAGCGTGAGCGGACCGGACCCCATCGCGTCGCCGACGTTGGGCTGGAACATGCTGACCGCGTGCAGCGCCTTGCCGTCGTCGCGGACGTTCACCCGGCCGCGCAGCACGACGATCGAGTCGGCCACGAGCGAGGGCCCGAACTCGGCGTACGTCTTGCCGAGGAACATGACGCCGATCTCGCCGCCGAAGTCCTCGATCTGGACGATGCCGTACGGGTTGCCGCTCGACTTCGCGACGCGGTGCTGAACGCTCGTCAGGAGCCCCGCGACCGTGACGGTCTCGCCCTCGACCGAGTCGTCCGCCGCGATGAGGTCGGCGATGGTGATCGACTGGTGCTTCGCGAGCTCGATCTCGAGCCCGGCGAGCGGGTGGTCGGACACGTAGAGGCCGAGCATGTCGCGCTCGAAGGCGAGCTTGTCGCGCTTTGCCCACTCCGGGCGTTCCGGCACCTGCGACACCGGGGCTGAGGACGGCTGTTCCTCGGCGACCTCGGCGAACAGCGAGTCGAAGTCGAAGCCGACGTTCCCGTGGGCCTCGTCGCGCTTGACCTTGACGGCGCTCTCGACCGCGCCCTCGTGGATCTCGACGAGCGCGCGGCGGCTGTCGCCGAACTCGTCGAAGGCGCCCGCCTTGATGAGCGACTCGACGGTCCGCTTGTTCGCCGACGAGATCGGGATCTTCCGCAGGAAGTCGTGGAACGACTCGAACGCGCCCTTCTCGGTCCGGGCCTGCACGATGTCGTCGACGACGTTGAAGCCGACGTTGCGGATCGCGCCCATGCCGAAGCGGATGTCGTCACCGACGGCCGCGAAGAAGCCGATCGACTCGTTGACGTCCGGCGGCATGACCTTGATGCCCATCCGGCGGCACTCGTTGAGGTACAGCGCGAGCTTGTCGCGCGCGTCGCCCACGCTGGTCAGGAGAGCGGCCATGTACTCGGCCGGGTAGTGCGCCTTGAGGTACGCCGTCCAGAACGAGACCACGCCGTACGCCGCGGAGTGCGCCTTGTTGAACGCGTAGTCGGAGAACGGCAGCAGGATGTCCCACAGCGTCTTGATCGCCGCGGCCGAGTAGCCGTTGTCCTGCATGCCCTTCTCGAAGCCGGCGTACTGCTTGTCGAGCTCGGACTTCTTCTTCTTGCCCATCGCGCGGCGGAGGATGTCGGCCTGTCCGAGGGAGAAGCCGGCGACCTTCTGCGCGATGGCCATGACCTGCTCCTGGTAGATGATCAGGCCGTAGGTCGTGCCGATGATGTCCTGGAGCGGCTCCTCGAGCTCGGGGTGGATCGGGGTGATCGGCTGCTCGCCGTTCTTGCGGAGCGCGTAGTTCGTGTGCGAGTTCGCCCCCATCGGCCCCGGACGGTACAGGGCGATGAGCGCGGAGATGTCCTCGAAGTTGTCCGGCTTCATCAGACGGAGGAGCCCGCGCATCGGGCCGCCGTCGAGCTGGAACACCCCGAGCGTGTCGCCGCGCTGCAGGAGCTGGTACGCGGCTTCGTCCTCGAGGCCCATCGTCTCGAGGTCGAGGTCGACGCCCCGGTTGCTCTTGATGTTGTCGAGGGCGTCACTGATGATCGTCAGGTTCCGGAGGCCCAGGAAGTCCATCTTGATCAGGCCGAGCGACTCCGCGGCCGGGTAGTCGAACTGCGTGACGATCTGGCCGTCCTGCTCGCGCTTCATCACCGGGATGATGTCGATGAGCGGCTCGCTCGACATGATCACACCGGCCGCGTGCACGCCCCACTGCCGCTTCAGGCCCTCGAGCCCGAGCGCGGTGTCGAACACGGTCTTCGCCTCGGGGTCGGTCTCGACGACCGTCCGGACGTCCACCGCCTCCTTGTAGCGCGGGTGGTCCTTGTCGAAGATCCCGGTGAGCGGGATGTCCTTGCCCATCACGGGCGGCGGCATCGCCTTGGTGAGCTTCTCGCCCATGCCGAACGGGAAGCCGAGGACGCGCGACGAGTCCTTCAGCGCCTGCTTCGCCTTGATCGTGCCGTACGTGACGATCTGCGCGACGCGCTCCGACCCGTACTTCTCGGTGACGTACTTGATCGCCTCACCGCGGCGCCGGTCGTCGAAGTCGACGTCGAAGTCGGGCATCGAGACGCGGTCCGGGTTGAGGAACCGCTCGAAGATCAGGCCGTGCCGGATCGGGTCGAGGTCGGTGATGCGCATCGCGTACGCCACCATCGAGCCGGCACCCGAACCACGACCGGGACCGACGCGGATGCCGTTGTTCTTCGACCAGTTGATGAAGTCGGCGACGACCAGGAAGTAGCCCGGGAAGCCCATCTGGTTGATGATCCCGACCTCGTAGTCGGCGCGCTCCTGGACCTCTCTCGTGATGCCCTCGGGGTAGCGGTACTCCAGCCCCTTCGCCACTTCCTTCTCGAACCACGAGTGCTCGGTCTCGCCCTCGGGGACGGGGAACTTCGGCATGTAGTTCGCCGCGGTGTCGAACTCGACCTCACACCGCTCGGCGATGAGCAGCGTGTTGTCGCAGGCCTCGGGGTGGTCGCGGAAGACGTGGCGCATCTGCTGCGGGGTCTTCAGGTAGAACTCGTCGGCGTCGAACTTGAAGCGGTTCGGGTCGTTCAGCGTCGAGCCGGACTGCACACAGAGCAGGGCCGCGTGCGACTTGGCGTCGTGGGCGTGCGTGTAGTGCAGGTCGTTCGTGCCGACGAGCGGGATACCGAGGTCCTTCGAGATCCGGACGACGTCCTCGATGACGCGGCGCTCGATCTCGAGCCCGTGGTCCATGATCTCGGCGAAGTAGTTGTCCTTGCCGAAGATGTCGCGGTAATCGGCGGCGGCCTTGAGCGCCTCGTCGTACTGCCCGAGCCGCAGGCGGGTCTGGATCTCGCCCGAGGGGCAGCCCGTCGTCGCGATGATGCCGTCGTGGTACTGGTCGAGCAACTCGATGTCCATGCGGGGCTTGAAGTAGTAGCCCTCGATCGAGGCCCGCGACGACAGCCGGAACAGGTTGTGCATGCCCGTCGTGTTCTCGGCGAACATCGTCATGTGCGTGTACGCACCCGAACCGGACACGTCGTCACCGCCACCGTCGCCCCAGCGCTCTCGGGTCTTGTCGGAGCGGTGCGTCCGCGGCGTGATGTAGGCCTCGGTCCCGATGATCGGCTTGACACCGCCGGCCTTCGCGGCCTTCCAGAACTCGAACGCCCCGAACATGTTGCCGTGGTCGGTCACCGCAACCGCGGGCATGCCCTGAGCGGCGGTCTCGGCGACCAGGTCGGTCAACCGCGCTGCACCGTCGAGCATCGAGTACTCGCTGTGCACGTGCAGGTGGACGAAGGAGTCGGAATCCGACACGGGACCTCCGGTTCGACGGATGGCTGCGGGGCGGGACAAGCCTAACCGCGGGCACCGACTTCTCCGCGCGTGTCGTCGGGGCGCTCGGTGCGCCCTGCGCGCTCGCGCGGCGGGGTCGCTCGACAGCGTCGCTCGAGCGGGCAGGACACGCCGTCGGTGTGTCGCCGAACGCGCACGACCGGTCGCCGGAGGCGACCCGTCGTGACAGATGTGGCGCGCTCGGGGGGGACCAGCACATCGAGCGCGGCACGGGCGGGCGGTGACCGAGTGGCGGACTGGAGGCGCGGGGCGACGCCGCCACGGGCCTCCAGTCCGACGCTGTCCAGCCGCGGCCGACGCGAGCGGGCACGGTCGACGCGAGCGGCGCGGTCGACGCGAGCGGGCACGATCGACGCGAGCGGGCACGATCGACGCGAGCGGGCACGGTCGACGCGAGCGGCGCGGTCGACGCGAGCGGCGCGGTCGACGCGAGCGGGCACGATCGACGCGAGCGGGCACGATCGACGCGAGCGGGCACGATCGACGCGAGCGGGCACGATCGACGCGAGCGGGCACGATCGACGCGAGCGGGCACGACATGCCGCGCGCGTTGCGCGGCGTGGGCAGTACTGGTCACCTCGAGGGACCGAGCGTGACAGATGTGGCCCGCTCGCGAGCGGACCGCCCCGCCTGCCCGGCTACGCCGCGCGGATGCGGTCCAGAGCCTGCTGCAGGTCGTCGGGGTAGGACGCCTCGAACGTGACCCACTCCCCCGTGCGCGGGTGCTCGAACCCGAGCCGCACGGCGTCGAGCCACTGGCGGGTCAGCCCGAGCTCGTTCGCGAGCACCGGATCCGCGCCGTACATCGTGTCGCCGACGAGCGGGTGCCGCGTCGCCGCCATGTGCACGCGGATCTGGTGCGTCCGGCCGGTCTCCAGGTGCACCTCGAGCAGGGTCGCGGCGCGGAAGGCCTCGAGCGTCTCGTAGTGCGTGACGCTCGGCTTGCCGTCGGCCGTGACCGCGAACTTCCAATCGCTCGACGGGTGTCGACCGATCGGGGCGTCGATCGTCCCCGAGGTCGGGTCCGGGTGTCCCTGGGCGAGGGCGTGGTAGACCTTCTCGACCGTGCGCTCCTTGAAGGCACGCTTGAGGTGCGTGTAGGCGAGCTCGGTCTTGGCGACGACCATCAGGCCGGACGTACCGACGTCGAGCCGGTGCACGATCCCCGCGCGCTCGGCGGCGCCCGAGGTGGCGATGGTGAAGCCGGCCGCGGCGAGGCCGCCGGGCACGGTCGGACCGTCCCACCCGGGCGAGGGGTGCGCGGCGACACCGATCGGCTTGTCCACCACGACGATGTCGTCGTCGTCGTGCACGACCGTCATGCCCGGGACCGCGACCGGGACGATGCGCGGGGGTTCCTTCGGCGACCACTCGACCTGGAGCCATGCGTCGGGGTGCAGGCGGTCCGACTTGTCGACGGTGACCCCGTCGACGGTCACGCCGCCGGCGGCGACGACCTCGGCCGCGAAGGACCGGCTGAACCCGAGGAGCTTCGCGATGGCGGCGTCGACACGCTCACCGGCGAGCCCGTCGGGCACGGGCAGGGAACGTGACTCGGTCACGTCGCGTCGTGCCCGAGGGCATCCCGGTCGTCGCGCGGGGCCCGGGGGTCCGGGGCGCCGGCGGTCCGAGTGGCCGCAGGAGCCGTGTCGGAGGGAGCTGCGGCGGCGTCCGCTCGGGCGTCGGCTGCGCGCTGCTGCTTCGCGGAGAGCGCCCGCGTGCCGTCGAGGTTCACGCCGAAGACGACGAGCAGGACGAAGACCACCATGCTCACGCAGATGAACGAGTCGGCGATGTTGTAGATCGCAGGCATCATCCACGGCGTCGAGATGAAGTCGACCACGTGCCCGCGGCCGAAGCCGGGCTCACGGAAGAGCCGGTCGAGCAGGTTGCCGAGCGCGCCGCCGAGGAGCATGCCGAGCACGATCGCCCACCACATCGAGCGGATGCGCCGGGCGAAGACGATGATCGCGACGACGACGGCCGTGCTGACGATCGAGAACACCCAGGTCATGTTCACCGCGAACGAGAACGCGGCACCGGGGTTCCGGACGTACAGGAACTGCAGCGCGTCGCCGAGGACCGGCACGGCCTGGCCGTACGGCAGGTTCGCGACGACGAGGGCCTTGACGCCCTGGTCGAGCGCCACCACGACGACAGCGGCGAAGGCCAGTGCCGCGATCGCGCGGACACTGACCTTCGCTCGTGTTGCTGGTCGCGACAACGTCAGTTGCCGAAGCCCTGCGCCGAGGCCGGCGCCGGGGTGAGGCCGGACTGCTCCGACCCCGACCCGTCCAGCTCGGACAGCTGGGACTGGATGTAGCTCTTGAGCTGCGCACGGTAGTCGCGCTCGAAGGTGCGGAGCTCGTCGATCTTGCCCTCGAGCTGACGCTGCTCCTGCTCGAGCACGGCGACCCGCTGGCGGTTCGTGTTCTCGGTGTCGGCGATGATCTGGCGCTGCTTCGCCTCGGCCTCGGAGACCAGGCGGGCGGCCTGCGCGGTGCCCTCGGCGATGAGCGCGTCGCGCTTCTCGATGCCCTCGCGGACGTGCTCCTCGTGCAGACGACGAGCGAGCGTGAGGAGGTTCGTGGTGCCCTCGGTGTCCTCGTCGGCGGGGACCGTCGAGGCGGCCGGCGCTGCTGCGGCGACCGGAGCGGGCTCCGGGGCAGCGGCGACGGGAGCCGGGGTGGGCTCGGGCTCGGGAGCGGCGGCCGGCTCCGGCTGCTCGGTCTTCTCGAGCTTCGGCGCCGACTCGGCGGCCTGCAGGCGCTGGCGGAGCTCGTCGTTCTCGGCCGTCAGGCGGCGGAGCTCGACGACGACCTCGTCCAGGAAGTCGTCGACCTCGTCCTGGTCGTAGCCCTCGCGGAACTTCGTCGGCTGGAACCGCTTGTTGACTACGTCTTCCGGCGTCAAAGCCATTGCCGTCACCTCAATAGAACTGCTGAACGTGTGGAACCACTTGCGTCACGACCGAACCTACCAGTCGTGCCGTGTGGTGCGGAGGCCCGCCGGGGCGGGCATCGATCCCGACCACCGTACACCGACGCGCGTGTCCGACCGTGACCTCTGGGCGGGCGTGGCGCGATTCGTGTGCGGGTGGTGGATCAGAAGGAGCGAGCGAGTCCGCCGACGATCACCCGGAGGATGATCACGACGAGCATCACGAGGGTCCAGCCGAAGTCGAGCGCGACGGGTCCCATCCGCAGCGGCGGGAGCAGCCGACGGACGAACCGGATCGGCGGGTCCGTCAGCGTGTAGACGACGTCGGCGACCACGAGCATCGCGCCACGGGGACGCCAGCTGCGGTTGTAGGCCTGGACGATGTCGAACGCGAACCGACCCCACATCACGAAGAAGTAGAGCAGGAGGGCGAAGGACAGGATCCCGAAGACCAGTGACACGGTGGGGCTCGCTCGGCTCGGGTGCGGTGCTCAGGCGATCACCGCACAGGGGCTACTGGGCCGGGGTCCGGCTCAGGACTGGGCGAAGAAGGACGCCTCGATGTCGGACTCTACCTCAGCGGGCTCACCGCTCACCGCGACGTGCGCCGGCGACAGCAGGAAGACCTTGTTGGTGACGCGCTCGATCTTGCCGTACAGCCCGAGCGACAGCCCCGAGGCGAAGTCGATCATGCGGCGGGCGTCGGACTCGGTCATCTGCGAGAGGTTGATGATGACGGGGATGCCGTCTCGGAAGCTCTCGGCGATGGACTGGGCGTCCTTGTACTCGCGCGGGTGGACGGTGAGGATCTCGTTCATTTCCTGGACCGGGGTCGCCTTCTGTGCGGTCGTGTGCGCGCGCCGGAGCGGGGTGACCTGCGCGCCGCGCTGGTGGGTGTGCGTCTTGGGCTCCGCGGGCACCGCGGCGGGGGCGGCCGCGACGGGGGCCTCCTGCACGGGAGCAGCGGCGGGGACCGCGGTGGGGGCCGGAGCGGCCTGCTGGCGCGCCTGGGCGGGCGCCGGCTGCTGCTGCTCGTCCTCGTACAGTTCCTCGTCGGCGAGGCCGAGGTAGACCATCGTCTTCTTGAGCGGGTTGGCCATGGTTCCTCCGGAGTTCGTGCTCGTGGATGCCCTGGGACGAGGCTAGGGCGCGGTGGGCCGGTTTCCCGTGATTGCGGTCCCGATCCGGAGGTGTGTCGCGCCCTCGGCGATCGCGTCGGCGTAGTCACCGCTCATGCCGGCGGACACGTCCGTTGCGTCGGGCGCGAGCGAGACCACGCGCTCCGAGATCGTGCGGAGCCGGGCGAAGGCCCGTCGGGGCTCCTCGTCGAGCGGTGCGACGGCCATCACGCCGCGGAGTCGGATGGTCCCGGTGTCGAGCACGCGGGTCACCATCGCCTCGACGTCGTCCGGCTGCACCCCACCACGACCGGGGTCGTCGGTGAGGTTGACCTGCACGAAGCCGTCGACCACCCGCGGGTCCGGCTCGGCCTCGGTCGGCGCGAAGGCGTCCACCACCGAGTCGCGGTCGAGCGACTGCACCACGTCGGCGTACCGGCGCACCTGGCGGGCCTTCTTCGACTGGAGCTGCCCGACGAAGTGCCAGGTCAGGTCGAGGTCGGCCAGCTCGGCGGCCTTGGCCTGCGCCTCCTGGTGGCGGTTCTCCCCCACGTCCGTGACACCGAGGGCGGCGAGCTCGCGGACGAGCGACGCCGGGTGGTACTTCGTCACGACGACGAGCGTCAGCTCGTCGACGCTCCGACCCGCGGCGCGGGCCGCGTCCGCGATCCCGGACCGTACGGACGCGAGACGCGCCTCCGGTCCGTCGTCGGGTGACGAGGCGGACGGGAGGCGCGTGTCGGCTACCAAGGACGGCTTACTTCAGGAAGTCGGGGACGTCGAGCTCGTCGTCGCCGTCGAAGGCCGGGTCGGCCGCGCGCTGCGCGGGGGCCTCGTGCTGCTGCGACGCCCAGGACGGGCTCGTGGTCGCGGTGTCCTCCACCGAACCGGTCGCACCGGCGGCGGACGACGCGGCGCCCGACTCCGGGTCGACCCAGCTCGAGCGACGCTCCTTCTGCTGCGTGCTCGGCTCGCCACCGTCGAACCCGGCGGCGATGACCGTCACGCGGACCTCGTCGCCGAGGGTGTCGTCGATGACCGCACCGAAGATGATGTTCGCCTCGGGGTGGACCGCCTCCTGCACCAGGCGCGCGGCGTCGTTGATCTCGAAGATGCCGAGGTTCGAGCCGCCCTGGATCGAGAGCAGCACGCCGTGCGCACCGTCGATCGAGGCCTCGAGCAGCGGGGACGCCACGGCGAGCTCGGCCGCCTTGATCGCCCGGTCCGCCCCGCGGGACGAGCCGATGCCCATGAGCGCCGAGCCGGCACCCTGCATGACCGACTTGACGTCGGCGAAGTCGAGGTTGATCAGACCCGGGGTCGTGATGAGGTCCGTGATGCCCTGCACGCCGGCGAGGAGCACCTGGTCGGCGGTCGCGAACGCCTCGACCATCGAGATGCCGCGGTCGGAGATCTCGAGCAGGCGGTCGTTCGGCACGACGATGAGGGTGTCGACCTCGTCCTTGAGGCCCGCGACGCCGTTCTCGGCCTGGGACTGGCGGCGCTTGCCCTCGAAGCTGAACGGCTTCGTGACGACACCGATGGTGAGCGCACCGATCGACTTCGCGATGCGCGCGACGACGGGCGCACCACCCGTGCCGGTGCCGCCACCCTCGCCCGCGGTGACGAAGACCATGTCGGCACCCGCGAGGGCCTCCTCGATTTCCTCGGCGTGGTCCTCGGCGGCGCGACGGCCGACCTCGGGGTCCGCGCCGGCGCCGAGACCACGGGTGATCTCGCGGCCCACGTCGAGCTTGACGTCGGCGTCGCTCAGCAGCAGTGCCTGCGCGTCGGTGTTGATCGCGATGAACTCGACGCCGCGGAGGCCGAGCTCGATCATGCGGTTCACGGCGTTCACGCCGCCGCCGCCGACACCGACGACCTTGATGACGGCGAGGTAGTTGTGGTTCGTGGTCACGTCAGTCGGGCCTCCGGTTGAACCCTCAACCTCTACTTGAAGTTCAGGGGCAATGCTGGTAGATGTGGTGCTCCCGACGACGCTACGGGTGCGCTCCGCGCACTGTCGCCCCGCCACGCCGCGTGTCGCGCGATTCCGCCTCGACATCGCCGGTCGACCGACGCACCGCCCGGCCCCGCGGTCAGGACTTCGCGCGGACGATGCCGTTGTCCGGCGCCGACACGTCGTACTCGACGACCGAGCCGGGACTGCGGGCCTCGTGGTCCTTGACGAGCGCGGCGAGCAGGGCTGCCTTGGCGCTCGAGTCTCCGGGGCTCCCCCACACGACCGTCGACCCGCCCTGCAGGGTGAGCGTCACGTCGTCGGCGGTCGAGGCGGCGACGTCGGTGACCTGCGCCCGCACGGTCGACGGCAGCGCGAGGACGACCTCGGTCATCGTGCGGAACACCGGCGAGCCGAGCTTCGCACGGGCAACGTCGGCGAGCGGCATGCCGTCCGGACGCGAGGGCGAGGACTGCACGACGATGCCGGCGGGGTCCACGAGGTCGAACGCGTCGCCGGACTGCACCGCGACGACCGGCGTCCGCTCGGTGACGGTGACGACGAGCGTGTGCGGCGGCACCTCTTCCGTCACGTAGCTCTCGATGAGCGGGAAGCTCGCGATGTCGCGCTTCACCTCGTCGAAGTCGAGCCGCGCGAGCGGGGTGCCGACCTGGTCGGACAGCGCCTGCCGGAGCGCGGCGTCGTCGACCCGGTTCGTGCCCTTGACCTCGATGGTCTGCAGCGCCATGAGCGGCGAGTAGACCGCCACCAGGAGCGATGCGCCGAAGACCACGACCACCACGCCCGCGGTGATCCAGGCCGCTCGGCGGTGGCGGGCGCGACGGGTGAACCGTCGGACCTCGGCCCGCTCGAGCAGGCGCCGGCGCCGCTTCGCGACGCGCGCCTCACGCGCGGTCTCCGCAGCGCGGACACCGGCACCGATGGGCGCGTCGCCGTGGTCGTCCCGAGTGTCGTGGCCGTCCGCCTCCGGGTCGGTCGACCGGGAGGCACGGTGCACGTCGAGCACGTCGGTCACGGTCGCGACGTGGTCGCGCTCGGCGGTCCGACGCGACGCGCTCGGGTGCTCCTCGTCCGGTGAGTAGCCGCGGAGCTGCTCCGCCACCGACGAGAAGCCGGCGCCGAGCCGCCGTCCGGCGGCGCCCGCGAGCGCGCCCGCGCGCTCGCGGTTGGAGGGTGCGGCCGCGCGGTCGGTCACGCGGTCGTCGACGGGATCGGCCGTCTCGTCGTCCGTCACGGGCGCGTCGGCCGCGGGGCGTGCCTCCAGGCCGTCGTCCGGAGCACCCGCGTCGGCGACCGGGCGGGACGGACGGCGCGCCGACCAAGGAACAGGGCGCTGCCTGGGACCACGACGCTGCCGGGGAGCCGACGCGCCCTCGGCCGGACCGGCCGGCTCGTCCGGTCGGTCGTCGAAGCCCTCCGGCCGCTTCATCGCGCCGGGGTGTCCTCGTCCTGGCGCAGGGCGCCGAGCACCTGCGGGATGATGCGGTACACGTCGCCGCAGCTCAGGGTCATGATGATGTCGCCGTCGCGCGCGACGGCGGCCGCGCGGGCCGAGGCCTCGTCCCAGTCCGGCAGGAACTCGACGCGTGACTGGTCCGCGAAGCGCTCCTGGACCAGGGCGCCGGTGACGCCGGGCTCCGGGTCCTCGCGCGCGCCGTAGACGTCGAGCACGACCGTGTGGTCGGCGAGCTCCTCGTAGACCTTCGCGAAGTCGCCGGCCATCAGCCGGGTGCGCGAGTACAGGTGCGGCTGGTGGATCGCGATGATCCGGCCGTCGCCGACCACGTTGCGGGCCGCGCGGAGGGCGGCCGCGACCTCGGTCGGGTGGTGCGCGTAGTCGTCGTAGACCGACACGCCGCGCTCGACGCCGTGCAGCTCGAAACGGCGCTCGGTCCCGCCGAACGCCTCGATGCCCCGGATCGCGTCCGTCGGCTCGACGCCGAGCCCGGTGAGCACGGCGAAGGCGCCGACCGCGTTCACCGCGTTGTGGCGGCCCGGGACGCGCAGCGTCAGGTGGTGCGACGCACCGCCCGCGGTGAAGTCGACCTCGACGCTCGCGGCCTCGACGATGCGGTCGATCCGGACGTCGGCGTCGGCGGCCTCGCCGAAGGTGACGATCTCGGGCGCGTGCTCGCGTGCACGGACCCCCGCGGTGACGCGCTGCGCCCCGGCGTCGTCGCTCGACACGACGATGCGCTCGCTCGCCTTGCCGGCGAACTCGACGAACGCGTCGATGAACGCCGCTTCGCTGCCGTAGTGGTCGAGGTGGTCCGCGTCGACGTTCGTGATCAGCGCGACCGCGACGTCGTAGAGCAGGAATGAACCGTCGGACTCGTCGGCCTCGACCACGAACAGGTCGCTGCTGCCAGGGGCGGAGCTCGTGCCGAGGGACTGGATGACCCCGCCGTTGACGAAGCTCGGGTCCAGGCCGAGCTCGACCATCGCCGTGACGATCATGCCCGTGGAGGTGGTCTTGCCGTGGGCGCCGGCGACCGCGACGAGGCGGTGCTCGGCGATGAGCGCGGCGAGGGCCTGGGACCGGTGCAGGACCGGCAGACCACGGCGCTGCGCCTCGAGCAGCTCGGGGTTGTCCGGCCAGAGGGCGCTGGTCACGACGATCGTGTCCGCCGCGCCGACGTTCGCCGCGTCGTGGCCGATGTGCACATCGGCGCCGAGGTCGCGCATCGTGGCCGTGGTCGCGGTCTCGCGGGAGTCGCTGCCGGTCACGCGGTGCCCCGCGGCGAGGAACATGCGGGCGATGCCGCTCATGCCGGAGCCGCCGATGCCGACGAAGTGGACCGTGCCGAGGTCGTCCGGGATCGGCTGGGTCAGGTCCGGCTTGATGGTCATCGTTCCTCCGTGGTGCTGGTCGTGCTCGGGGCTGCAGCCGCGTCGCGGACGAGCTCGGTCATCCGGTCGGCGCCGTCGCGGTGTCCGACGCTGCCGGCCCGGACGGCCATGTCCGCGATCCGGGCGCGGTCCTGCAGGATGCCGAGCAGGTGGAACGTCACCCACTGCTCGTCGAATTCCCCGTCCGCCACGAGCACCGCTCCCCCGGCGTCGACGACGTCCTTGGCGTTGTGCCGCTGCTCGCCGTTGCCGACCGGGTAGGGCACCAGGACGCTCGGCAGCCCGACGGCCGTGAGCTCGCACACCATGCCGGCGCCCGAGCGGGACACCACGAAGTCGGACGCCGCGTACGCCAGGTCCATCCGGTCGCAGTACGGCAGCACGTGGTAGCCGTCGAGGTCGCTCGGGCCGATGTCCGACTTGCCACCGACGACGTGCAGCACCTGCCACCCGGCGCCGACGATCGTCGCCGCCGCGCGGTTCACGGTGCGGTTGATGCTGCGTGCGCCCGAGGACCCGCCGGTCACGAGCAGCACCGGGCGGTCCGGGTCGAGCCCGAACTCGGCGAGGCCCTCGGCACGGGACACCCGGCGGTCGAGCGTCTCGATCTCGCGGCGGAGCGGCATGCCCACCACGCGGCCGTGCCGGAGTCGGGTGTTCGAGAAGGTCAGGCCGACGTGCTTCGTCAGGAACGCCGCGAGCCGGTTCGCGAGCCCGGGCTTGGCGTTCTGCTCGTGCACGACGATCGGGGTGCCGGTCCGCTTCGCGGCGATGTACGCCGGCGCGGCCGCGTAGCCCCCGACGCCGAGGACGACCTCGACGTCGTGCTCGCGGATGAGCTGCTCGGTCCGACGGACGGCGGCCAGGAAGCGGCCGGGGAACCGGAGTGCGGCGCCGTTCAGCTTCCGCGGGAACGGCAGGCGCGGGATCGTCAGCAGCTCGTAACCGCGCATCGGGACGAGCCGGGCCTCGAGGCCCTCCGCCGTGCCGAGGACGAGGACGCGGGCGTCCGGGTCACGCTCGGTCAGCCGGTCGGCGACCGCGAGCAGCGGGTTCACGTGCCCGGCGGTCCCGCCGCCGGCGAAGAGGTAGGTGCTCACCGGAGCCGTCCGTTCTGTGGTGCGGTGCCGCCCGCGCCGAAGGTCCTCGGGTCGAGGCCGGTGTCGGTGCGGCGGCCGGGGAGGTCGCGCGCGAAGGACAGCACGACGCCGATGGCGATGAGCGTCATGATGAGCGCGGACCCACCGGCGGAGATGAGTGGGAGGGGCACGCCGAGAACCGGCAGCAGCCCGAGCACGACGGCGATGTTGACGAGCGCCTGCCCGATGATCCAGGCCATGATCGCGCCGGTCACGGTCTTGACGAACGGGTCGTCCGACTGCCGGATCACCTTGATCATGCTCACCGCGAGGACGATGAACAGCGCCAGCACGACGACGGCGCCGACGAGCCCGAGCTCCTCGCCGATGATCGCGAAGATGTAGTCGTTGTCCGCCTCGGGCAGCCACGACCACTTCGCCTTGGAGTTGCCGAGCCCGACGCCGAACACGCCGCCGGACGCGAGCGCCCACATGCCGTGGACGGGCTGCCAGCAGAGGTCCTGGTACTGGTTCGAGTCGGTGCACCCGGAGAGCCACGCACTGATGCGGACCTGGCGGGACGCCGAGGACATCGTGACGAACGGCAGCACGACCGCGATCGACCCGAGGATCACGAGCAGGTGCCGCGCCCGGGCACCGCCGATGTACAGCGCGCCGAGCACGAGGATGAGCATGATCATCGCCGTGCCCTGGTCGCCGCCGAGGAGCACCATGCCGAGCGGCAGCACCGTGGCGATTCCGACCGGGACGAAGATCTCCTTCCAGTCGTCGAGCTTGTCGCGCTTGACGTACATGATGGCGCCGATGCCGAGCGCGAGGGCGAGCTTGATCGCCTCGGACGGCTGCGCCGTGAAGGAGCCGAACCCGACCCAGTTCCGGTTGCCCTGCACCTCGATGCCGAGCGGTGTGTAGACGAGCAGCTGCAGCGCGAGGGCCGCGCCGAAGAAGCGCATCGCCCACTTCCGCCAGACCCGCGCCGGGATGCGGCTCGCGACGAGCATGAGCGGGACACCGAGGACGGCGTAGAGACCCTGGCGGGACGCGGCGCCGAAGAAGTCGTGCGTCTTGGCGTACTGCTCGACGCTCGAGGACGACAGCACCATCACGACGCCGAAGACGACCAGGAACAGCGTGACGCCGAGGATCGTGTAGAACGTGCTCGACTCGGCGACGAAGACGTTCTTCACCGCGACGACCGCGCCGTGCGGACGGCGGGGAGCAGTCCCGCTCGCGCCGCGTCCAGCGCTGCTGCCGGGACGCCCGCTACGGCTGCTCGGGAGATCCGTGGTCGCCATCGGCTGTGCCTCCCAGGTGCTCGTGGACCGCCGCCGCGAATCGTTGCCCCCGGTCCGCGTACGACCCGAACTGGTCGAACGACGCGGCGGCCGGGGCGAGGAGGACCGTGTCGCCCGGTCGTGCGACCGAGGCGGCATGCCGGACCGCCTCGGGCATGACCTGCTCAGTGTCCGTCGCCTCGACCTGGAGGACCGGGACCCCGGGCGCGTGTCGCGCGAATGCCTCGAGCACGGGCGTCCGGTCGGTGCCGATCACGACGACCGCGCGCACACCGGGACCGAAGCGCTCGACGAGACCGTCGACGTCGACGCCCTTGAACAGGCCGCCGACGATCCACACCACGGTGTCGAACGACGCCAGCGAGGCCGTCGCCGCGTGCGGGTTCGTGGCCTTGGAGTCGTCCACCCACGTGACGCCGTCGGCGGTCGCCACGTGCTCGGTGCGGTGGTGGTCGGCACGGAAGCCCTGCACGGCGGCCCGGATGTGCGCGGGCTCGACCGAGGCGGCGCGGGCGAGGGCCGCCGCGGCCAGGACGTTCATCGTCATGTGCGGGCTCGCCAGCCCGGCCTGCTCGAGGTCGGCCAGGGTCGCGAGCTCGAGCGCGCTGTTCCGCCGGTCCTCGGTGAAGGCGCGGTCGCAGAGCACGTCGTCGACGATCCCGACGTCGCCGGGCGCCGGGACCCCCGGGGTGAAGCCGACGGCGCGGCAGCCCTCGACGACGTCGGCGCCCTCGACCATGCGCCGCGTGGCGTCGTCGGAGGTGTTGTAGACGCACGCCATCACCGAGCGCTCGTACACCTTGGCCTTGGCGGCGCGGTAGGCCTCGGCCGAGCCGTGCCACTCGAGGTGGTCGTCGGCGATGTTCAGGCACGCGCTGGCGAGCGGGACGACGGCGCCGTCGCCGGTGGTCGGCATGTAGTGCAGCTGGTGGCTCGACAGCTCGACCACGAGCACGTCGAAGCCCTCGGGGTCGCGGACCACGTCGAGCACCGGCACGCCGATGTTCCCGCAGGCGACCGCCCGGAGCCCGGCGGCGGCGAACATCGCCGTCGTCAGCTGCGTGGTGGTGGTCTTGCCGTTCGTGCCGGTGATGGTCACCCACGGCGCCGCGATCGGTCCGCGGACGACCTTGTCGCGCACGCGCCAGGCGAGCTCGACGTCGCCCCAGACGGTGCTGTGCTCGACGGCCCAGCGGACGGAGGCGTTGTGCGGCGGCAGACCGGGCGAGACGACGACCAGGTCCGGTGCCTGCTGCTCGAGCGCTGCGGGCACGGTGTCGAGCGCGGTGCGTTCGAACCCGGCGCCGATCACGTCGAGCAGCTCGACCGTGTCGGCGGGGCCGTCCGGCGCGTACACCGTGACGGCGCTGCCGAGCTCGACGAGGGTGTCGGCGACCGAGAACCCGGTGGCGCCGAGGCCGAGGACGGCGACCCGCAGCCCCTTCCAGCCCTCGGCGTACCAGCTGTCGAGTCCGTCCAGGCGTTCAGCCGACACGCGCGATCCACTCCAGGTAGAAGAGCCCGACCCCGGCCGCGACGCAGAGCCCCGCGATGATCCAGAACCGGACGACGACGGTCACCTCGGCCCACCCCTTCAACTCGAAGTGGTGGTGCAGCGGACTCATCCGGAAGATCCGCTTGCCGTGGGTGATCTTGAAGTACGCGCGCTGCAGGATGACCGACCCGGTGACGATGAAGAACAGGCCACCGATCAGGATCAGCAGGAGCTCGGTACGGCTGAGGATCGCGAGACCGGCCAGGGCACCGCCGAGGCCGAGCGAGCCGGTGTCGCCGAGGAAGATCTGCGCGGGCGACGTGTTGTACCAGAGGAAGCCGATCAGCCCACCGCACACGGCGGCCGCGACGACCGCGAGGTCGAGCGGGTCCGAGGTGCTGTAGCAGGCGTGCTCCGTCGAGGCGTCGAGCCGGACACCGCCGCAGATCTGGTTCGACTGCCAGAAGCCGATGATGACGTACGACCCGATCGCGAGGATGCTCGAACCGGTTGCCAGGCCGTCGAGCCCGTCGGCGACGTTCACGCCGTTCGAGGTGGACACCGTCAGCAGGACGATCCACGCCAGGAACAGCACGGTGCCGATCACGGTGCCGAGTGCCATGAAGTCGAGCCACGGCACGTCCCGGATCGCCGAGATCATCGTCGACGCCGGGGGCTTGCCGTTGCCGGTCGGCACCACGAGCGCGATCGTCGCGAACACGACGCCGACGATCACCTGCCCGAGGACCTTCGCCCAGCCGCCGAGCCCGAGGCTCCGCTGCCGCCGGACCTTGAGGAAGTCGTCGATGAAGCCGACGAAGCCGAGTCCGACCATGAGGAACAGCACGAGGAGGCCGGACAGCGTCACCGAGTCACGGCCGACGAGGTGTCCGACGAAGTACCCGAGCACCGCGCCGATGATGAGGACGATGCCGCCCATGGTCGCCGTGCCGCGCTTGGTGTGGTGCGACTGCGGACCGTCGTCGCGGATGAACTGTCCCCAGCCGAGGCGGTGGAACAGCTTGATGAAGAGCGGCGTGGTCAGCAGTGTGAACACCAGCGCGACGGCGCCGGCGATCAGGAGTGCGATCATTCGGGGACACCTCCGAGGCGGTCGCCGAGGAATCGCAGTTCGGCGGACTTCGAGGACTTGACGAGGACGACGTCGCCGGGGCGGACCATCTCCTGCAGGGAGTGGACGGCGTCGTCGACGTCCTCGATGAACACGGACTCGCCGTCCCACGATCCCTCGAGGGTGGCGGCCTGGTGGATGGCCATCGCGCCACGGCCGACGACCACGAGCTGTCCGATGCCGAGACGGACGACGAGCCGGCCGATGCGGTCGTGCTCCTCCGTCGAGAACTCCCCGAGCTCGGCCATCTCGCCGAGCACGGCGACGGACCGCTCCCCTGGTCGCACGACCTGCGCGAGGGTGCGCAGCGCCGCGGCGGTCGAGTCCGGCGACGCGTTGTACGCGTCGTTGATCACGGTGACGCCCTCGGGGCCGCCCTGCAGGAGCTCCATGCGCCAGCGCTCGGCGCGCGTCATCGACGCGAGCGCCGCGGCGCCGTCCGCGAGCGGCACGCCCCACAGGTGGGCGACCGTGAGCGCGGCCGACGCGTTCATCGCGTGGTGCTCACCCAGGATGGCGAGCCGGACGTCGACCTGCTCCGTCCCGGCGGGACGGCTGTCGCCACCGCTCACGGGAGGCGCGGTGAGGGTGAAGCGTGTGCCGCTGCGGTCCGTCTCGATGCCGGTGATGCGGTAGTCGGCCGTCTCCGACGTGCCGAACCCGACGACGTGGGCGGCCGTGAGGCCGCGCATCGACGCGACGCGGTCGTCGTCGACGTTGAGGAGGGCCGTTGCGGTCGCGGGGAGGTCGGTGACCATCTCCGACTTCGCGCGCTGGGTGGCCTCGATCCCGCCGAACTCGCCGGCGTGCGCGAGTCCGACCTTGAGGACGACGCCGACGTCCGGCTCGGCGATCGAGACGAGCTTGGCGATGTGGCCCTTGCCGCTCGCGCCCATCTCGACGACCAGGAACCGGGTGTCGTGCGTGATCCCGAGCATCGAGATCGGGGCGCCGACGTGGTTGTTGAACGAGCCCTGCGGCGCGACCGTCTCGCCCTGGGTGGCGAGGATCGTGCGGAGCATGTTCTTCGTGCTCGTCTTGCCGTTCGACCCGGTGATGCCGACGACGCGCAGCGGTGCCGGGCGTCCATCGGCGTCGACGCGGTCCGCGGTCGATGCCCGGACGCGGGCGACGACCTCGTGCGCGAGCGCGGCGAGGGCGGCGTACCCGTCGCCCACGACGACCTGCGCGGTTGCGGAGCCCTCGGGCAGGTCGACCACGCGCTCGGTGACGACGAGCGCCGCACCGGCCTCGGCGGCGGCCGGGACGAAGCGGTGGCCGTCGGTCTCCTCGCCGAGCAGGGCGAAGAACACGCTGCCGGGGCCGACGAGCCGCGAGTCCGTCTGCACGGACCCGTCGACGACCTGCTCCGGGGCACCGCTGACGAGCTCGCCGCCGATCGCGGCAGCGATCTCGGCGAGGGTCACGGCGATCATCGGATCTCCTCCGCCGGGCCGCTGTTCGGCTCCCATCCGGCCTCGCGGAGCGCCTGACGCGCTTCGTCGCGGGCCGAGTAGGGCGTGCGGACGCCCTGGATGTCGCGGTAGTCCTGGTGACCGGGACCGGCCCACAGGATCGAGTCGCCCTCGCCGACCAGGCCGACGGCCGTGCGGATCGCCGCCTCGGGCGGGCTGACCTCGTGGAGCTCGTGGTCGGGGAACGCCTCGCGCGCCGCGTCGACCAGCGTCTTCCGGATGCTCGCGGCGTCCTCGAAGCGCGGGTGGTGGTCGGTGATCACGAGGATGTCGCTCCCCGCGGCGGCGACGCGCGCCATGTCGCCGCGCTTCGTCGTGTCGCGGTCACCGTCGGCGCCGAACAGCATCAGGACGCGGCCGGGCGTGAACTGCCGGACGGCGGCGAGGGTGTTCTCGAAGGCGTCGGCGGAGTGGCCGAAGTCGACGTAGACGCTCGGGCCGTGCGGACCGGACACCCGCTCGGTGCGACCGGGCAGGTAGCACTCGATCGCGCTGATGCGGGGGCCGTCCTCGGTCTCGTCCGGGTATCGGCGGTGCCCGGACTCGAGCGCCTGGGCGATCGCGCCGAGCTCGAAGCCGCCCTCGACGAGCATGACGATCGCGAGCGCCGCGTTCGCCGCCATGTGCCAGCCGATGAGCGGCACGCGGGTGGTGAGCTCGCGGCCCTCGGGACCGGTCAGGCGGAACTCGGTGAAGGCCGCGTGCGCGGCGGTGACGTCGACGTGCCACTCGGCCTCGACGTCCGGGTGCACCGTGATGGTCGTCACCGGGATGCGGGAGTCCTGCACCACGCGGTGGCCCCAGTCCGTGTCCAGCGAGACGACGCCGCGGCGGGCGTGCTCGGGCTGGAACAGCGGGAGCTTCGCCTGGTAGTACTCCTCCATGTCGGCGTAGTCGTCGAGGTGGTCGTGCGACAGGTTCGTGAAGCCGGCCACGTCGAACACGATGCCGTCGACCCGGTGCCGGCTGAGGGCCTGGGCGCTGACCTCGACGGCCACGGCGCGGACCTCGGACTCGCGCATGCGGGCGAGCAGGGCGTGCATCTCGCTGGCCTCTGGTGTGGTCAGCCGGCTCGTGACGCTGAGCGAGCCGATGTGGCGCTCCGCGGTCGAGCTCAGACCGGAGACCAGGCCGAGCTGCTTGAGGATGCCCTCGAGGATGTAGGACGTGCTCGTCTTGCCGTTCGTGCCGGTCGTCGCGAAGAGCTGCGGCAGGTCGGTGGCCTCGTCCGGGTGGGTGCGGTAGACCCACGCCGAGACGTCGCCGAGGGCCGCGCGCGGGTCCTCGACCACGAGCACCGGCAGCCCGGAGGGCTCTGCCAGGGCGGCGCCGTCGGCATCGGTCAGGACGGCCACCGAGCCGCGCTCGGCGGCCTCGGCGGCGAACTGCGCACCGTGCCGGTTCGCTCCGTGCACGCCGACGAACAGGTCACCCGGCTGCACCTCGGCGGCGCTCAGGGTGACGCCCGTCGTCTCGACGGCGTCGACCGTCCCCACGACGCGCATGCCGAACGCGTTCGCGAGCTCGGCCACGCTCCTCGGGGTCGGGTGTTCGGGTCGGAGGACCGGGGGGATCCGTGCGGACAAGTGCTCCTTCTTCCTCACCACGTGGACGGGTACAGCTGCGCCTCGGACGTGGAGGGGGCTACTCGGTACTTCTCGAGCACCTGGGACATGAGTGTGCGGAACGCCGGAGCCGCTCCGCTGGACCACTTGTTGGTCTGCGGCTTCGTGAACGTCACCGTGACAACATACTGGGGGTCCTCGGCGGGTGCCATTCCGGCCACCGAGGTGATGCGCTGACCGCCGTAGCCCTTGGACCCCTCGGCGACCTCGGCGGTACCGGTCTTCGCGGCCACGTTGTAGCCGGAGATCGGCTTCATGCCGACGAGCGTGCCGCCCGTGACGACGCTCTGCAGCATCTTCACCGTCTGCTGCGCGGCCGCCGGCGAGACGACCTGCGTCCCCTGCACGTCGGGCGCGTCGATCATCTTGCCGTCGGCCGTCTGGCAGCCCTTGACCATGTGCAGCGGGATCCGGACGCCGTTGTTCGCCAGGGTCTGGAAGACGCTCGCGACCTGGATCGCGGTCGTGGAGATGCCCTGGCCGAACATCGAGTTGATGTTCGTCTGGCTGCTCCAGTCCGGCGTGGCGCCGTACTGCATGGACGGCTGGCCCGGGTACTGGATCGCCGACTCCGGTTCGAACAGGCCGAACTTCTTCATGTACTCGTAGCGCTGCTGCTGCGTCAGGCGTTCACCGAGCTCGGTGATGCCGACGTTCGACGAGTTCTGCAGGATGCCGGTCAGCGTCAGGTTCTCGGTGGGGTGGAACTCCGAGTCCTGGATCCGTCCGCCCCACGGGAACGAGCGGGAGTACGGCACCACGGCGCGGTCGGTCGGGCTCGACTTGCCCTCGTTGATGAGCGCGGCGGCGATCGCCGCCTTGATGGTCGAGCCCGGCTCGTACGTCGCGGTCAGGGCGCGGGAGCCGTAGGCACCGGTGTCCTTCGTCGCGTCGACGTCGTTCGGGTCCACCGTCGGGTAGTCCGCGACCGCGAGGAGCTCGCCGGTCTTCGCGTTCGTCACCGTGGCGGTCGCCGACTCGGCCTGCAGCTCCTTCGCCGCGGAGGCGATGGTCTGCTGCGCCATGTACTGCAGGTCGCTGTCGATCGTGGTCTGCAGCGTGCCGCCGTCCTTGGCCTGCTGCTTCGTCACCGTGCTGCCGGGGAGCTGGACGCCGTCCTCGCCGCGCTCGTACGTCTCCGAGCCGTTCGTGCCCGCGAGGCACTGGTTGTAGGAGTACTCGAGGCCGGCCTGGGCGCCGTCGGTCCCCATGAAGCCGGTCAGGGCACCGGCGGTCGCACCGGTCGGGTAGATGCGCGCGGACTGCTGCTCCGGGTAGAGCCACGGCACCTCGAGGTCGCGGACGGCCTCGTAGTGCTTCACGTCGAGGCCCTTGACCAGGTACGCGAAGTCCGACTTCGGGTTCGCCGCGATGTTCTTCTGCATCGTGGCGACGTCCCCGCCGGACGCCTTCGCGATCGCCTGGAGAGCGTCGTCGACCGACACGTCCTTCACGCGCGTGCCGCCGAGCTTGCCCTTGAAGGGTGCGACCAGGCGCGGGGCCGTCGTGATGTTGTAGCGGTTCACACTGTCCGCGAGCTCGACGCCGTTGCGGTCGACGATGTCACCGCGGGTGCCGTAGATCGTGACCGGGATGCTGCGCTTGGCCTTCGACTGTTCGTTGAGCTCGGCGGCCTGCACGACCTGGATGTCCACGAGACGGATCACGAAGACCGCCACGAGGGCGATCACCGCCATCATCACGATGCCGTAGCGCAGTCGGCGGTTGCGGATCGTCTTCGTCACGCGGTGCGGTCCTTCCCGGATGGTGCGGCAGGGTGTCCCGACCCGCAGGTCACCGGGTGGCGGGGGCCTGGAGCTGGTTCGGGTCGGACTCTACGTCGGGGGTGGAGGATGCCCCGGCCGACGCGCTGGACCCTGTGGTCTTCCCAGCGTCGCCGGTCGACGGTGCGCTCGTCGAGGACGCGTCCGTCGAGGGTGCGCTCGTCGCCGATGCGTCGGCTGCGCCGCCCGTCTCCTTGCTGGCGGCCGTGTCGCCGGACTTCGCGGCGAGCGGCACCTGGTCGAGCAGGGCGTTCGGGACCTGGTTGTCGCTGCTCGCCGTCGCCTCGTCCGGGGCGGCGGGCGTCGGCGTGCCGAACACCTGCCCGGTCTTCGGGTCGAGGTACACCGGCGTCGAGTTCGCGATCATCCCGAGCGACTGCGCGTTCCTGGCGAGGTTCTGCGGGGAGTCGAGCACCCGGAGCTCCTCGGACAGCGACTGCTGCGTCCGGGAGAGCGCGGTCTGCTCGGCCCCGAGCGAGCTGAGCGTGTACGCGCCCTGGCTCAGGACCATGCTGATCCCGAGCTGCGCGAGCAGCAGCACGCCGAGCGCCGCGACCGCCACCACCGCGTAGGCGATGCGGGGCCGGGCCCGTCGCTGCGCCTTGGTCGGGGCGACCTCGACGAGCTCGGGACGCTCGTGACGGGAGCCGCGGGGCGCACGGGGCGGGGCGACGGCAGGGTCGACGAGTGCGAGGTTCGTGCTCATGTCACTTCCGGATCCGCTGGGCCGCGCGCAGGCGCACGGGGATGGCTCGGGGGTTGGCGGCGCGTTCGGTCTCGTCGGCCAGTTCCGCGCCCTTGACGACGAGGGAGAAGGTGGGGGCGTGCTCGGGCAGCTCGACCGGCAGGCCGGCGGGCGCGCTCGAGGTGGTGCGCTCGGCGAGGGCCCGCTTGACGAGCCGGTCCTCGAGGGACTGGTAGGACTCGACGACGATCCGACCGCCGACCGCGACGGCGTCGAGCGCCGCCGGGATCGCCCGCTCGAGGACCGCCAGTTCGGCGTTGACCTCGATCCGGAGTGCCTGGAAGACCCGCTTGGCGGGGTGCCCCTGCCGCTGCACGGCGACGGGGGTCGCGTCGTGCAGGACCTGGACGAGGTCGCCGGACATCTCGAACGGACGCTCGGCCCGCCGCGCGACGATCGCCCGGGCGTAGCGGCCGGCGAGTTTCTCCTCGCCGTAGCGCTGGAAGATCCGGCGCAGCTCGCCCTCGTCGTACGTGGCCAGGACGTCGGCGGCGGTCTGCCCCTCGGTCCGGTCCATGCGCATGTCGAGTGGCGCGTCCTGGCTGTACGCGAAGCCGCGCTCGGCCCGGTCGAGCTGCAGCGAGGACACGCCGAGGTCGAACAGCACGCCGTCCACCGCGTCGAAGCCCTCGCCCGCGATCGCGTCGGCGATCCCGTCGTAGACCGTGTGCACCAGGCGGACGCGGTCACCGAAGCGGGCGAGCCGCTCCCCCGCGATGCCGAGCGCGTCGGTGTCCCGGTCGAGCCCGATGAGCGTCAGGTCCGGGAAGCGCTCGAGCAGGCCCTCGGAGTGGCCGCCCATGCCGAGCGTGGCGTCGACGACGACCTTGCCCGGGCCGTCGAGGGCGGGCACGAACAGCTCGACGATGCGGTCGAGCATCACCGGCGTGTGCGGGAACTTCGGCTGGTCGTCGGCCATGTGCAGCCCCTCGGACTCCTGGGCCACGCACCCGGATCCCCATCCATGCGACCTGACACCGGGGAAGGTGTGTCAGGGCACCACGGCTGGGAGTCCCGATCCGCGGATCAGAAGATCCCCGGGATCACCTCCTCGTCGTTGTCGGCGAAGCCCTCTTCGACCTCGGCGTAGTAGGCCTCCCACGCGGGGGTCGACCAGATCTCGGCACGGTCACCGCTGCCGATGACCGTGAGGTCCCGCTCGAGCCCCGCGTACTCGCGGAGGTTCTGCGGGATCGTCACGCGGTTCTGCTTGTCCGGGGTCTCCGCGCTCGCTCCGGAGAGGAACAGGCGCATGTAGTCCCGGGTGCGCTTCGAGGTCATCGGCGCCGTGCGGATCCGCTCGTGCAGCTGCTCGAACGTGTCCGCGCTGAAGACCACGACGCAGCGCTCCTGCCCACGGGTCATCACGAGCCCGCCGGACAGTTCGTCCCGGAACTTGGCGGGGAGGATCACGCGACCCTTCTCGTCGAGCTTCGGGGCATGGGTACCGAGCAGCACGTCGGGGCCTCCCCTCCGCTCCACCGGACCGTTGTGTTCCCCACTTTACTCCACTTCGCTCCCCGCAAACCGGTTGCGGCCCCACGAATTCCCCGGATGCCCCGGAATGGGGGCGTCCAGACCCAGATCGGCGAACTGCGCGGTGGACCACATCCCCGGAATTACGGCGATCCGGGCGCGGCTCGGCGCCGTGGAGGAAAGTGGAGGACTTTCAGAGGGTCGTGGCGGTCCGAGGGCGCGCCGGACGGGAGGATCGTGGCGGTGCCGCCACGATCCTCCCGCCAGCCCTCCCCCCACCTGGCGCGCGATCCTCCCCATCGCAGGTGACCTGGGATGCCGATCAGCGCGTGGGATGCCGGAAGGAACGGCATCCGATGCGCGGTTCGGCTTCCCATGCGCGGATCGACCTCCGACGCGCAGATCGGCAACAGTCGCGCCCGACCCGATCGCTCCCCCACGCACGACGACGGGGCCGGTCCCGAAGGACCGGCCCCGTCGTGGTGGAGGCGTGTGGAGGGCTGCTACTGCTGCCCGTGGTCGTTGCGCTTGTCCCAGCGCTCGTTCATGCGGTCCATGAACGAGCCACCGGACGAGGACGGCCGCGTGGGCTTCGAGGAGCCGCCGGAACGAGGCGCCTTCGCCCCGGACTTCGGCATCCGCATGCCCGGCCGCAGCGCCCACAGGACGCCGGCGAGCATGACGACGAACCCGGGCAGACCGAGCCACGGCTGCTTGAAGGCGAGTGCGAGGACGACGATCGCGACGCCGACCAGCGCAGCGAGGACGCCCAGCGTGATGGACGTGTAACTCGGACGACCCTGACGGCGCGTGACCCGCGCCACGAAGTCGGAGTCGTTCTGGTAGAGGCTGCGCTCCATCTCCTCGAGGAGTCGCTGCTCTTGCTCCGAGAGTGGCATCTCGTTTCCCTCTGTTCCTGGGGATGCTGTTGCCTGGCGGCATCGGGTGTCGTCGTCGCCAGAAGTGGACCGATTCTATGTCTCGACCGCTCCACTAGGGTAGGGACCGTGGCTGAGAGTACGCGATTAGTGGACCTCGTTTCGGCGCGGATCGACCGGGCGCTCGACGAGCAGCGGGAGCGGCTCCTCGCCATCAGTCCCGACCTCGAGCAGTTCGACCGGTACGCCCGCGACCTGCTGTCCGGCGGGAAGCGCTTCCGGGCGCTGTTCTGCTACTGGGGATGGCAGTCCGTGGCGGGGCGGTCCGGCTCGTTCGACCCCCTGGCCGAGGGCTCCCGGCAGACCACGGCCGAGGCCGTCGTCACGGTCGCCGCCGCGCTCGAGGTCTTCCACGCGGCCGCCCTCGTGCACGACGACATCATGGACCGCTCGGACACCCGTCGCGGGCGTCCCGCCGCGCACCGCCGCTTCGAGTCCCAGCACGCGGAGTCCGGGTGGGCCGGCGACCGCGCGCTGTACGGCACGAACTCCGCGCTGCTCCTCGGCGACCTGCTGCTGTCGCTCAGCGACTCGGTCTTCGACGAGGGCCTCGCACTGCTCGACCCGGCGCGCGCCCGCATCGTGCGCCAGGAGTTCCACACCATGCGACTCGACGTCACCGCGGGGCAGTACCTCGACGTGCACGAGGAGACCGCCTGGCCGACGATCGACGAGTCCGAGCACCTCGTGCGGGCGCAGCGCGTCATCGTCTTCAAGTCGGCGAAGTACTCGATCGAGGCACCGCTCGTGATCGGCGCCCTCGTGGCCGGTGCCACCGAGGCGCAGCTCGAGGGCCTGCGGTCCTTCGGCCTGCCGCTCGGCGTGGCCTACCAGCTGCGCGACGACCTGCTCGGGGTGTTCGGCGACCCCGAGGTCACCGGGAAGCCGGCCGGCGACGACCTCCGCGAGGGCAAGCGCACCGTCCTCATCGCCTCGGCGCGGAAGACCCTGGGGGCCGGTCCGCGCCAGCTGCTCGACGAGCTCCTCGGCGACCCGGACCTCGACGAGGCCCAGGTGCAGATGCTCCGGGCGACGCTCACCGAGTCCGGCGCGGTCGCGGCCGTCGAGCGCTCGATCGAACGGCACGTGCAGCGCGCGAAGGCCGCGCTCGACGCCGCGCCGCTCACACCGTCGGCGCGCGACCAGCTGGTCGCGCTGGCCGACACCGTGAGCCGCCGGGTCGCGTAGACGGGGACGACGAGACGGACAGGAGGATCGTGGCAGCGCCGCCACGATCCTCCCGTCCGAGCCGTGGTGGGGTCCGGAGCAGCGGTCGGGTCTAGAGCAGTGACTGGGCCACGCGGCGCACCTCGGCCTTGCGGCCGGCGCGCAGCGCCGCGATCGGCGAGGTGCCGAGCGCGGGGTCCTCGCTGAGCATCCAGCGCACGGCCTCGTCGTCGGAGAACCCGTTGTCACCGAGGACGACGAGGGTGCCGCGGAGTTCGGGCAGGGGCTCGTCACCGTCGAGGAACTCGCTCGGGACGCGGAGCACGCCGCCGACCCGTGCCGGCAGCAGGGTCTTCTGCTCGAAGAGCCGGTGGATGCGCCCCGGGGTCACGCCGAAGCGTTCCACGAGGTCGGGCACCGTCAGCCAGCGCTCGGAGAGGGTCGTGTCGTCGGTGGGTGCAGCGCTCACGCACCCCATGTTGCCAGAGTGTCCGGCCACCTCGGCGCGTCCCGTTCATCACACGAGTCACACACACCACATCCGACTCTCTGGTTGACTTGGGAATCAGCCCATGCCAGCGTTGAGTCACCTGTGAGTGCTCGCACGCGCGCGCACGGCCCCGAGATCAGGCCCCGAGATCAGGAGAGTCCCGTGGACAACGCTGCAGACGAAGGCGCCCGGCGCGCACGATCCGCCCGGTTCGCCACCATGCCCATCGTCCTCGCGGGGACGATCGCCGTGACCGCCGGCCTGACGGGCCCGATCGCGCACGCCGAGCCCCGGCACGACGACGACGCCGCGAAGAAGCGGCACGTCGACCAGGACCGCAACGTCGGCGACCGCCCGGTGTTCGGCACGGCCGTCGCCCGCCCGGCGGAGACCACGGTGACCACGGTGGCCGCCGTGCAGCGCACCCCCACGACCGCTGCGCCCACGAACTACACCGTGCAGCAAGGCGACACCGTCTCGGGCATCGCCGCCCGCTACGGCCTCTCCGCGCAGGAGGTCCTGGTGCGGAACGGCCTCGGCTGGAACACGATCATCCACCCGGGACAGACCCTGCACCTGACCTCCCAGCCGGCGTCTGCCCCGGTCGCCGCGTCGTCGTCGCACGCGTCGTCGTCGAGCACCGCGACCGGGAGCTACCACGTCAAGCAGGGCGACACCGTGTCGGGCATCGCGGCGCGGGTCGGCGTGTCGACCTCGGCACTCCTCGGCGCCAACAACCTGTCGCAGCGCTCGGTGATCTACCCCGGGCAGACGCTCACGGTCCCCCGCGCCGGGACCCCGGCGCCCGCTCCTGCCCCGGCCGCGAAGCCCGCCGCGACGACCTCGACCGCGTCGGCCCGCTCGAACAGCGTGAAGATCGTCGCCGGGGACACCATCGCGGCGATCGCCGTCAAGCACGGCGTGTCCGTCAAGGCGCTGCTGGCGGCGAACGGCCTCAGCTACACGAGCACCATCTACGCCGGCAAGACGCTCGTGATCCCCGGTTCCGGTGCCGTCGCGACGACGACCTCGTCCCGGCCGACGAGCGTCAACGGCGTCTCGCTCTCCGCCGAGCAGCGCGCCAACGCGGCCACGATCGTCTCCGTCGGCCGCACCATGGGCGTGCCGGACCGCGGCATCGTCATCGCCCTCGCCGCCGCGCTGCAGGAGTCGAGCCTCCGGAACCTGTCGCACGGCGACCGCGACTCGGTGGGGCTGTTCCAGCAGCGGCCGAGCCAGGGCTGGGGCGACAAGGCGACGCTGCAGGACCCGTCCGCCGCGACGAAGCTCTTCTTCCGCGGCAACCCCGGCAAGACGCGCGGACTGCTGTCCGTCCCCGGGTGGTCGTCGATGCAGCTGACCGACGCCGCGCAGGCCGTGCAGGTGTCCGCGTACCCGGGCGAGTACGCCAAGTGGGAGCAGACCGCCTCGGCGCTGCTCGCCTCGTTCTGACGCCCGGCCTGTCCGGGCGACCGAGCCGACTCATCCTCGAGATCGAGATTGGGTCACGACCGGTGCGTCAGTGCGGGACCGGCCAGCGCCGCTTCGTAGAATGCCGCCGATGACCACGAACGCCGCCACGGACCCGATGATCGGTCGCATGATCGACCAGCGGTACCGCGTGCGCTCCCGCATCGCGCGCGGGGGCATGGCGACCGTGTACCTCGCGACCGACGTCCGGCTCGAGCGCCGGGTCGCGATCAAGATCATGCACGGGCACCTGGCCGACGACCAGGCCTTCCGGGAGCGCTTCATCCAGGAGGCCCGGAGCGCCGCCCGGCTGTCGCACCCGAACCTGGTCGGCGTGTACGACCAGGGCGCCGAGGACGACACGGCGTACATCGTGATGGAGTACATCCCGGGCATCACGCTGCGGGACCTGCTGCAGGAGCACCACGCGCTGACCCCGGAGCAGGCGACGGACATCCTCCGCGCCGTGCTCGCCGGCCTGGCCTCGGCCCACCGCGCCGGGATCGTGCACCGCGACCTCAAGCCCGAGAACGTCCTGCTCGCCGACGACGGCCGGATCAAGCTCGGCGACTTCGGGCTCGCCCGTGCCACGACCGCGAACACCGCGACCGGTGCCGCCCTGCTCGGGACGATCGCGTACCTGTCCCCCGAGCTCGTCACGCGCGGCGCGGCGGACTCCCGGAGCGACATCTACGCGCTCGGCATCATGCTCTACGAGATGCTCACCGGCGAGCAGCCGTACAAGGGCGACCAGCCGATGCAGATCGCGTACCAGCACGCGAACGACACCGTGCCCGCGCCGAGCGCCGCCGTTCCGGGGGTCCCGCCGGAGCTCGACGACCTCGTCGCCTGGGCCACGGCCCGCGACCCCGAGGACCGGCCCCGCGACGCGCGCGAGCTGCTCGACCACATGTCGGGCAACCAGCAGCGCGCCACGGGGCAGTACCGCACGGCTGTCCTGCGCCCCGAGAACGCGACCGCGATCCTCCCTGCCGGTGGCGCCTCGCCGGACTCGGCACCGGACACCGACGACCCGACGACCGTGCTCGACCGGACGCCGGCGGACACGCGCTCCCCGGTCCGCCGGGGCGCACCGGGCCCGCGACGCACCGGATCCCAGCCGGGCGTCCTCTCCCCCGCCGGGCAGCGCCTGGCGGATCTGTCGGCACGGCGCCGGAAGCGCGGCTGGATCGCCCTGGCGATCGTGCTCGTTCTCGTCCTGGCCGCCGGGGTCGTCGGCTGGGCGTTCGGACCCGGACCGTGGGGCAACGTCCGGATCCCCGAGGTCACGGGCAAGTCCGTCTCCCAGGCCCGGCAGCTGCTCGAGGCCCAGGGGCTCCAGACCGCCCGCGCGACGGCGACCCGCTTCGACGCGGTCGTCGCGAAGGGACAGGTCTCCACGACGAAGCCCGCCGCCGACCGCGAGGTCCGGAAGGGCACGGCCGTCCAGATCGTCGTGTCGGACGGACCGCGGCTGATCACCCTGCCCGCGATCGTCGGCCAGCCGGTGTCGACCGTGACGGCCGCGCTCGACGACGACTTCCAGCTGCAGGACGACCAGTACGAGTTCTCGGCCGACGCGCCGAAGGACACCGTCATCGCGGCGACCGGCGTCGGGACCGACGGTGCGACCGTCGACCTCGCGCAGGTGCAGCAGTACGGCGAACGCGGTCCGGTGACCCTCACGGTGTCGCTCGGACCGGTGCCGGACGTCGCCGGCAAGTCCGTCGCCGACGCCACCGCCGCCCTCGACGCCGTCGGGCTGACCGTGGGCACGCAGTCCGCACAGTTCTCGGACGACGTCGCGAGCGGCCAGGTCATCTCGCAGTCGGTGCAGGACGACCCTGCGAAGCAGGGCTCGGCGGTCGACCTCGTGGTGTCGAAGGGTCCGGCGCCGATCGCGCTGCCGGACGTCGCGGGCAAGACGGTGCGCGACGCCACGAGCACGCTCGAGGCCCTCGGGCTCGAGGTGAAGGTGCCGGAGTGCACGAACATCCTGTGCCGCATCTCGGACTGGAAGTCTGTGCTGCCCGTGACCTCCACGGACCCGCCGGCCAAGTCGACGGTGCACCGCGGCGACACGATCACCCTCGCCTACGACGACTGAGCCCGTCCCGCCCGCCGGAGGCCGTTTCGCGCGTCGGAGACCGTTCCGCGCGTCGAAGGGCGTTCCGCGCGTCGGAGACCGATCCGCGCGTAGAACGTCGTTCCTTCCGCCCTCCGACGCGCGGATCGTCCTCCCATCACACCCGCGATGGGTAGGAACGTCGCGCGCCGTCTCATGGGGATCACCCGACGAACGGGAGGCGCGATGCCAGCTGGCACCGCGCCTCCCGTCCGTCAGCCCGTCCCGCGGGCCGCTCGTGGCTACGCCCGCTGGTACGGGTGCGCGCTGAGCTCCTCGGCGACGAGGAACGCGAGCTCGAGCGACTGCATGTGGTTCAGGCGTGGGTCGCACAGCGACTCGTACCGGGTGGCCAGGGTCGCCTCGTCGATCTGCTCCGACCCGCCGAGGCACTCCGTGACGTCGTCACCGGTGAGCTCGACGTGCATGCCGCCGGGGTACGTGCCGACCTGCCGGTGCGCCTCGAAGAAGCCGAGGACCTCGTCCACGACGTCGTCGAAGCGGCGGGTCTTGTAGCCCGTCGGCGTGGTCAGGCCGTTGCCGTGCATCGGGTCGGTGACCCAGAGCGGCTTCGCGTCCATGCCCTTGATCGCCTCGAGGAGCTTCGGGAGCTCGTCGCGGATCTTGCCGGCGCCCATGCGGGTGATGAACGTGAGCCGGCCGGGCTCGCGCTCCGGGTCCAGCTTGTCGACCAGGGCACGCATGTCGTTGACCGAGGTCGTCGGGCCGAGCTTCACGCCGATCGGGTTCCGCACCCGCGACAGGAAGTCGACGTGCGCACCGTCGATGTCGCGCGTGCGCTCCCCGATCCAGATGAAGTGGCCGGAGGTGTCGTACGCCTGCCCGGAGCGGGAGTCGATCCGGGTCATCGGGCGCTCGTAGTCCATGAGCAGGCCTTCGTGCGAGGCGTAGAACTCGGTGTGCTTGAGCGCCTCGAAGTCGGCACCGCAGGCGTCCATGAAGCGGACCGCGCGGTCGATCTCCTGCGCCATGTGCTCGTACCGGGCGTTCGCCGGGTTCGACGCGAAGCCCTTGTTCCACGAGTGCACCTGGCGGAGGTCCGCGAACCCGCCCTGCGTGAAGGCGCGCACGAGGTTCAGCGTGGAGGCGGCCGTGTGGTACCCCTGCACGAGGCGCCGCGGGTCGGCCTGGCGGCTCTCCGGCGTGAAGTCGTACCCGTTGACGATGTCGCCGCGGTAGGCCGGCAGCGTGACGTCGCCGCGCGTCTCGAAGTCGCTCGAGCGCGGCTTGGCGAACTGCCCCGCCATGCGACCCATCTTGATGATCGGCATCGAGGCGCCGTAGGTCAGGACGACAGCCATCTGCAGGATCGTCTTGACGCGGTCGCGGATGGAGTCGGCGGTCGCGCCGGCGAAGGTCTCGGCGCAGTCACCGCCCTGGAGCAGGAACGCGCGGCCCGAGGCGGCTGCAGCGAGCCGGTCGCGGAGCTTGTCGACCTCGCCTGCGAACACGAGCGGGGGCAGCGTGGCGATCTCGGCCGAGGCGGCCTCGGCTGCGGCGGTGTCCGGCCAGGTCGGCTGCTGCTTGATCGGGAGCGTCCGCCAGTGGTCGAGGCCCTCGATCACGTCCGGATCCTGCAGGGCGACGAAGTCGGTCGACTCGAGCACGGTGGTACCTCGGGGGTTCTGGGGCGTACCGCCTGCGGCGCAGGCGCACCGGCGGGCGCCGGAGTCCTCAGATCCTACCGTCCGGGTGCCGCTGCCCGGTCCTTCATGACCTGCTCGCGGGCGCTGCTCGCGCGCTCCTTGACGCTCGTCGCGTAGACGTCGACGTACTCCTGCCGGCTCAGCCCGGCGAGCTCGTGCATGACCTCGTCCGTGACGCTCCGGAGGATGAAGCGGTCGGTCTCGAAGCCCTCGAAACGCGAGAAGTCGAGCGGCTTGCCGAACACGACGCCGACCCGCTTGAACTTCGGGAACTTCTGGCCGATCTGCTGCACCTCGCGCGTGCCGATCATCGCGACCGGCACGACGGTGACGCGCCCCTCGAGGATCATCCGGGCGATGCCGGTGCGACCGCGGTACAGCTTGCCGTCGGGGCTGCGCGTGCCCTCGGGGTAGATGCCGAGCTGCTCGCCGCGGGCGAGGACCTGGAGTCCGGTGCGGAGCGACGCCTCTGATGCCTTGCCGCCGGAGCGGTCGATCGGGAGCTGGCCGATGGCGTTGAAGAACGTCTTCGTCGCCCAGCCCTTGAGCCCCCGGCCGGTGAAGTAGTCGCTCTTCGCGAGGAACGACATCCGGCGGTCCAGCACGGCCGGCAGGATCACCGAGTCGATGAACGAGATGTGGTTCGAGGCGAAGATCACCGGCCCCTTCGCGGGGACGTGCTCGCGCCCGATGACCCACGGTCGGAACAGGGTGAGGATGAGCGGGCCGAGCAGGAAGTTCTTCAGCAGCCAGTAGGTCATCGTCGACTCCAGTCGTTCGCCGAGGCGACCCTACGCCGTGCGGGCGTGGATCCGGGCGAGGTCCGCGGCACCGACGACGCCGGCGTCGTTCACGAGCTCGGCGATGACGAAGTCGGGCTCCGGGTGGTAGCCGCGCGCCGGGAGGTTGCTCAGGTAGGCCTGCTTGATCGGCTCGAGCAGCCGGTCCCCCGCGCTCGCGACACCGCCGCCGAACACGAAGAGCTGCGGGTCGAGCACGGCGGAGAGCGACGCGCAGGCCTCGCCGAGGTGGCGGCCGAGCCGGCGCAGGGCCGCGAGGGCGCCCGGGTCGTCCGCCAGGATCAGGTCGCCGACGATCCCGCCGTCGAGCTGGCCACCGTTCTGCTCGCGGGCGTCGGCCAGGGCGGAACCGATGCCGCCGGCGTCCGCGACGTCGTTCGCCATGCGCTGCAGGGCACGACCCGAGCCGTACTGCTCGATGCAGCCGCGGGCACCGCAGCCGCACGGCAGCCCGTTCGGGACGATGCGCAGGTGCCCGATCTCGCCGCCGGTGCCGAAGCCGCCGCGGAACAGGCGGTCCTCGGTCACGATCGCGCCGCCGACCCCGGTGCCGATGGTCAGCATGGTCATGTCCGACACGAGCCGGCCGGCACCGAAGCGGAACTCCGCCCAGCCGGCGGCGTTCGCGTCGTTGTCGACCGTGATGTGCAGGTCGCCGAGCCGCTCCTGGAGCTTCTGCCGCAGGGGTTCGTTCCGCCACCGGATGTTCGGCGTGTAGTAGACGATCGACTGCGAGGCGTCGATGAAGCCAGGGGCCGCGACGCCCACCGCGCCGACCTCGTGGGCCGCCCGGAGTCGCGACACCATGGTCACGACGTCGTCGAGCATGGCGTCCGGGTCCGCCGCGTTGGTGGCCACGCGGTCCTCGGCGACGATCTCGCCGAGTTCCGTCACGACCGCTCCCGCGATCTTGGTGCCCCCGATGTCGATTCCGATGGCATGCACGAGCATCGACCCTACCGTCTCCCGGTGGCCACGGAGAACGTCCGCGACGCCCGGATGCACACGGAACCCCCGGCTGCTGCCCATATGCTGACGGTGTCGCCTCGTCGCTGAGGCGTCCTCGTATCGAATCGGCCGACAAGGGAGTCAACCGTGAACGATCAGCGGCAGCCCGCACCCACCTCCGCGCCCGACCACGGCTCCGCGGCCCGACTGCTCTCGGAGCGTGCCCGACGCACCCCGGACCGGCCGATCCTCGCCGAACGCCACGGCGACACGTGGACGACCATCACCGCGGCGGACGTGCTCGCCCGCGTCCGCGGCATCGCGAAGGGCTTCGTCGCCGCCGGCCTGGAGCCCGGAGCGCACGTCGCGATCCTGTCCCGCACCCGGTTGGAGTGGACGCTGGTCGACTTCGCCGTGTGGACCGCCGGGCTCGTGTCCGTGCCCGTCTACGAGACGAGCTCCCCCGACCAGGTCCGCTGGATCCTGTCCGACTCGGAGACCGTCGCGATCGTCGTCGAACAAGAGGAGCACGCGCGCCGCGTGGCCTCGATCGCCCCCGACCTGCCGCTCCTCGGGCAGCACTGGACGATCGACGGCGGCGGGCTCGACGACCTGACCCGGCTCGGCGAGACCGTCACCGACGCCGAGCTCGACGCCCGCACCGCCGACGTGCACGGGCACGACGACGCGACGATCATCTACACGTCGGGCACGACCGGTCGACCCAAGGGCTGCGTCCTGCGTCACGACAACTTCACCGCGACCGTCGAGGGCGCGACCGAGGCGATGCCCGAGGTGGTCGCCGAGGGGTCCTCGACGCTCCTCTTCATCCCGATGGCCCACGTCTTCGCCCGTTTCATCGCGGCGATGTCCGTGTCGACCGGCGTGCTCGTCGGGCACGAGCCGGACACCCGCGACCTCATGCAGGCCGTGTCGACCTTCAAGCCGACGTTCCTGCTCGCGGTGCCGCGCGTCTTCGAGAAGATCTACAACTCCGCCGAGCAGAAGGCCGACCTCGGCGGGAAGGGCAAGGTCTTCCGCGCCGCCGCCGGTGTCGCCGTCGCGCACTCCGAGGCCCTCGCAGCCGGCCGGGTCCCGCTCGGCCTGAAGCTCCGCTTCGCCCTGTTCGACAAGCTCGTCTACGCCAAGCTCCGCGCCGCGATCGGCGGCCGGGTGCAGTACGCCATCAGCGGTTCGGCGCCGCTGTCCCCGCGGCTGTCGCACTTCTTCCGCTCGATCGGGGTGCTCATCCTCGAGGGCTACGGCCTCACCGAGACCACCGCCCCCGCGACCGTGAACCGGGCCGCCGAGCTCCGGATCGGCACGGTCGGGCGGGCCCTGCCCGGCGTGGAGGTCCGGACCGCCGACGACGGCGAGATCCTCATCCGCGGGGTCGACGTGTTCGACCGGTACTGGAAGAACGAGGAGGCCACCGCGAAGGCGTTCGAGGACGGCTGGTTCCGCACCGGCGACCTCGGCCGGCTCGACGGCGACGGCGTCCTCACCGTCACCGGCCGCGCGAAGGAGCTCATCGTCACGGCGAGCGGCAAGAACGTCGCCCCGGCACCGCTCGAGGACGGCATCCGCGAGCACCCGCTCGTCGGGCAGGTCGTGGTCGTCGGCGAGGGCAAGCCCTTCGTCGCCGCCCTCGTGACCCTGGACCGCGACATGCTCCCCGGGTGGTGCGAGGCGCGCGGCATCGTCCCAGGTCTCTCACCGCGCGAGGCCGCCTACGACGAGCGCGTGCACCAGGCGGTGCAGGAGGCGATCGACACCGCGAACCAGCGGGTCTCGCGGGCCGAGTCGGTCCGGTCGTTCACGATCCTCGACACCGAGCTCACCGAGGCGTCCGGGCACCTCACCCCGAAGCTCACCATCAAGCGGGCGATCGTGATGCGCGACTTCGCAGCGGACGTCGAGCACATCTACTCCGGCTCGAAGGTGCAGACCACCGCCACGCCCGTCGTGGCGTCGCGTCGTCGACGCGGCTGACGGCGGTCGGGCTGACGGCAGACTGGAGGCCCGGTGCCGGTCCGTGGGACCGGCACCGGGCCTCCATTGCGTTGCCAGTCGGGACGGCGCCGCGGCGCCGCGCCCGGCTCAGCCAGCCTGCGCGACCTCCATGTCGACGTCGGCGATGACGCCCGTCGCGGCGGTCGCCACGGGGACCGGCTCGGGGCGGCGGTTGGTGCGGGTGCGGTGAGAGCTGAGCTCGTCGTTCTGTGAGGCCATGGTGCTCGTCCTGGGTGATGGGGTGACACGTCGGTGGGTGCCGACCGGGACACGGTACCTCCTCGTCAGGACGAACCGACAATCCCGCGAAGGGGTGTCACGGGAGACCGCAACGGAACGTGCGGTCCCACGCCGCGGGCGGGCCGACGCTCAGCGCGAGACCGTCCGGCAACCGAGGTTGGTGTTCGACCCCGGCCCGACGGTGATGGCGAACGCGCACACGCTGTGCGATCCGCTGCCGATCGGGATCGACCCCTGCCACCCGGCGTTCGCCGGCGCGCCCGAGACGTTCCGCTGGACGTCCGGACGGGGACGCCCGGTCGTCGTCGCACCGAGGTAGCTCGCACCCTCGTAGAAGCGGATCGTGGTCGGCGCGCCGTCGACGTCGAAGGCCCAGCCCGCGAGCACCGCTGAGGACCCGGAGACGGACGCGGTGTCGAGACTGCCCCGCGGGTCGTGCGACGTGTCCGCGCGCACCGTCACCGAGCGGCATCCGAGCGTGGTGTTCGATCCGGCGCCGACCGAGATCGCGTAGGCGCAGACCGAGTGCGTCCCGGCAGGGAGCGACAGCGTGCCCTGGAACCCTGAGGCGGCCGGGGCACCGGGGTGCGCCCGCTGGACGTCGGCGCGACGGACGGAGGTGGTCACCGCTCCGAGGTACGACGCGCCCTCGTAGAAGCGCACCGCGATCGGCGATCCGTCGGGGTCGAACGCCCAGCCGGCGACCGTGGCCGTGCCGGCCCCGCCGGCCAGCGAGTCGAAGCTTCCGAGGGGGTCGTGCGACGGGTCCCGCTGCATCACCACGACACCGGGCGACAGCGCGGACTGGCTCCCGGTGTCCGGGTGCGTGATCGTCACGCGGACGCGGTAGGTGCCGGCGTCCAGCCCGTTCCCGAGCCGGAAGGGCACCGCGTTGCTGCCCTGGGTGACGGCGACGCCGGTGGCGATGTCGGTCCAGGTCGACGTCCCGGCTGCCTGCACCGCCACGGACGCGGTCGCGCCGGCGACCCACGCGGTGTCGTGGAACGTGACCGTCGTCGCGCCGCGTGCGACCGGGTCGGCGCGCAGGTGGATCGCCCGGAGGTGCCACGTCAGCGCGCCCGGGTCCTCGTTCGGGTCGAAGCGGAACTGGTCGATGGTCGCGCCGTTCCACTCGAACCGCGGCTGGAGCGCGTCCTCGTCGAGATCGCTCTGGGCGTTCAGGTCGATCGACACCTGCCGCGCGTTCACCCCGGCGGCTGTGAGCACATCGTTGCCGATCTGCGGTGTGCCCGACGAGCGGTCCCACCAGATGATCCGCGCGAGCTTCCCGCCACCCGGGGTGTCCGCGAGCGAGAACGGTCCGTCGTACGTGTAGTCGAAGGACAGGTTGTGGTACTTCGCGCCGGAGAAGGCCGACACCGGGATGTGCAGCTGCGAGTCACCGGGGTGGACGCCTGAGTTCCTGGCGACCATGCCGGTCGAGTCGTAGCCGAGGACGGTGGCGTTCTCGACCGTGATCCCGGCGGCGCCCGCCGCGGACGTGAAGTCCCACGGCCGACCGCGCTGCGTGGTCGCCAGGTCCTCACCCTGGGACGGGTTCGGGGAGTCGACCACCGGACGCGGGCGTGCCGCGACCGAGAACGAGCCGTGGTCGCCCGGCGGGTAGGCGGCGTGCGCGCCACCCTTCCCGTGGAGGCGGGTCCAGTCGATGGACGCGGTCCCGGTCTTCCCCGCGGGGAGCACGACGGGGTCGAGGCGGAGCGCGACGACCTTGCCCGACCAGGGTCGCTTGCCCTGCAGCGTCGACGACACGTCCAGCGGGAGGTCGTAGACGCGGGACCCGGCCGTCACCGAGAAGGTGATGCCGCCGCCGCACGCCGACGTCTTCTCGCGGCAGGTCCACCAGTAGACCGCGCCGATCTGGTTCGAGAACGGCTGGTCCATGCTGAAGGACAGCGACGAGTACCGCGACGTGTCGACGGGCTGCACGACGCCGTCCCGGCCGTACGGCAGGCTCCCGCTGGTCGTGTCGACGAGCGGGATCGAGTCCCCCGAGCGCAGGTCGACGCGCAGCACGCCGCCCGTGACGGTCGTCGTCGTCCCGGTCGACGACGTGTTCTGGTCCTCGACGTTCGCGTAGTCCCACGGGTCGCCGTAGGTGTCCGACGCGAAGTCCGGGGCCTCCGGTTCCGCCGTGGCCGCGTGCGCCGGCGACGCACCGCCGGTCGTCGCGACGACCCCCAGGGTGCCGACCGCCAGCGCGGTCACCACCAGTCCGACCACGAAGCGTCCACCGACCGTCCGGCGCATGCCGTCCCCTTGCCGCTCGACCCGTGCGCCCTGCAGCGTGCGGGTTGCCCGCCGGCGCGCCCTCGAGCGCCGGCCGGGAGTGCACGTTCGGGTGCGCGCGATGTCCCTGCGCGGAGCCTACGGTCTCGGGGGACGTGGGCGCAACGGACGGACGGCAGCGGCGCGCGTGCGGATCAGTGGAACCAGTCCTGGGCCCGGATGTCCCGCAGGGCCTGCCGGCGGGTCTCCGGGTCGAGCGTCATGACGTACACGGTGCCGTCGAGGTGGTCGCACTCGTGCTGCAGCGCCTCGGCCATCAGGCCGTCGCCCTCGAGCACCACAGGGTTGCCGTCGACGTCGACGCCGCGGACCTTCGCGTGCGGGAAGCGCCTGGTCGGGTAGCCCAGGCCGGGCACGGACAGGCAGCCCTCGTCCATCAGCTCGGGTTCACCGGAGACCTCGACGAGCTCCGGGTTGAGCACGTACCCGACCTCACCGTCGACGTTGTACGAGAACGCCCGGAGGCCCACGCCGATCTGCGGGGCGGCGACACCGGCGCGCCCGGGCTCCTTGACGGTGTCGATGAGGTCCTGCACGAGTTCACGGACGCCGTCGGCACCGATGCGGACCGGGTCGGCGGGCGAACGGAGGACGGGGTCGCCGAACAGGCGGATGGGACGGACGGTCACGTTACTGCAGCACCACCAGGAGGTCGCCGGCGTCCACCTGCTGGGTCGCCGGGATCGCGAGACGGCCGACGGTGCCCGACACGGGCGCCGTGATGGCCGCTTCCATCTTCATCGCCTCGATGCTCGCCACGGCCTGACCGGCCTCGACGACGTCACCGACGGCGACCTTGAGCGTCACGACACCCGAGAACGGGGCCGCGACGTGCTTCGGGTCCGCCTTGTCCGCGCGTTCGGCGGCCTTGGTCTCGACCTCGACCGAACGGTCGCGGACGGACACGGGGCGGAGCTGGCCGTTGAGGGTCGCCATCACCGTGCGCATCCCGCGCTCGTCCACCTCGCCGATCGCCTCGAGCCCGACGAACAGGTTCACGCCGCGGCCGAGCGGCACCACGTGCTCCTGTCCGGGGCGCAGGCCGTAGAGGTAGTCGACGGTCGGGACGACGGACAGGTCGCCGTACTGCTCGCGGACACTCGCGAACTGGCGCGTGGGCTGCGGGAAGAGCAGCCGGTTCAGGGCCTGCTGCCGCTCGGGACCGGGCGTCGCGAGGTGCGCGCGCTCGGCGTCCGGCACCGGGGTGACCTCGAGCCGGACGTCGCGCCCGGCGAGGACCTTCGACCGGAACGGCTCCGGCCAGCCACCGGGCAGGTCGCCGAGCTCCCCGGCCATGAAGCCGACGACCGAGTCCGGGACGTCGTACTTCTGGGGGTTCTCCTCGAAGTCGGCGGGGTCGGCGTCGACCGCGGCGAGCTGCAGGGCGAGGTCGCCGACGACCTTCGAGGACGGCGTGACCTTGGTCGGGCGACCGAGGATGCGGTTCGCCTCGGCGTACCAGTCCTCGACCTGCTCGAAGCGGTCGCCGAGGCCGAGCGCGATGGCCTGCTGGCGGAGGTTCGAGAGCTGCCCGCCCGGGATCTCGTGGTGGTACACGCGGCCGGTCGGCCCGGGCAGGCCGGACTCGAACGGCGCGTACGCGCGGCGAACGGCCTCCCAGTAGGGCTCGAGCGCGCCGACCGCGGCCAGGTCGAGCCCGGTGTCCCGCTCGGTGTGGGCCAGGGCGGCGACGAGCGCGGACATGCTCGGCTGGCTCGTCGTGCCGGCCATCGGGGCCGCCGCGACGTCCACCGCGTCCGCTCCCGCGCGGGCCGCGGCGAGGAGCGTGGCGAGCTGTCCGCCGGCCGTGTCGTGCGTGTGCACGTGGACGGGCTGGTCGAAGCGCTCCCGCAGGGCGCCGACGAGCCGCTCGGCCGCACCCGCGCGGAGCAGGCCGGCCATGTCCTTGATGCCGATGACGTGCGCGCCGGCCTCGACCATCTGTTCCGCGAGCCGGAGGTAGTAGTCGAGCGTGTAGAGGTCCTCGGCGGGGTCGAGCAGGTCGCCGGAGTAGCAGAGGGCTGCCTCGGCGACGGCCGTGTCGGTGGCGAGCACGGCCTCGAGCGCGGGACGCAGCTGCGACACGTCGTTCAGGGCGTCGAACACGCGGAAGACGTCGACGCCGGTGGCCGCGGCCTCGGCGACGAACGCGTCGGTGACCTCGGTCGGGTACGGCGTGTAGCCGACCGTGTTCCGGCCGCGCAGCAGCATCTGGATCGGCAGGTTCGGCATCGCGGCCCGCAGGGCGCTCAGTCGTTCCCAGGGGTCCTCGCCGAGGAACCGGAGCGCGACGTCGTACGTCGCACCGCCCCAGGCCTCGACGCTGAGCAGCTGGGGGGTCAACCGGGCGACGTGCGGGGCGACCGCGACGAGGTCCTTCGTGCGGACCCGGGTCGCCAGGAGTGACTGGTGGGCGTCGCGCATCGTCGTCTCGGTGACGGCGAGGGCGGTCTGCTCACGGAGCGACCGGGCCCACGCCGCCGGACCCATCGCGACCAGCCGGTCGCGCTGCCCGGCCGGCGGCGGGGTCGACAGGTCGACCGCCGGGAGCTTCTCGCTCGGCTCGACGGTCTGCGGGCGCCGCTCGCCGTTCGGCTTGTTCACCGTCACGTCGGCGAGCCAGCCGAGCACCTTCGTGCCGCGGTCCTTCGACACGTGGCCGCCGAAGAGCTGCGGGCGCTCCTCGATGAACTTCGTCGAGACGTCGCCGCGGGCGAAGTCGGGGTCGTCGAGCACGGCCTGCAGGAACGGGATGTTCGTGCTGACCCCGCGGATGCGGAACTCCGCGAGCGCACGCTTCGCGCGGGCGACGGCCGCCGGGAAGTCCCTGCCGCGGCAGGTCATCTTCGCGAGCATCGAGTCGAAGTGCGGGCTGATCTGCGCGCCGGTCGCGACCGTGCCGCCGTCGAGCCGCACGCCCGCGCCGCCCGGGCTGCGGTAGGTGGTGATGCGCCCGGTGTCCGGTCGGAAGCCCTGGGTGGGGTCCTCGGTCGTGATGCGGGTCTGGAGGGCGGCGCCGTGCACGCTGACGGTGTCCTGCGTCAGGCCGAGGTCGGCGAGGGTCTCCCCCGCGGCGATGCGCATCTGCGACTGCACGAGGTCGACGTCCGTCACCTCCTCGGTCACGGTGTGCTCGACCTGGATGCGCGGGTTCATCTCGATGAAGACGTGCTGCCCGGCGCGCTCGCCCTCGGTGTCCAGCAGGAACTCCACGGTGCCGGCGTTGACGTACCCGATCGACCGGGCGAACGCGACGGCGTCGCGGTGCAGGGCGGCGGCGATCGACGGGTCGAGGTCCGGCGCAGGGGCGATCTCCACCACCTTCTGGTTCCGGCGCTGCACCGAGCAGTCGCGCTCGAACAGGTGGATCGTGCCGGCCCCGGTGCCCGTGGCGTCGGCGAGGACCTGCACCTCGATGTGCCGCGGCCGGATGACGGCCTGCTCGAGGAACATCGTCGGGTCACCGAAGGCGCTGTCGGCCTCGCGCATGGCCTCCTCGAGGGCGGCACGGAGCTCGGCCTTCGTCTCGACACGCCGCATGCCGCGACCACCACCACCGGCGACGGCCTTCGCGAAGACCGGGAAGCCGATCGCGTCCGCACCGGCGAGGAGCTCGTCGACGTCGCGGCTCGCCGGGGTGCTCGCGAGGACGGGGACACCAGCCGCGACCGCGTGCTCCTTCGCGGTGACCTTGTTGCCGGCCATCTCGAGGACGTGCTCGCCGGGGCCGATGAAGGTGATGCCGTTCGCCGCGGCGGCCGCCGCGAGCTCGGGGTTCTCGGACAGGAAGCCGTAACCGGGGTAGATCGCGTCGGCGCCCGACTCGCGGGCGACCCGGATGATCTCGGCGACGTCGAGGTACGCGCGGACGGGGTGGCCCCGCTCGCCGATGACGTACGCCTCGTCGGCCTTCAGACGGTGCAGGGAGTTGCGGTCCTCGTACGGGTAGACGGCGACGGTCCGCGCCCCCAGCTCGTACGCGGCACGGAACGCGCGGATGGCGATCTCGCCACGGTTCGCCACGAGGATCTTGCTGAACACGACGTCCCTTTCAGCCCGGGTTGAGGTGTCACAACCCTACTGGCGGTAACGTGGCTCACCGTGCATGTACTCAGCGTGAGCTCCCTCAAGGGTGGTGTCGGCAAGACGACGGTGACGCTCGGCCTGACTTCGGCCGCGTTCGCCAAGGGACTGCGCACGCTGGTGGTGGACCTGGACCCGCAGTCGGACGTCTCCACCGGCCTCGACATCGACATCTCCGGACACCTCAACGTCGCCGACGTCCTCGAGAACCCGAAGGAGAAGGTCGTCCGTCAGGCGATCGCCCCGTCGGGCTGGACGAAGGGCTCGCAGGGCAAGGTCGACGTGCTCGTCGGCTCCCCCTCGGCGATCAACTTCGACGGTCCGCACCCCTCCATCCGGGACATCTGGAAGCTCGAGGAGGCGCTGGCGAACGTCGAGCAGGACTACGAGCTCGTGCTCATCGACTGCGCACCCTCGCTGAACGCCCTCACCCGCACCGCCTGGGCAGCGTCCGACCGCGTCACGGTGGTCACCGAGCCGGGGCTGTTCTCCGTCGCGGCTGCCGACCGTGCCCTCCGCGCGATCGAGGAGATCCGTCGCGGTCTCTCCCCCCGGCTGCAGCCCCTCGGCATCATCGTGAACCGGGCCCGCGTCCAGTCGCTCGAGCACCAGTTCCGCATCAAGGAGCTCCGCGACATGTTCGGTCCGCTCGTCCTGTCACCGCAGCTGCCCGAGCGCACCTCGCTCCAGCAGGCCCAGGGTGCCGCGAAGCCCCTGCACGTGTGGCCCGGCGAGTCCGCGCAGGAGATGGCGCGCAACTTCGACCAGCTGCTCGAGCGCATCATGCGCACGGGCAAGATCGGCCCGTACGCCGAGGGCGGCGCCGCCTAGGTCCGTCGCGCGGTCCGGCGCGGGTCGGCCGGGGGCGTCGGCGAGCGAGCCAGATCTGTCCCGCTCGACCCTCCCCGGCGACGACCATTGCACACAGCGCAGCCAGCGCACGGCGTGTCCTGCACGTTCGGCGCCGACGGTCGTCCCCTTCACGCGCGCGCACGGTCGACCGCCGTGCAGCCGAGGCCTGGGCCGCGGCGCCGTCCGGACGGACAGCGGTACCCGTCGAGGGAGCAGGACACGCCGCGTGCTGTTCGTCGAGCGTGCACTTCCGGTCGGGCACGCCCGTCGAACGGGACAGAAATGGCGCGCTCGGCGAAGACAGGCTCGGGTGCGCACGGGCATGTCCGCGCACGGCGAGCGGGTGTGCGCGAGCGCGTGCTCGCGGATCGGAGGCGGCGCCTGCGCGCGCCGGCGTCAGGACGCGCGCGAAGCGCGGCGCGCTGCGAGCTCGTCGTCGGGGTCGGCCGCCGGGGTGGCGTCGAGCTCGACGAGGGAGCTCTCGACCTCGCGCAGGACCTTGCCCACCGCGATGCCGAAGACGCCCTGGCCGCGGGACACGAGGTCGATGACCTCGTCGTCGGAGGTGCACAGGTAGACCGAGGCGCCGTCCGACATGAGCGTCGTCTGGGCGAGGTCGGACACGCCCGACTCTCGGAGCTGGTTCACCGCGGTGCGGATCTGCTGCAGCGAGATGCCCGTGTCGAGCAGACGCTTCACGAGCTTGAGCACGAGGATGTCGCGGAAGCCGTACAGCCGCTGCGACCCGGAGCCGGCGGCCCCGCGGATCGTCGGCTGGACGAGCTCGGTGCGGGCCCAGTAGTCGAGCTGGCGGTACGAGATGCCGGCTGCACGGGCGGCGACGGTGCCGCGGTAGCCGTTCTGCTCGTCGTGTTCGGGGAGACCGTCGGTGAAGAGCAGGCCGAGGTCGTACCGGGTCATCTCGGACTCGGTACCGGGGGTGTCAGTCCCACTCATGTGCATGCCTTCCACGACGTTCGAGCTCACACCCGAAGGTTCAACGACGGGTTGAGAGTTGTTCCGAGGTCCACGGTAGCGACTCGGACGCGGTGCGCCCGGTACATCCGCCCCGGCGCGTCCGGCGTGTCGAGGATACGCCCCGACCACCGACGACCGACAGGTGCAGCTGTCCGCCGGAGCAGGTCGATCGACCGGGGTGTCATCCGTCGAGACGACCGATGGCCGAGCGGATCAGGCTCGACCGGATGACCTCGAGGTGCGCCGCGATCTCCCGTGCGAGCTCGGTGGCCTTCGCCCGCGAGGTGGCGTCACCGCGACGGGACACCGGCATGAGGGCGGACTCGATCAACCCGACCTCGCGCTCGGCCACGCCCCGCATGGTGCGGAGGTGCCGCGGCTCGATGCCGGTCCGCTGCAGTTCGACGAGCGCCTTGAGCACCGCGACCGAGTCGTCGGCGTAGGTGTCCGCGGCGGGGAGCAGCGAGGCCGAGACGGCGTCGGACAGGAGCATCGGCGTGGCCCCGGCCGCCCGGATGGTCTCGTCCCGTGTGAAGCGCCGCTCTCGCGCGAGGATCGACGGCTTCGGCGCGTCCCCACCACCGGGGAGGACGGGGTCGCGCCCCGCGTCGAGGTCGGCGAGGTAGTCCTTGATGACCTTGAGCGGCAGGTAGTGGTCGCGCTGCAGGCCGAGCACGATGCGGAGCCGCTCGACGTCGGCCGCCGAGAACTTCCGGTAGCCGCTCGCCGTGCGGATCGGCGTGACGAGCTCGCGTTCCTCGAGGAAGCGCAGCTTGGAGCTCGACAGGTCCGGGAAGTCGGGCTTGAGGCGTGCGATGACCTGCCCGATGGTGAGCAGGTCCGGGACCGCGGACCCCGCCCGGGCCGCGGCGGACCGCGCCGCCACTACGCGTTCGCCAGGCGCGCCAGGTCGACCCGGGAGGCGTAGAAGGTGAGGCGGAACTTGCCGACCTGGACCTCGGACCCGTCGGTGAGCAGCGCTTCGTCGATGCGGACGCCGTCGAAGTACGTGCCGTTGAGCGACCCGTTGTCCTTGACGCTGAAGGCCGTCCCGTGCCGCAGGAACTCGGCGTGCTTGCGCGAGACCGTCACGTCGTCGAGGAAGATGTCGGCGTCCGGGTGGCGCCCGGCCGTCGTGACGTCGGAGTCGAGGAGGAACCGCGCACCCACGTTCGGACCGCGGCGCACGACGAGGAGCGCCGATCCGGACGGGAGCGCGTTGATCGCGTCGCGTTCCTCGGTCGAGACCCCCGACTCCGCGGTGAGTGCTGCCCCCATGTCCATGCTGAAGGTCAGGGTGGTGTCGACCAGCCGCTGTTCCGGGGTCTTCTGACCGTCCGGCTGCGGAACCACTGGCTCTGGCATCGTGGACCTCCTCCTCTTGGCGCACCAGCGTATCGGAAACGGGTGACTCTCCGGCAGCCCCGAACGGGGCCGTGGACAAGTCGGGATCACGCGTACAGCGAACGTACCGGGAACACACCGATGACGGCCTGGAGGCACGGTGCCAGCTGGCACCGTGCCTCCAGGCCGCCGACCGGCCAGAAGTCGGTCACTGCCCGGTCACCGCCCGACGGACGGCGACGCGGTCGGTGACCCCGTCGGCGCAGCGGATGCCGGTACGGACGGCGCGCCGGTGGCGGCCGACGACGGGATCGACTTCCCGGCCCGCTGGTCCGCGAGGATCCGCTCGATCTCCGCGTCCTTGAGCCGCACCCAGGGCGACCCGTCGGGGTCGCTCGTCGACGCCTCGGGGCTGTCGCCCGTGTTCCACCACTTCGCCTGGTACGGCACGCCGTGGAACAGGACCCGGTCGCCGGTGTCGTGGACCGCCTCGCCCGACCAGGCTGGGAAGGTCCCCACCGGGAGCGTCAGCGGCTGCACCGGGCGCTCCCCCGGCAGCACCGGGCCCACGAGTCGCCACGGCGTCTCGTACGCGCTCAGCACCGGGTCGTCGGGCAGGTCGCCGGAGGTCCACCACTTCGCCTCGTAGACGTTGTGGTGCCAGACGATCTTCGTGCCCTCGAGGTAGGCGGCGTCCGCGCTCCACACCGGGTACGGGCTCGTCGAGGGGTCGTCCGTCGGCTGCTCGGTGGCGCTCGGCTCGGCCGTCGTCACGTCGCCGGCCGCCGCGGTGATGCGACCACCGAAGCCCTTGCCGAGCACGTCCGCGAAGAGCTGGCCGCCCTGGTCGACCCCGGAGCACGAGTTCGACACGGTCGACAGGTTGACGTAGTTCGTCCCGCACGTGGTGTCGCGGTTGAGCGACCACATGGACATCCGGCCGAGCCCCTGGTCGCGTGCCCAGGCGTTGAGCTTCCGCGCGTCGGCGAGCCCGAAGACCTCGTCACGGACGTCGTTCTGACCGATCATCGGCGTCGCGCCGACCTTCCGCCAGAGCGTCGCGTCACCGAGGGGCGTGCCGGCACGGTCGTACAGGACCCCGAGCTGCCGGTGGACCTCCTGCAGGGTCTGCACCGAGGCCGAGTACATGCTCTGGCTCGACCCCTTCCCCTCGCCGAAGTCCATCGTCATCGCGTTGACACCGGCCAGGTCGACGCCGGCCGCCAGGAACTGCGACACCGCCGTCGTGCCGTCCGTGGTCAGCCCGGACGGCGCCGCCGGCAGGGTCAGCCACACGGCGAGGGGGTGCCCCGCCGCCCGGCGTGCCTGCTGGAGCTCGGCGACCGCGGCCGCCCGGCGCTCACCCCCGGCGCGGTTCGTCAGGTCGTCGCCCTCGACGTCGAAGTCGACGGTGCTGACGTCGTACCGCTGCACCACCGACGCGTACGCGGCGACGAGGTCCTTCGGGTCGGTGCAGGTCGTCGCGAGCTCGTCGTTCGCGAGACCGCCGAACGAGACGCCGACCTCGCCGTCCTGCTGCTCGAGCCGGGCGATCCGGCGGTCGAGGTCGAGCGTGTCCGCGGCGCCGTCCAGCGTGTACGCGGAACCCCAGGTCGGCGTGCAGGCGGCGTCGTGGTCGGCGACCACGAAGGACAGCATGACGTCTCGGCCTCGGGCGGACTTGACGTCCTCGAACGCGAAGGTCGGCGTGACCGTCACGTCGGTGTAGGCCGCGAACCACGGCTTCTCGGACTCGGCGGCGTGGGCGGACTGCCAGCGGTCGAAACCGACGTACCCACCGGCACCGACGGCGACGACGGCCAGGACCGCGACGGCGACGCGGAGCGGCGACAGGCGACGCGCGGCCATCAGGCGGCGCTCCGCTCGTCGGCGCGGGCGGTGCCCTGATCGGCGCGGGCCGGGCCCTGCTCGGCGGCGCGGGCCGCCCGGCGACTGTCCGGCGTCGCGGTGTGCGGCGACCGGACCGCCTGCGGGCCCGTCGAGACGACGTGCTGCTCGGTCAGGGTCCGGCCGCGGTCACCGAAGTACAGCACCGCGCGCCAGTCCTCGGTCACGACCACCGGCTCCGGCACGAGCCCGCGGCGCGCCCGGCGCCGCTCGCTCCGTGCGGCCTTCCGGGCCTCGCGACGGGAGCGCCGCGCCTCCGGGTCGTAGTACATCCACGCCGTCGCCCACATCCAGACGTCGACGACCGAGTTCCACACACCGATGTACGCGACGATCGCGTACGAGGCGAGGACCGCGTTGAACACCGCGAAGGCCGCGTTGCCCCAGTTGTGCGCCTGGGCGTCGCGGGCGAACGTGAACACCGAGAACAGCACCATCGCGTACGGGGCGAGGACGTAGAGCGCCGGGGCCGCTGTCCGGTCGCGGACCTTCGGCGTGCGGGCGAACGGGATCTTCTTCGCCGTGAGCATCTGCTGGACGCTCTTGAGCACCCCGGCGACGTTCACCGGCATGAGCACGAGGTTGAAGCCGTAGATCCGGAATACGTCCGAGCGCTTGTAGCCGCAGTACCGCAGGTCGCTGCCGAGCATCCAGAAGTACGGCAGCGCGGCGAGCAGGACCATCGGGCTGAGCAGGCGCGAGTCGTACGGGTAGGCGAGCAGGAAGATCAGCCCGAACGACGCCCAGGCGATCGACGCCATGTAGTTCACGCGGAGTGCCATCTCGACGACGCCGACCCGTTCGCCCCGGGCGCGGCGCTCGCGGACCTGCCGGATGTACTTCGGCAGGATGAGGAGTCCGCCGTTCGCCCAGCGGCGGCGTTGGACGACGAGCGACCCGAAGTCCGGCGGCGTCGCACTGTACGACAGCCGCTCGGGGTAGTTCACGAGCGTCCAGCCGTGCATGCCGAGGTCGACGCTCGACTCGGTGTCCTCGATCACCGTGCGGTCCTGGACGAACCGGCGGACCTCGAAGCCGCCGACGGTCTCGACCTCCTCGATGTCCCGCAGCGCCCGCGTCCGGATCACGGCGTTCGCGCCGACCCAGAAGGTCGCGGCGTACCGGGACATGCCCTGGTGCAGGATGTGCTGGATGTCGGTCGTCGCGCCCGCCAGCCGCTCGATGCGGGTCGCCGCGCCCCGGAAGGACGAGTACGGCGTCTGCGTCACCGCGACGCGCTCGTTCTCGGGCTGCTCGAGGAAGTACACGAGCCGGAGGCAGTAGTCGCGGAGCAGGACCGAGTCGGCGTCGAGGGTGAGCAGGTAGTCGGACGCGGGGAGGACGAGGTCCGCGGCGGACTCGTCGGCGACCGGACGGAGCACGGTGCCGGACGCGGTCTCGTCGGCGACGTAGGCCCCGCCGAGCAGCCCGATGTAGGCGTTGAGGTTCATCGCCTTGTTCGCCTCGTGCGACAGGTTCGCGTAGCGCTTCCGCTCGAACGTCGTCACCTCGGCGGTGAAGGTCCACGCGAGGCGGCGGTGCAGCTCGAGCACGCGCTCGGACGTGACCTCGGTGACCGTGGTCCCGCCGGCGACGGCGCTGTCGACCGCGGCCCCGAGCGCCTCGGCGGTCAGCCGGAGGTCGTCGGCGAGCCCGGTGAGCACCTGGTCGTGGAAGAAGTGGTCGACGTGGTCGACGACCTCGTGCTCGCGGGCGTGCCGCCGGAGCCAGGCGTCCGCCCAGCGGTGGTGCTCGACGAGGGCGCGCAGGGTCTCGACGCTCGCGCACGGGGTCCGGGACGCCTCGACCTCGGCCGCGAACAGGGCCTCCTGGAACCGACGGGACGGTGCGGCGAGCTGCTGCTGGATCGACGTGGCGACGGCCCGGGTGCGGTCGAGCTTGGCGGCGGTCTCCGGGTCGGTCGGGAACGGGGCGTCGTCGACGAGCAGGACGATGCGGAGCGCGGGGTACTCCTGCAGCGCGGCCGACCAGAGCGTCGTCGCGACGACGTCGGGTTCCTCGGCGTAGCTCGGCACGAGGACGGTCATCGGTGCGGTGTGACCGGTCGCGAAGTGGCGGTCGAGCTCGGCGCGGGGCACGCGGACGTGGGTCGCGAAGCGCTCGAGGGCACCCTGGCGGGCGACCAGGTGCATGAGCGCCGAGAACGTCAGGAACGTGACGACCACCAGGTACGACAGCGCCTCGGTCGTGAAGCGGAAGCTCTCCGTGCCGTAGTCGAGGAACTGCCGGATCACGGTGTACACCACGTAGGCGACCCAGAAGGCGATGGTCAGGATGATGGCGACCCGGCCGGAGACGAGCTTCCGGTCGCTGGGTCGCGCGTGCAGGGTGTCGAGCGGCTGGGTCCGCCGCTCGGAACCCCACTGCCGGCGTCGCGCGGGGGCGGCGCCTCGGTGTTCGGTCATGTCGGTCGTCGTCCTTCGGTGCACGTGGACCAGCGGCCCGTCGGGTCGGGAGCTGTCGGGGAGCCCGTGCGGTCGCGACGACCGTACGGCCGACGGTCGGCTCGCGGGGACCCTCGGACGGGGGGTCGAAGGGGTGTCGTGCGGGAAGCCGCCAGGACGTTGCGCGACGCCGCTGCGGACCTCGCGGGATCGACGCAGCAACGCGCGCCCGCGCCCGGCTCCGTCAGCGCCCGCGTGCCAGCAGCCAGAGCAGGTACGGCGCGCCGACGACCCCGGTGACGACGCCGACCGGCAGCGCGTTCCCCGGGATCGCGAACTGCGCGACGAGGTCGCTCGCGAGCGTGATCGCCGCACCGACCGCCGCGGTGACCCCGAGCGCGACCCGCCCGTTGCCGACCAGTCGTCGGGCGATCGGCGCCGCCATGAGCGCCACGAACGCCACCGGCCCCGCGGTCGCCACGGCCCCCGCGGTCAGGCACACCGCGGTCAGGAGCAGGAGCACCTTCGCGCGGTCGGGTCGGAGTCCGAGCGCGGCCGCGACCTCGTCCCCGAGGGCGAGGACCGTCAGCCGGCGCGACTGCACGAGGGCGGCCGCGAGCAGCACGACGACCGCGACGCCGAGGATCCCGACGAGCCCGCGGTCGACGGCGTTCAGGCTGCCGGACAACCACAGGAGCGCCGTGCCCGCCTGCTGCACGCTCCCCGAGGTGAGCATCCACCCAGTGATGCTCAGGCAGATCGCGGCGACCCCGATGCCGACCAGCACGACCCGGTTGCCGGTGATCCCCCGCCGCCAGGACAGCGCCGCGATCACGATCGACACGAGCACGGCCCCGACGACCACGACGGCGAACAGCGTCCCGCCGCTCGCGCCGAACAGCACGATCGCGGTGAGCCCGGCCGCGCTCGCCCCGGACGTGATGCCGATCACGTCCGGGCTCGCGATCGGGTTCCGGACCACGCTCTGCACGATGCCGCCGGCGACCCCGAGGGCCGCCCCGACGAGCACGGCGCCGGCGACCCGCGGACCGCGGAGCTGCCCGATCACGAAGTCGGAGACCGTGTCGCCGCGCCCGACGAGCGCGGCGCCCACCTGCAGCGGCGACAGCGGGATCTCCCCGACGCCGAGCCCGACGGTCACCAGGGCGACGAGGACCAGGAGGACGGCGCCGAGGACGGTGACCTCGCGGCGGACGGCGCTCACAGGCCGGTCACCACGCGTGAACGGACGAGCCAGATGAACACCGGCGCGCCGATGAGCGCGGTCACGATGCCGACCTGCAGCTCCCCCGGGTACGCGACGACCCGGCCGACGACGTCGGCGACGAGCAGGAGCGCGGGCGCGACGAGGGCGGACAGGAGGATCGTCCAGCGTTGGTCGGGTCCGCTCAGTCGGCGGACGGCGTGCGGCACGGCCAGGCCGACGAAGGCGATCGGCCCGGCGGCGGCGACGGCCGACCCGGCGAGCAGGACCGTGACGACACCGCCGACGACCCGCACGAGGACGACCCGCTGCCCGAGCGACGCCGCGAGCTCGTCACCGAGCGCGAGGGTGTTCAGGGAACGGCCGAGTCCGGCGGCGACGACGAGCCCGACGAGCACCGGCACGGCGATCACTGCGGCCGTGCCGAGGTCCTTGCCGGCGAGCGCCCCGACCTGCCAGAACCGCAGCTGGTCGAGCAGGCTCTGGCTCGTCACCAGGACCGCCGTGGTGATCGACGACAGGGCGGCGGCCACGACGGCCCCGGCGAGCGCGAGCCCGACCGGGGAGAGGCCGCGGCGGGCGAGCGCGGCGACCCCGTAGACCAGGAGCGCGGCGAGGCCGGCGCCGACGAACGCGAAGGGCAGGTACGCGGCGGTGCCGCTGATGCCGAACACGGCGATGCCCACCACCACCGCGAGGGCCGCGCCGGCGTTGATGCCGAGGACGCTCGGGTCGGCCAAGGGGTTCCGTGTCACGCCCTGCATGACGGCACCGGCGCCCCCGAGGGCGGTGCCGGCGAGCAGTCCGACGACGGTGCGGGGCACGCGGTTGCCGAGGACGATGAGCCCGATCTCGTCCTGCCGTCCCGGGTGCAGGACCGTGCCGAGGACGGTGCCGAGCGGGATCGGCCGCGAGCCGAAGGCCACCGAGAGCGCCACCGCGACGGCGAGCACGACCACTGCGGTCACCGCGGCGCCGACGAGTCGTCCGCGGGACACCGGCTCTGGCCGTGGCCGGAGGAGCGGAGCGCGGCGGAGGCGGGGACGGGGGCGGGGAGCGGACGCGTGCATGGGCAGTGGTGCAAGCCTATGCGCGTGCCCTGCTCGGCGGCCCCCGAGGAACCCCGGAGCAGCCACCGGGTTCGTTCATAGGCTCGTCATGGGTTCGGCGCCTGTACTGGGTCCCACGACGCTCGACCAGGGCGCCGAGGACGACCGGAGAGCACCGATGAACGAGACCCCGAACCCCGCAGCGGCCGACGACGAGCACGACGCGCAGCAGGCACCGCGGACCGAGTGGGAGGCGCCGCACGCCGACCGCACCACGCTCCGCCCGGCGTACGCGTTCGACGGCAGCGGCCCCTACCTGTACGGCGCCGACGGCTCGGGCCCCTACGCCTACACGCAGGACGGACGCGGCCCGTACCTCGTCGGCTCCGCGGCGCTCCTCGGCGGGGCGTCGCTCGGCAACCCCGCCGGTGCGCACGGCCAGCAGCACTGGGCCGGTGCCGCCGCCGCCGCGGACCACGCCGGCGGCTGGGCGCACGCCGGTGGCTGGGCGCACACCACCGGGAAGAACGGCAAGCCCCGTCGGCTCGGCCTGGTGATCGGCTCCGGCGTCGCGGCGCTCGCGATCCTCGGCGCCGCGGGCGGCACGGCACTCGGCCTGTCCACGCAGCACACCACGACGACGTCGAGCCAGACGCAGGGCACCCTGCCCGACACCGGCTCCGGCACGGGCACGGGCGGGTCCGGGACGAACGGCTTCACCGTCCCCGGGTACGGCGACGGCAGCGGGACCGGCGGCAGCGGCACGGGTGGGACGGGCACCGGTTCCGGCACGGCGACCGAGTCGGCCGCCACCGCCGCGACCGCCGCGCAGAAGAAGGGCGTCGTCACGATCGACACGGTCCTCAACTACGACGCGTCGTCGCAGGCCGCCGGCACCGGGATGATCCTGACCTCGGACGGGACGATCCTGACGAACAACCACGTCGTGCAGGGCGCGACGAGCATCACCGTGACGGACGAGACGACCGGCAAGCAGTACGACGCCGAGGTCGTCGGCACCGACGCCACGCACGATGTCGCCGTCCTCAGGCTCAAGGACGCCTCCGGGCTCTCCACGGTCACGCTGGACGACGACGGCGGCGCGAAGACCGGCGACGCGATCACCGACGTCGGCAACGCCGGCGGCACGGGCGACCTGGTGTCCGCCCAGGGCACCGTGACCGCGACCGACCAGGACATCCAGGTGCAGAGCGAATCCGGCACCGGGACCGAGTCGCTGCAGGGGCTCCTGCAGGTCGCCGCGGACATCGTGTCGGGTGACTCCGGCGGCCCGGTGCTCGACAGCGAGGGCGAGGTCGTCGGCATGGCGACCGCCGCGTCCTCGGGGTCGGCGGACGTCACGGGCTACGCCATCCCGATCGCGACGGCGAAGTCCATCGCGGACGAGATCCTCGCCGGGCACGCGTCGGACACGATCACGATCGGCCTGCCGGCGTTCCTCGGGGTCGAGGTGAGCGGAACCGCCACGAGCGGCGGCGTCGCGGTCGCCGGGACGGTCGCGAACTCGGGCGCCGCCCTGGCCGGGCTGACCGAGGGCGACACGATCACGAGCCTGGACGGCTCCGCGGTCACCTCGAGCGACGCCCTCACGGCGGCGATCCGCGCCCACTCGGTGGGTGACGAGGTGACGGTCGGCTACACCGACGCCACGGGCGCCGCGAAGACCGTCACAGTCACCCTGACCGCGGGTCCGGCCGCCTAGGCGGCCGGCGCGGCGAGCACCGCGCGCACCACGCTCCGGTACACGTTGGCCGGGGAGTCCGTCCGGAAGGACGTCTCCCCGGCCGTCGTGCGTCCGACGCGCGCGAAGCCGTGCCCGGCAGCGTGCACGATCGTGACGGGCTCCGGACGGCCGGGACGCAGCAGGTGCGAGACGGTCCACGGGGCGGACCAGAACCGGGCCAGCCGCGGGTCGCCCTCGGCGACCGACGCGGGCAGGTCCGGCGCGTCGGTACCGCCGCCGACGCGGCGACCCAGCAGGTCCGCCCGGAGCGACCCCGTGCGGAACGGGAAGGTCCACGTCGGACCGATGCCGAGCCTCCCGGCCAGCAGCGCGACGACCCGTTCCGGCGTGGCGGAGCCGACCACGACGTCGTCCGTCCCGTCGACGACGGTGTCGGACCAGGCCTGGAGGCGCGTTCGCCGCCCGTCGGGCAGGTGCTGTTCCAGCGTGACCGGCTGGGTGCCCTCCTGCCAGGGTGCGAGGAGCGCCTGCGTGGACTCGGGCAGGGTGCCGAGCCGGCCGACGAGGCCGGCCTCGACGAGCTCGCGGCCCGCCTCGGTGCGGAGGAGGGTGGGGTTCCAGCGGCGGCCGACCAGGCCCTGCAGGGTGGCGAGTGCGGCGACGCTCACCCGCGGTCCGTCGAGGACCGGTGCGGGCGCGGGGGCGGGCAGCGGCTCGAGGTCGCGCTGCGGGCGTGCCGGGGTCGGCTCGGTCGCACGGACCGACTCGAGCACGGCGAAGACGAGGTCGTCGGTGGCGACGAGCCGGCGGAGCGGACGTTCGACGGTGACGTCGACCCGGTGCCGACCGGTGACGAACAGCAGGTGCGCACCGGCGACGTCGCCGCCCTCGGTCCACTCGTCCGCGGTGGGTCGGACGTACTCGACGAGGCGTGCGGGGGCCCCGGCCGCGGTCCACGCGTCGGAGCCGATCAGGCGCAGCCCCCCGACGGACCCGGGGAGCCGTTCGAGGAGGCTCGTGTGCTCCTCGGCGATCGTCCGGTCGCTCGGGCGGGACCGGACGGTGAGCGCGACGTCGTCACCGGTGATGCGGAGGTCCGCCTGCTGCGCGTCCTCGCGGTGCCAGTGGTCGGGGCGGTGGAGGGTCAGCCGGGCGGTCCGGTCCTCGGTGCCGAGCGGGACGGGGACGACCATGCCCCGAGGCTACGGGTGGGCCGCTGCGTGGTCGGGTCGCCTCGCCGCAGCAGGGCGAGGTGGGCGGTCCGGCGCGGGGGTCAGGTGCGGGGGTCAGGTGCGGCGAGGCCGTGGTGCCGGGGGTGGCGGGACGGGCTTCGCGGCGACGACGGCGTCCAGGGGCACGACGACCGTGCCGCGGCGGGTCGCGATCGACACCGTCCTCGGGGTGCGGGCGACGAGCTCGCCGAGGGCGTCCCGGGCGCCGTCGCCGTGGTGTGCGCGGACGACGAGCCGGTCCCCGGGGGCGGCGGTGGCGAGGACTGCGAGGGCGCGGGCGCGAGCGAGCGCGGCGGGGTCGGACTGCGGGGTCGGGTCGGACGGCGTCGCCGCGGGCTGGGTCGCGTCGGGCTCGTCGGACTGGGGCACGGCTGCGAGCCTAGGGTGCGGGGACGGCCGCAGCCTGGGACGCGGGGACGGCCGCGTAGGGTGGTCGAGTGGAGAAAGCGCGCGTGGACAGCTGGATCTGGGCGGTGCGGATCACGAAGACCCGCTCGGCCGCGACCGCCGCGTGCAAGGCCGGGCACGTCCGGGTGAACGGCGAGCGGGCGAAGGCCGCGCAGCCGGTCGCCCCCGGGGACGAGGTGCGGGTCCGCCAGAACGGCTTCGACCGGATCGTGGTCGTCCGCGGCATCATCCTGAAGCGGACGAGCGCCCCGGAGGCCGCGAAGCACTTCGAGGACCGCACCCCGCCGCGGCTCCCCCGCGAGGAGGCCGGCTTCGTCCCGACCCGAGAGCGCGGTGCCGGACGCCCGAGCAAGCGGGAGCGCCGGGACCTGGAGAAGCTCCGCGGGTACTGAGGCGGTCCCCCCGCGCAGCGCGCGGTCAGACGAAGCGGACGGTCTGCTGCAGCTGGTCGCGCACCGCGAAGACGTCAACGTTGCCCTCCGGGGACCACACGCCGTTCAGGACCTGCCGGAGCGCGCTGCGGCGGACCACGAAGGCCGTCGGCTTCCGCGCGGGCCCGACGACCTGCACGTCCTCGTCCACCGCGGTGTCGGGCACGACCAGCAGCCTGCCGGTGAACCGGACGCGCGTCTGCTTCTGCACCGCGCGGGCCGCCCGGACGAGCTCCTTGACGGGGCGCTCCCCCGGCGCCAGGGTCTCGCCGGTGACCTCGCCGTGCTCGATGCGGACGGGGCCGCCCCAGTCGATCGACTCGACGGCCCAGAGCCCGGCGGTGGTGAGGACGGCGTGGTCGAGCTTGCCCTCGGCGCCGGCGTCCAGGTCGTGCCACACGGTCACGCCGATGCCCATGTCCGCGACGATCGACGCGGTCGCCTCCTCCGCCAGGGCCTCGCCGAGCAGGCGCCGGACGTGCCGGGGTGCCGAACGGACGAGCACGGGGTCGTAGGGGTCGTCGATCGGGTCGCCGAGTCCCACCCACTCGCGCTCCGCCTGCAGGAAGACCTCGCGGGACCGGCCGCCGGGGTGGCCGTGCGACCGGGCGCGCGGACGGGAGTCACGGCGCGCGGCCGGCGGCGCGTACGCGTCGCGGCCGGGGTCGCTCCGCCAGCTCGACGACCCGGACGGCCCGCTCGTGCCGGCGGACCCCGACGTCGCCCGGGACCCGGCGTCGTACGCACGACGGGCAGCGGGGGTGCCGATGCGCTCCCACGCGACCTGGACCTGCCGGAAGCGCCGGGCGTCCCCGCCCAGGTCGGGGTGGGATTCGCGGGCGGCCCGGCGGTAGGCGCGACGGAGCTCGTCGTCGTCGGCGGTGGGGAGGACGCCGAGCACCTCGTACGGGGTGGCGTCGGCCGGGCTGTCGGTCATGGCCTCCCGACGCTACCGGACGATCCGTCGGAGTCCGCCGCGTGCGGGCTGCACGCTGCCTGGGCGCGGTCCGTCCGTCAGAGCGCGGTGACCGCCTGGTGGATCGCGTCCGCGTTCGCCTCGATGTACGCCACGTCGGCCCGGTAGAGCTCGGCGTGGCCGTGCTCCAGGTCGCTGATGAACTTCGGGTTGCCGGCGGCGGCCTCGGTCTCCATGGTCGTCACGAGGGCGACGAGCGAGGCGGTCATCGTCTCGACGAGCACCCCGCGGGACCGGTCGTCGAGCTCGTAGGCGCGGCAGAACTCCGCGGCCCGCTCGAGTCGCTCGTCCAGGGTCGGGGCCGTGCTGCCCTCGACCTGGCCGGTGGTGAACGGGGCGAACCGGTACACCGCGCTCGCGACGTCCCACACCCGCGGACCGGGGTGCGCGGTGTCGAAGTCGATGAGCCCGACCGCCGCGATGCCGTCGTAGACGCAGTTGTACGGCGCGAAGTCGCCGTGCACGATCGTCTCGACCGGCAGGCGTTCGGCCTGCGACCACACGTCGGTCGCGCTGCGCGGGTACGTGGCCGCGGCGTCGTGGTACTGCCGGAGCAGGCGCGCGGAGGTGACGAGGGCCGCCTCGCCCGCGATCTCGGCGCTCCACGGGTAGTTGCCCGCGACGCCGGGCACGAAGGTGACCGTCTCGAGCGCGTCGCCGAGGGCGATGGGCTCGGGCGCCGCGACGAAGCCCTGCTCGTGCAGGTGCGTGAGCAGCTGGTGCACCGTCGGCGTCCAGGGCCCGGCTGGGCGGTGGACGCGGTCGTCGGCTCTCGTGACACGCTCCATCGTGACCTCCTGTCGGCACGTCCCCGTCGACGTGGGCGCCAGCGTATCGGCACGGAGGCCGGTCCGTCACGGTTCGGTCACGATGCGCGTCGCACGGCGACCGGAACCGGAGCCCGGCGGTCGCTCAGCCCTGCTCGCGGAACCACCCGGGACCGCGGACCTCGGCCCCGAGCGCCCCGACGCGTTCACGCAGCTCACGGTCCGCCGTGACGACCACGACGGGCGCGTCGCCCGCATCGACCGCGGCCGCCGTCGCCGCGACCACGGCGTCGTCCCCGGACCCCTCGGCGCGCACCACGGTCACGTCCGCACCGACGTCGTCCGCACCGCGCGCGGCGCCCTCGAGCACCACGGTCCAGCGTGGCCACCACCGGTCGAACCCGAGCCCGAGGGCGTCGGCGGGCAGCCCGGCCGCGGCGAGCGTCGACACGGACGCCAGCAGTCGCGACGCCGCACCGGCGCGGTCCTTCCACCAGCCGTCGGGCACGCTGCCGACGACGTTCGCGGCGTCGACGACGACGTGCGGGGTGGTCGTGATGGCGTCGCGGAGCGCCGGCCAGGAGGCGCCGAAGCCCGGGTGCAGCGGCAGGTCGAGGACCTGGTCGAGCGGGATCCAGGACAGCGCGAGGCTCTCGCGGTCCGCGATCACCGGGTCGAACGGCCGGGAGGCGCGGCCCACCACGGTCGTGTAGGTCCAGAACCCGAGGTCGAGGACGGCCGTGTGGCGCAGGTCGACACCGTCCTCGGGTACCCCGGCCTCTTCCGCGGACTCGCGGAGCGCGCCGGTGACGGCGTCCTCGCCCTGGTGCCGGGCGCCGCCGGGGATGCCCCAGGTGCCGCCGTGGTGGCTCCACTCGACGCGGTGCTGCAGGAGCACGCGGCCGTGACCGTCGTCGACGAGCAGGCCGGCGGCGCCGAAGCGGCCCCACGCCTTCGTCCCGTCGGGTCCGACCGCCCACGCGTCGCCGGGGTCGCGCGGACCGGGCGGGGGTCCGGGAGGCGTCGGATGTGGCACCCGTCAACCCTGGCACACGGGCCCCCTCGATGACTGCGGACGGCTCGTGTACCGTGTGCCCCGAGACACGGGGTGCCGCCACCGGGCGGCTGAGATCACACCCGTCGAACCTGCTCGAGCTCGTACTCGCGAAGGGATCGTCCATGGAGAACGCTGCGCCCTCCCCTGCCTGGGCCCACCGCACCGCCGACCTGCTGGAGGCCGTCCGGGCCCGCTCGCCGCTCGTGCAGTGCATCACGAACACCGTCGTGCAGAACGTCACGGCCAACGTCCTGCTGGCCCTCGGTGCCTCGGCCGCGATGGTCGACGTCACGACCGAGGCCGGTCCGTTCGCCCGGGTCGCCGACGCCCTGCTGGTGAACACCGGCACCCCGCACGCCGAGCCGCGCGCCGCGTCCGTCGAGGCCGCGACCGCCGCCGTCGAGGCGGGCACCCCGTGGGTCCTCGACCCGGTCGCCGTCGGCTCGCTCCCGGTGCGCACCGCGCTGGCGCGCGAGCTCCTGGCCCTGCGCCCCACGGTGCTGCGCGGCAACGCCTCCGAGGTCCTCGCCGTGCTCGGCGCGAGCGCCGGTGGGCGCGGGGTGGACAGCACGGTCGGCCCCGACGACGCGCGTGCGGCGGCCGTCGGGGCGTCGGACGGGAGGATCGTGGGCGCGCTGGCCGTGTCCGGTGCGGTCGACCTCGTGGTCGCGCCCGGCACCGGCGTGGTGCGGGTGGCGAACGGGACGGAGCTCCTGACGCGGATCACGGGCGGCGGGTGCGCGCTCGGTGCGGTCGTCGCGGCCTTCACGGCGGTGGCCCCGGACGACCCCGGGGTCGCGGCCGTCGCGGCGACGGCGGTGCACACGATCGCCGCCGAACTCGCGGCGGCGGACGCCGGCGGTCCGGGGACGTTCCAGCCGCTGTTCCTCGACCGGCTGGCGTCCCTCACCCCGGAGGACGTCGTCCGCACCGCCCGGATCACCGCCGAACCGGGCACGACCGCCCCGCAGGGGGTCGGCGCGTGACCGCGGACGTGGGTGTCTACCTGGTGACCGACCCCGTGCTGTGCGACCGGCACGGTCTCGGCGTGCTCGCGGTCGTCCGTGCGGCGGTGCACGGCGGTGTGCGGATCGTGCAGGTCCGCGACAAGACGGCGTCGGCCCGGGACCTGCTCGCCCTGACCGCGGCGGTCGCGGACGCGGTGGGCGACCGTGCGACGGTCGTGGTGGACGACCGGCTCGACGTGGCCCTGGCGGCGCGGCACGCCGGGCACGCCGTCGCCGGGGTGCACCTCGGCCGGTCGGACGTCCCGGTGACGGCGGCGCGTGCCCTGCTCGGCGCGGACGCCCATGTCGGGCTGACCGCGAACACGCCGGAGCACCTGGCGGCCGTCGAGCGGCTCCCCCGCGGGACGGTGGACCTGCTCGGGGTCGGCGTGGTGCACCCGACGACGACGAAGCCGGACCACCCGCCGGCGCTCGGGCACGACGGGTTCGCGCGGATCGCCGCCGCCACGGACCTGCCGTGCGTGGCGATCGGCGGGGTCGGGCTGGACGACGTCGCGCCGCTCCGGGTCGCCGGCGCCGCCGGCGTCGCGGTGGTGTCGGGCATCTGCGCGGCGGCCGACCCGGGCGCGTCCGCCGTCGCGCTCGTCGCGGCCTGGGACGCCGCCGGGCCCGGCCACCGGGCGGACCGGACGGACGACGGCGGGGGTGGGGCGTGCCTCCAGGCCGGCGCACCGGACCACGGGGCGGACGCGTGACCGGGGGTGTGCCCCGCGTGCTGAGCATCGCGGGGACGGACCCGACGGGCGGGGCCGGCGTGCAGGCGGACGTCAAGGCGATCGCGGCGCACGACGGGTACGGCATGGCGGTCGTGACGGCGCTCGTCGCGCAGAACACGCACGGCGTGCGGTCGGTGCACGTGCCGGAGCCGGCGTTCCTGCGGGAGCAGCTCGACGCGGTGTCCGACGACGTGACGGTGGACGCGGTGAAGACGGGCATGCTCGGCACCGCGGCGGTCGTCCGCGAGGTCACGGCGTGGCTCCGGGCGCACCGGCCGCCGGTCGTCGTGGTCGACCCGGTGATGGTGGCGACGAGCGGCGACCGGCTGCTCGACGCGGACGCGGTCGAGGCGGTCCGGGAGCTCCTCGGGCTCGCCGACCTGGTGACGCCGAACCGGGCGGAGCTCGCGGTGCTGGCGGAGCTGGCAGCGGGCGCACCGGACGTCGAGGATCCGGCCCTGCTCGTCGCACGGACGTGGGACGTGCGGGTCCTGGCCAAGGGCGGCCACGACGACGGGGGCACGGCGGACGACGAGCTCGTGGAGCCCTCGGGCGCGCGGCGGACGTTCTCGGCGCCGCGGGTCGCGACGACGAACACGCACGGCACGGGGTGCTCGCTGTCGAGCGCGATCGCGACGCTCGTGGTGCGGACGGGCGACTGGGAGCTCGCGGTCGGTGAGGCGAAGGCGTGGCTCGGTGCCGCACTGGCCGGGGCGGACGACCTGCGCGTGGGGAGCGGGAACGGACCGGTCGACCACGGTGCCGCCGTGCGGGCCCTCCTGCCCCCGGTGCGGTGGACGGACCGGTGGTGGACGGACGTCGCCGGCGTGCTCGAGGAGATCCTCGCGACGCCGTTCCTGGTGGGGCTGCGGGACGGGACGCTGTCGACGGAGGTCTTCGCGGGGTACCTGGCGCAGGACGTGCACTACCTGCGGGCGTACCAGGGGCACCTGTCGGCCCTGGCTTCGGCGGCGACGCCGTCGTCGGACGAAGCCGCGTTCTGGGCGGGTGCCGCGCAGGGGTGTGCGGACGAGGCGCGGGACCTGCACCACCGCCGGCTCGCGGGCTCCCGGGCGGACGACCCCGTGCACCCGGAGTGCGCCGGGTACCTCGCGCACCTGCAGCGGGCGGCGGACACCGGCTCGGCGGCGGTCCTGGCGGCGGCGGTGCTGCCGTGCTTCCGGGTCTACGCCTGGGTCGGGACGTGGCTCGGCCGGGCACCAGAGGGACACCCGTTCGGCGATTGGCTCGGAGCCTACGGCGACCCGGGGTTCGCGGCGGCCTCGGCGGCGGCGACGGACTGGGTCGAGCGGCACGCGGCCGCGGCGAGCGCCGAGGAACGCGGGCGGATGACGGCGGCGTTCCGGACGTCGACGGCCTGGGAGCTGGCGTTCTTCCGGATGCCGACGGACTGACGGGGCGGCGCGTGCCCCGGGGCGGGCCCGGGGTCAGCGCGCCCGGGTCCGCATGCCGGGGGTCAGCGCGGGGGCAGACGGACCAGCTCGACGGTCAGGTCGCTCCCGGACACCTCGCCGCGCATCCACGTGTGGTCGGGCTGGCGGCGGCGGTCCGTCGGCGATCCCGGGTTGAGCAGCCGCATGCCCGACGGGGCGACGGTGTCCCACGGGATGTGCGAGTGCCCGAACACGAGCACGTCGGTGTCCGGGTGGTCCCGGTCCGCCCGGCGTTCCCGCCCCGTCGCGGCCCCGGTCTCGTGCACGACCGCCCAGCGCAGGTCCTCGACCAGCAGGTGCGCGACGAGGGGCAGCCGGTCGTCGAACTCGGGACCGTCGTTGTTGCCGCGGACGCCCGCGAAGCGCCGGGAGCGTGCCTGCACGGCGTCGACGGTGGCCAGGTCGACCCAGTCCCCCGCGTGCACCACGAGGTCCGCGGCGTCGATGTCCGCCCAGAGCCCGGCGGGCAGGTCCTTCGCGCGCTTCGGCAGGTGCGTGTCGGACAGCAGGACGAACGACGTCGTCACGAGGCCGTGCGACCGGGCATCGGCAGGCCGGCCTCGTCCGCGGCGCCGAGCCGCTCGAGCAGCCCGGCGAGCAGGGCGACGTCGTCGTCGGACCACTCGGCGAGACGTTCCTCGAGGGCGCTGCGGTGCATCCGGACCGACCGGTCGAGTGCGGCACGTCCGGCGTCGGTGGCCTCGAGCGGCTTGGCGTTTCCCGAACCACCGTCGGTCGTGCGGACGAGCCCGGCGGCGAGCAGCCCGGACAGCTGCCGCGAGATCGTCGAGCGGTTGAGCCGCAGGTACCGGGCGATGTCGATGGCCATGCAGCCGGGGTGCTGCACGACGAAGTCGACGAGGGACTGGTCGACGACGCTCAGTGCCTCGTCGTCACCGCGGGCGCGGATGCTCGCGCGTCGGGTGATCCGGGAGAGTTCCGTGTAGGCGCGGCCGATGTCGCTGTTCCGGACGTCGCTGTTCCGGACGGCTCCGTCGCGGAGGTCTCCGTCCCGGACGTCGGAGCTCGGGCTGCTCATCTCGGTCTCCAGCCTCTCGCGGGGGTGCGCCGTCCGTCGGCGCCGATCGGTCCCGCCACCATACCGGCGGGTACGTGCGCGGAACCCTCAGTGACCCGCCGCCGCGGCCCGGAGTGCGGGGATGTCGAGCTTGACCATCTGCTGCATGGCCGCGAAGACCCGGGCGTTCGCCTCGGGGTCGCCGCTGCCGGTCATGAGCTCGCCCATCATGGACGGGGTCACCTGCCACGACAGGCCCCAGCGGTCCCGGAGCCAGCCGCACGCGACCGGCTCGCCGCCGTCGGCGAGCAGCGCGTCCCAGACGCGGTCGAGTTCGTCCTGCGTGTCGACGTCGACCTGGAACGACACCGCGTCGGTGTGCGGGTGGCCGGGTCCGCCGTTCATCGCGCGGTACGGCTGTCCGAGGAGCGTGAACTCGACGACCAGTGCGGACCCGTCGGGCATCCGCGCGACGCTGTCGACGCGGCTGTCCCCGAACAGGCTCGTGTAGTGCCGCGCCGCGGGCTCTGCCTGGTCGTCGTACCAGAGGAAGGGGGTGATCGTCGGCATCGTCGCCTCCGCGTGGTGGAGTCAGTCCGCGGCGCCGCGGCTGAGCAGGTCGGCCTTCTCGGGGTGCTCGTCGAACCACTTCGCGACGAACCAGCACATCGGGACGATGCGCTTCGTGGTGGTGGCCTCGACGTCCGCGACGGCGTGCTCGACGAGCTGCGCCGCGTACCCGTGGCCGCGGTGCTTCGGCACCGTGTAGGTGTGCGGGAACGACACGGCGTCGTCGGTCGCGCGGCGGTCGAGCACGCTGACGAGCTCGCCGTCGACGTACATCGCGTAGCGGTCGCGGTCGGCTTCGTCGCGGAACTCGTGGGCCATGCGGCCATCATGCACCCGGCCGAGACTCGCCGTCCCACCCGGCCGGGACTCGGCGTCCCACCCGACCGGGACTCGCCGCCCCACCCGGCCGGGACGGGCCGTGCACCGTGCGGGAATGCGCCGCCGCACGCGGTGTTGCAGGTCGCATGACCACCATCGGCATCATCGGAGCAGGCAACATCGGATCCCAGCTCGCACGTCTCGCGGTGCAGCACGGCCACCAGGTCGTGATCGCGAACTCGCGCGGACCGGAGACGCTGCAGGACCTCGTCGCGGAACTCGGCGACGGCGCCCGTGCGGCGACCCGTGACGAGGCGGCGGCCGCCGGCGACGTCGTCGTCGTGACCACCCCGCTCGCCGCGATCGAGACCATCCCCGTCGAACCCCTCGTCGGCAAGGTCGTCATCGACACGAACAACTACTACCCGCAGCGCGACGGCCACATCGCGGCCCTCGACGACGAGACCACCACGACCGCCGAGCTCCTGCAGGACCACCTGCCCGGCGCCCGCGTCGTGAAGGCCTTCAACCACATCGCCGCGACGGCCCTCACCGACGAGGCCCAGCCCGCCGGCACCCCGGACCGCCGCGCCCTGGTCGTCGCCGGTGACGACCAGGACGCCAAGGCCGTCGTGTCGGAGCTCATCGACTCGTTCGGCTTCGACGTCGTCGACGCCGGACCGCTCGCCGAGGGCTGGCGCATCCAGCGGGACACCCCCGGGTACGTCACGCGGTACACGGCCGACGAGCTGCACGGCAAGCTCGCCGAGGCGAAGCGCTACCGCGACATGTGACCCCCGCCCGGCGCAGCCCCGCGTCCCCGGAACTGGGGCTGCGCCGAGGTCCATGCGGACGGATAGAACTGACGATGGATCAGTACGGACGAGGGAGCACCAGTGGCGTCGCACCGCATGCCGGACCGGGACCGGCCCCGCCGACCGGTACCCGCCTGGGTCACCGCGCCGCCGCACGCTGCGGTCACGAGCGTGGTCGCGGACCCCGGCCTGGAGGCACACCCCGCCCCCGTCGTCGCGTCGCACCTGTCCGAGCGGGTCGCCAGCACGGCAGCCGCCGCGGAGCTCCCGCCCGCCGCGGTCGCGAGCGCAGAGCCCGACTCCGGCGCGCAGCTCCCGTCACCGGAGGACGTCGTCGTCCCCGACTTCCCGCCGCAGCAGGACCTCCTGCCACCGGCACCGACCTCGCCCGCCGTGCAGGTCCCGACCACCGACGCGGTCCCGGTGTCCCCGACCGCCGTCGCCCCCTCGTCGACCCCGGCGCCGACCGTCGCCGCCGCGCTCCCAGCTCCGCCGGCGCCGGTGCAGCCCGCCGTCCCCGAGGTCGGGCAGCCGCGCTTCTCGGTCCCCGGGCTCGAGCACGTCGTCGTCGAGGGGACGGAGCCGGAGCCCTCCGGGCCGATCGGGTACCGGACCCCCGCGCGCTTCGCCCGACAGCAGGCACCGCTGCCTGCTGCCGCCCCGCCGCAGCCCGACGCGGCGACCCGGGCGTTCGACGCGATCATCACGCCCGCCGCACCGGCATCGACGCCGGCCGACGCTGCCGCGCCCGCCGCCTCCGCCCCGGCCCCGTCGAACGTGTCCACCACCGACGCGGGCCACCGGACCCAGGAACTGCCGCGACCCGACCAGGCGACGACCGCGAGGGGACGTGGCGGACGGGCGCCGCGCCTCCAGGCCGGAGCGGCGCCCACACGGACCGACCGCCGGCCCGCCGTCGGCGCAACCCCGGGAGCGGCGCTCGGTGCCCTGACCGGGATCGCGACGCTCGCGTTGGCGGCCTGGTGGTTCACCGCACCGACGACCGTGCACGCGACCGGACTCGCGCTCGGGGTCGTGGCGCTGCTGCTCTCGGCGACCGTCCTGCGGGACCGGACGGCGACGTGGCAGCGGCCGCTCGCACTCCTCGGAGCCGTGCTCGGCGGCGTCGGGACCCTCGTGCTCCTGTGGGCGGTCGCGACCGCACTCCTGCCGCTCGCCGGCGTGACGCTGCCGGACCTGACCGGCACGGGCGCGACGACGACGCTCGCCCCGTAGGGGCGCCGGGTCAGACCGCCCGGACGACCCCACGCGAGGTGATCGCGTTCGTCAGGGCGTCGATCGGCTCGCGCTGCACCGTCGGGTTGGCGATCAGGACGTAGTCGACGGCCGGCAGGTCCGGCAGCGACAGGCGCTGCGACACCTTCACGAGGTCCGCGGGGATGAGCGAGTGCGGGAAGACCGCGACGCCGATCCCGGCCCGCACCGCCGCGAGGACCCCGTTGACGTCCCGCGTGTTGCAGGTGATCCGCCAGGTGCGGCCGGCGGCCTCGAGCGCGTCGATCGCCATCTGCCGGCTGATGCTCGGCGCCTGGTACGCGATGAGCGGCACCGGCTCGCCGGGTTCGAGGGCGATGCCGTCCTGCGCCATCCACACCATCTGGTCCGTCGCGACGCGGGTGCCCTCGGCGGACTCCCCCGCGGTCTGCTTGATGAAGACCAGGTCGAGCTGTCCGGCGTGCACGCGGCGCAGGAGCGGTGCGGACTGGTTCACCGTGAGCTCGAGGTTCACCTGAGGGTGCAGGCGTCGGAAGTCCCGCAGGATCCTCGGCAGCTGCGTGATCGCGAGGTCGTCCGCTGCGCCGAAGCGGAGCCGTCCGCGGGTGGCGGCGCCGGAGAAGTACGCGTCGGCGGTGGCGTGCGCGGCGAGGATCGTCCGCGCGAACCCCGCCATCGCGTCCCCGTTGTCGGTGAGCGCGACGCCGCGGGTGTCCCGGGCGACGAGGGTGCGGGCGACCGCGGTCTCGAGGCGGCGGACGTGCTGGGAGACCGTCGGCTGGCTGATCCCGAGACGCTGCCCGGCGAGCGTGAAGCTGCCGGACTCGGCGACGGCCAGGAAGGTGCGCAGCAGGACGGGGTCGAGCATCGGCGCTCCCTCCTTCATTCGACATCGCAATCGAGTGATAGCCACCATACGGGAGCCGAATGGCTCTCGTGGAACTAGTTTCGAGTGGGTACTGACCACCCGTCCGCCCGCGACGATCCGGAGCCCCACCACCGTGAGTGCGTCATCGACGACCCTCCCCCCACCCACCGAACCCCTCCCGATCCAGGCCGAACGCCCGCCGTGGCGCCACACCCTCATCGCGCTCTCCGTCCCGAACTTCCGCCTGTTCACGGCGACGAACCTCGTGGCGATGACCGCGGGGTGGATGCAGCGCATCGCGCAGGACTGGCTCGTCCTGCAGCTGACCGGGTCCGTGGCGCAGGTCGGCATCACGGTGGCGTGCCAGTTCGCCCCGATGCTGCTGTTCGGGCTCTGGGGCGGGGTGCTCGTCGACCGGTTCTCGAAGCGGGCCCTGATGATGCTGACGCAGGGCGCGTTCGCGGTGCTCTCCACCCTGCTCGCCGTGCTCACCCTGACCGGCGTCGTGCAGGCGTGGCACATCTGGGTGATCGCGTTCCTGGTCGGCATGGTGACCGTGATCGACAACCCGGCGCGCCAGGTGTTCGTCACCGAGATCGTCGGCCACCAGCACCTGCGGAACGCGATCAGCGTGAACTCGAGCGTGTTCCAGCTCGGCGGGATGATCGGGCCGGCGCTCTCCGGCGCCCTGCTCGTCGCGGTCGGTGCCGGGTGGTCCTTCGGCGTCAACGCGGTCGCGTGCGTGGCCGTCGTCGTGACCCTCGGGTTCCTGCGGGTGTCCGAGCTGCACCGCACCCCACCGGCACCGCGGACGAAGGGGCAGCTCGTCGAGGGCCTGCGCTACGCCGTCCGGAAGCCCACGATTCTGGTGCCGGTCGTCCTGATGGTCTTCTTCTCGGTCTTCGCGCTGACCATGCCCGTGCTGCTGTCGGCCTTCGCGTCGCAGGTGTACGGCGTCGGCGCGGGCGGCTACGGCCTGTTCAACTCCGCGGTCGCCGTCGGTGCCCTCGCCGGGGCGCTGCTGTCCACGCGTCGGGCGACCGTCCGGCTCCGCACGATCGTCGGCGGGGTGTTCTGGACCGGGGTGCTGCTCGTGGTGTCCGGCTCGATCCCGGTCATCGCGCCGTTCACCGTCGCCCTGGTCGCGGTCGGGATGTCGCAGCTGCTGTTCATGACGGCGTCGAACTCGCTCGTGCAGCTGTCGTCGAACGTGGCGATCCGCGGCCGGGTGATGTCCCTCTACGTCCTGGTGCTGCTGGGCGGCCAGGCGATCGGCGGTCCGCTCATGGGCCAGGTCGTCGACCACTTCGGGGCCCACGTCGGCATGGTCGTCGCCGGGGGCGTCCCGGCGGTGGCCGCCGCGGTGGTCGGGCTCGTGCTCGCCCGGCGGGGCGGGCTGCACCTGGCGGTGCGCATGCGCCACCACCTACCGCTGCCGGCGATCGTCGGGCAGCGGTAGGGCGCGGCGCGCGCGCCGGGTGTTCCGCACAACGGGAAGCACGCCGCGCCACGCGATCACGTGGCACGGTGTGCTTCCGGTTGTGCGCGAGCAGGACGCACCACCCGCCGGACGGGAGGCACGGAGCACGGCCGCCACGCGCCTCCAGGCCCGTGGGCGGTCGCGCACGCGCGCCGCGGGGTGCTCCCGCGGATCGCACACCGCTCCGGACACTGCACCCCGCCACAGCGGGGTGCAGTGTCCACTGCCGGGTGCGACACCGACGCGGTCGCCTTGCACAACGGAAGGCGCGCCGCGCCACGGAAGTCCGTGACGCGGCGTGCCGTCGATTCGCGCGCGGGGCGCCGCGCGTCAGTACGCGACGCCGAAGCGGGCGCGGTGGTGCGCGGGGTGCTCGACCTCGTCGACGAAGGCGATCGCGAAGTCCTCGCCGGAGATGTCCGAGTTGCCCTCGGCGTCGGTGAGCAGCAGGTCGTCCGTGGTGCGGTAGGTGCCCTTCCGCGCGCCGGGGTTGTAGCCGCCGAAGGCCGCCGCCGGGCTCACGTAGAACCAGTCGACCTCGGTGCCGGAGGTCTTGAGCGCCTCGAGGACCTCGGCGTGGCTCTTCGCCTCGCCCTTGAACGCGTCGGGGAAGTCCGGGGTGTCGAACAGCGCCGGACCACCCTCGGCGACGAGCAGCGAGCCAGCGCCGCCGACGATGCCCAGGCGCGCACCGGCTGCGGCTGCGGCGTCGACGAAGTGCTGGAACTTGTCCTTGAGCTCGCTGCCGTCCGCCTGGACCGCGTGCAGGGCGACCACGACGACGTCGGCGCCCTTCGTGACGTCCGCGACGAAGTCGGCGTCGAAGGCGTCGCCCTGCGCGAGGGTCAGCCCCTCGGCGGCGTCGAGCTTCGAGGTGTCGCGCGCGACGGCGGTGACGGCGATGCCGCGGGACAGTGCCTCGCGGGTGATGGCGGAGCCGGCGTACCCGGTGCCGCCGAAGACGACGATGCTCGTCATGGTGGTCCTTTCCTCGGACGTGGATCTGGTGCGACCGACCGTACTCGCGTTACTCTCTTTCAGGAAGTAGGCACCTGTCAGTGCGTAACGGAGGTCGTGATGTCTGCACTCGAGTACAGCCCCTACGCGGCGGACTGCCCCTCGCGGCAGCTGCTCGACCGGATCGGGGACCGGTGGAGCGTCCTGACGATCGGGTCGCTCGCGGGTGGTCCGCTCCGGTACTCGGCGCTCGCGTCCCGAGTGCAGGGCGTGTCGCAGAAGATGCTGACGCAGACCCTGCGCGCCCTCGAGCGTGACGGCCTGGTCACGCGCACGGTGTACCCGGAGATCCCGCCGCACGTCGAGTACGAGCTGACCGAGCGCGGCCGGTCGCTCCGGGCCGTGCTCGAACCGCTCGAGGACTGGGCGACGACGCACATGGCCGAGGTGCAGGACTCCCGCGACGCCTACGACGCCCGCTGAGCGGACGCGCACCGGAGCCGACCGGAGCGCACGCCCGGCGGCGCGCACGCCCGCTGAACGTCGCCGGGAAGCCCCCGGCCCCCGCGGTGGTTGCCTGGTCCCATGCGATCGATCGTCTACACGAAGCCCGGAGCCAGCAGCGTCCTCGACCTGGTCGACCGGGAGGTCCCGCAGCCCGGCCCCGGCGAGGTCCGCGTCCGCGTCGTCGTCTCCGGCGTGAACCCCACCGACTGGAAGGCCCGCGCCGGCGGCACCTACGGTGACGCCCTGCCCTTCCCGGAGATCACCCCGAACCAGGACGGAGCCGGGGTCGTCGACGCCGTCGGCGAGGGCGTCACCGACCTGGCCGAGGGCGACCGCGTCTGGCTCTACATGGCCGCTGCGAGCCGCCCGACCGGCACCGCGCAGGAGTACACCGTCGTCCCCGCCGCGCGTGCTGTCCGGCTCCCCGAGGGCACGAGCTTCGACGTTGGCGCCTCGCTCGGCGTCCCCGCGATGACCGCCCACCGCGCCCTGACCACGCACGAGCACGGCCCGGCGCGCCTGTCCCCCGGCGCGCTCGAGGGCCGCACCGTCCTGGTCGCCGGTGGCGCCGGAGCCGTCGGGCACGCGGCGATCCAGCTCGCCCGCTGGGCCGGCGCCACCGTTGTCACGACCATCAGTTCGGACGCCAAGGCGGCCCTCGCGACCGCCGCCGGCGCGCACCACACCGTGAACTACCGCGACGAGGACGCCGCTGCCCGCATCCGCGAGATCGCCCCGGACGGCGTGGACATCGTCGTCGAGGTCTCGATCCCGCAGAACGCCGGGCTCGTCGCGGACGTCCTCGCGAACCACGGGGTCGTCTCGATCTACGCGAACAACGGCGGGGACGACGCGACCCTGCCGATCCGCCCGAACATGAGCGTGAACGCCCGCTACCAGTTCCTGCTGCTCTACACGATCGGCGACGACGCGCTGGCGGCCGCCGCCGAGGACGTCACCGCCGCGCTCCGGGACGGCGTCCTGCCCGTCGGCGAGGACGCCGGCCTGCCGCTCGTGCGTTTCGGGCTCGAGGACACCGCCGCGGCCCACGACGCCGTCGAGGGCGACGCGGTCGGCAAGGTGCTCATCGACGTCGCGTCGGTCTGACGCGGTGACGGACGGGAGGATCGTGGCGGGGCCCGCCACGATCCTCCCGTCCGCTGTTCCCGGACCTGGTAAGCAGGTCGCATGAGCGAACTCGCCACCCCCGCCCCCGGTACCCGAGCACTCGTCCTGGGCGGTGGCGGCGTCGCCGGCATCGCGTGGGAGGTCGGCGTGCTCTCCGCCCTGCAGAACGCCGGGGTCGACCTCGACGCGGCCGACCTGGTGGTGGGCTCGAGCGCCGGCAGCGTCGTCGGGGCGTTCGTCCGCGCCGGGCAGGTGCAGGCCGCGTACGACCAGCAGCACGCGCCGCTGCCGACGAGCTACGAGGAGCCCGCCCGGATCGCGTCCGAGGACTACCAGGAGCGGCTCGTGCAGATCCTGACCGGTGCCGCCTCGGAGCAGGAGGCCCGCGCACGACTCGGGGCCGTGGCGCAGCAGGTCGTCACCGGGCAGACCGACGAGGAGCGCATCGCGACGTTCTCGCACACGCTGCCGACGACCGAGTGGCCGACGAAGCCGTTCGGCGTCACTGCGATCGACGCCGTCGACGGGACCTTCCGGGTGCTCACGGCCGAGTCCGGCGTCCCGCTCTCCCGCGCGGTCGCCGCGAGCTGCTCGGTGCCGTTCGTCTGGTCGCCCGTCCGTGTCGACGGGGTGCCGCACATCGACGGCGGGATGCGTTCCGCGACGAACGCCGACGTCGCTGCCGGATACGAGCGGGTGCTCGTGATCGCCTGCGGTCCCGAGGGGCCGTCGCCGCTCGGGCCGTGGCTCAACGTCGCGGTCGAGGGCCTGCGCGCCGGCGGGAGCTCGGTCGAGGTCGTCGTCGCGGACAGTGCCTCGCAGCACGCGTTCGGGGACAACTCGCTGTCGCTGTCGACCCAGGCGCCCGCGTCGACCGAGGGGCGGCGACAGGGGCAGACGGTCGCCGAGGCGATCGCGGCGTTCTGGGCCTGAGCGGCTCCGCCTGGCGGGCCTGAGCGGCTTCGTCGCCGGTGCCCCCTGTTGCACGGTGCACGACAGCCGTAGCGTGAGGGCATGACGACGCCGTTCTCCGACCTGGACCAGTACACCGCCCTGCCCCGCGTGGACGGGATCGCCCTGAGTCCGGACGGCACGCGCGTCGCCCTGACCGTGAGCGCCCTGGACGAGCGCGGCACCGGGTACCGACGGTCGGTGTGGCAGGTGCCGGCAGCCCCGTCCGACACCGACGGCTCCGCCACCCCGGTGCGGCTGACGCGCTCGGCGAAGGGCGAGGGCGGGGTCGCCTTCACGCGCTCCGGCGACCTGCTGTTCGTCTCGGCACGCCCCGACGAGTCCGGGGACGAGCCCGAGGGCGCCCAGCTCTGGCTCCTGCCCGCGGCCGGGGGAGAGGCACGACCCGTGACGGCCCTGGCGGGCGGCGTCGGCGGCGTGTTCGGCGTCGCGCCCGCGGCCGACGCCGTCGTCCTGACGGCCGACCTGCTGCCCGGTGCCGGGACCGACCGCGACACCGTGGTCGCCGAGGACGCCCGACTGCGGGACCGGCGGAAGGACCGTCGGGTCCGCGCGGTCCTGCACGAGACCTACCCGGTGCGGTTCTGGGACCACGACCTGGGTCCGGCGCAGCCGCACCTGCTCGTGCTGGACACGTCCGAGCTGCGGGAGCCCGAGGCCCCGGTGCCGTCGACGGCAGCCACCGACGCCGCGCCCGAGCCGGGCGCGGACGAGGATCGTGCTGCCGGGTACCCGGCGCACCTGCCGGTCCCCCGCGACATCACGCCGGCGCCCGGTCGCACGCTCGACCACGTGGGCGGCACGGTGTCGCCGGACGGGTCGACCGTGCTCGCCGCGATCGGCGTGCAGGAGGCCCGCGGCACCCGGTCGGCCGTCGTCACGATCGACGTCGCGACGGGCACCCGGACGGTGCTGTTCGACGAGGAGGGCGTCGACCACGAGCTGCCGACCCTGAGCCATGACGGCACCACGATCGCCTGGGTGCGGACGGTCCGGTCGACCCCGGCCGGCGCGCACGAGCAGGAGGTGTGGGTCGCCGCGGTCGACGGCTCGGGGGCGCGTCGCGTCGCCACGGACTGGGACCGGTGGCCGTCCGAGCTCGTGTTCACGCCGGACGACGGTGCGCTCCTGGCGGTGGCGGACCAGGACGGGCGTGCGCCGCTCTTCCGGATCCCGCTCGACGGCGGCGCCGTCGAGCAGGTGACCCACGACGACTGGGCGTACTCCAGCCTGCGCGTGGCGGGCGGGACGGACGTCGTGGTGGCGCTCCGTGCCTCCTGGGCGGCGCCGCTGCACCCCGTCCGGATCGCGACCGACGGGACGGTGACCCCGCTCGCGACCCCCGCGCCCCTGCCGGAGGTGCCCGCGCGGACCGAGGAGGTCGCGGTGACCGCGGCCGACGGTGCCCGCGTGCGCGGTTGGCTGCTGCTGCCGGAGGGCGACGGGCCGCACCCGCTGCTGCTCTGGATCCACGGCGGACCGCTGAACTCGTGGAACCAGTGGTCCTGGCGGTGGAACCCGCAGCTCATGGTCGCGCGGGGGTACGCCGTGCTGCTGCCGGACCCGGCGCTGTCGACCGGCTACGGGCTCGACTTCGTGAACCGCGGGTGGAACGCGTGGGGGCAGGCGCCGTACACCGACCTGATGGCGATCACGGACGCCGTGGTCGCGCGGGACGACATCGACGAGACCCGGACCGCGGCGATGGGCGGGTCCTTCGGCGGGTACATGGCGAACTGGGTCGCCGGGCACACCGACCGGTTCCGGGCGATCGTCACGCACGCGAGCCTGTGGGCGCTCGACCAGTTCGCCGGGACGACCGACTCGGCGCAGTACTGGCAGTCGATCTTCGACGAGCGGGGGCTGCACGAGAACGACCCGCACCGCTTCGTGGCGGACATCACGACGCCGCTCCTGGTCGTGCACGGGGACCGCGACTACCGGGTGCCGATCGGCGAGGGGCTGCGCCTGTGGGCGGAGCTCGCCGAGCACCACGCGGGGCCGGACGGGTCGATGCCGCACCGGTTCCTGTACTTCCCGGACGAGAACCACTGGGTGCTCGCGCCGCAGCACGCGGTGGTCTGGTACCAGACGGTGTTCGCGTTCCTGGCGGAGCACGTGCTGGGCGAGGCGTGGGAGCGGCCGGAGTTGCTGGGGTAGGCGGGCACGGGCACGGGCGCGGGCCGGGCGCGGCGCGGGGCGCGGCGCGGGCGCGGCTGCCCCGCCTCGGCGGCCCTGACTACACGAACGCGGCCTGGCCCGTGATCGCCCGCCCCACGATGAGCGTGTTCACCTCGCGCGTGCCCTCGTACGAGTAGATCGCCTCGGCGTCGGCGAAGAACCGCGCCACACCCTTGTCGAGCACGATGCCGTTGCCGCCCTGCACCTCGCGGCACCACCCGACGGTCTCCCGCATCCGGGCGGTCGCGAACGCCTTCGCCATCGCCGAGTGCTCGTCCGCGCCGATGCCCTCGTCCTGCATCTGGGACGCCCGGGTGCACAGCGCGATCGACGCCGTGATGTTCGCGAGCGACTTCACGAGCAGGTCCTGCACCATCTGGTGCGATGCGATCGGCTTGCCGAACTGCACGCGCTCCCGCGCGTAGGCGAGCGCTGCGTCGTACGCACCGACCGCGATGCCGATCGCCTGCCAGGCGACCTCGGTCCGGGTCAGGCGCAGCACCTCGGCGGTCGCGCGGAAGGAGTTCGCACGCTGCAGCCGGCGCGACTCGGGCACCCGCACGCCCTGCATGACGATGTCGGCGTTCTGCACGCCACGGAGCGCGATCTTGTCCTCGATCTTCGTCGCGGTGAACCCGGGGGTGTCCGTCGTGACGAGGAAGCCCTTCACCTGCTCGTCGGCGACGTCCTTCGCCCAGATGACGACCACGTCCGCGAAGGTCGCGTTGCCGATCCAGCGCTTCTCACCGTCGAGCACCCAGGTGTCGCCCTCGCGTCGGGCCGTCGTCCGGAGGCCCCGGGCGGAGTCGCTGCCGGACAGCGGCTCGGTCAGCCCGAACGCCCCGATGACTTCACCGGTCGCCATCCGCGGCAGCCACTCCCGCTGCTGTTCGTCGCTGCCGCCCACTGCGATCGAGTTCATCGCAAGTCCGGACTGCACGCCGATGAACGTCGCGACGCTCGCGTCCACCCGACCGAGCTCCAGGGCCGCCCACCCGCGGTACACGGCCGAGTTCTCGAACTGCCGCACGAGCGGGATGCTCGGCCCGTACATGCCGAGCTCCGCGAGCGGCGCGATGGTCTGGCGCGGGAACTCCGCCCGGGCCCAGTGGTCGTCGACGATCGGGCGGACCTCGGACTCGAGGTACGCGCGCAACTGCCCGAGCGACTCCCGCTCCCGATCCGTCAGTCCCTCCTGGAACCGGTAGAAGTCGGACTCGAGCAGGGTGGTGGGCACGGACGTCGTTGACATACCCCCGAGCGTGCATCATTCTCGAAAACGTTGCAAGGGAGGACCGTGCCTTCACAGGAACGCACAGCACACGACATGGGGACGCTCGGCGCGGCCCTCGTCCCGTCTGCGCTCACCGCCAGACTGGAGGCACATCCCGAGTCCCGACGCGCGTTCCGTTCCGCGCGGCACAGCTTCATCGCCGGCTCCCGGATCGACATGGGATCCCTGGCGACGTCGCTGGGGGTCGACCGCACCTCCCTGTTCCGCTGGGTCGGGAACCGCGACCAGCTGCTGTCCGAGATCCTCTGGTCGCTGGCCGTCCCGACGCTCGACGCCGCGTCCCGCGCCGCGGCGGACCTGGTCGGCGCCGCACGGATCGTGGCGGTGCTCGACCACTTCACGGCGGACCTCATCGAGGCGCCGTACTTCCGGACCTTCCTGACCCGCGAGCCGGCTCGGGCCCTGCGACTCCTCACGACCACGGACAGTGACGTCCAGCGCCGGTTCGTCGCCGTCGTGACCGCCCTCGTGCAGGAGGAGCACGACCACGGCGCGTTCGACCCCGCGCCGCTCGCCGCCGAGGAACTCGCACGACTGCTCGTCCGCATCTCGGAGTCGTTCACCTACGCCGACCTGATCAGCGGCGACCGCCCGGACCCGGCCCGGGCGCGGACGACGTTCGAGTACGTCCTGCGCCCCTGACCGACCGCCACTGTCCGACCGCTCTGTCCGACCACCCGCTGTCGGACTTCCCCGCCCTACCGAACGGATACCGATGCCCCTCGACGAGTACCCGTACCGCCGCGCGTACCCCACGCGGTGGAACGACAACGACATGTTCGGCCACGTGAACAACACGCTGTACTACAGCGCGATGGACAACGCGGCGACGTACTGGTTCCGCACGGAGGCCGGGCTCGACCCGTTCACCTCGCCGTGGATCGCGGTGCTCGTGTCGTCGAGCTGCCACTTCATCGAGTCTGCGGTGTGGCCCGACGTGATCGAGGTCGGGATGCGGTCGAAGCGCATCGGCACCACGAGCCTGGCCTGGGACTTCGGGCTGTTCCGCCAGTCGGACGGTGCCCTGCTCGCGACCGGCGAGTTCGTGCACGTCGTCATCGACCGCGAGGGTGCCCGTCGGCCGACGCCCGTCCCGGAGGCGCTCCGCGCGCTCGTCACGGAGCGGATGACGGTCCCGGTCGACGCCTGACGGCCGACGGGCTCCGCGTCGGTCTCGGGCCGCTCACTTCTGGGCGGCCAGCTCCAGGTTGATGTCGTCGGGGTCCTGCACCGACAGGATCACCATGCCCGCGTCGCCGAGGTCGGTCACCTCGCCGTGCTCGATGCCCGCGTCGTCGAGGCGCGACGCGGCGGCGCGGAGCTCGTCGACGGAGCCGACCGTGAAGCTGACGTGGTCGAGCCCGACGGTGTCGGGGTCGAACCGCTGGCCGCTCGGCGCCACCGGGCGCAGGCCGAACAGCTGCTCCCCCACGGGGAAGATGCAGCCGCCGTACAGCCGCTCGCGGTCCTCGGCGATGCCGGGCTCGTCGATGTGCTCGCTGAAGTCCATCGCGGGCGCGACGCCGAGCAGCTGCTCGTAGAAGGCCTTGCTGCGGTGGATGTCGGTGACGGTGACCCGCACGTGTGCGAGGCCGAGGGGACGGACGATCTGTTCGCTCATGTCCCTGAGCCAACGCCGGACTCCTGCGCACGACCGTGGCGAGCGCGGCTACCGGCCAGCGAGCTCAGGCGCCGACGGGCCGAGGGGCGGCGAGTTCGAGGTTGATGTCGTCCGGGTCCTGCACCGACAGGATCACGAGTCCGAACGGCTCGAGGTCCGTGACCTCCCCGTGCTCGATGCCCGCGGCGTCGAGCCGCTCCGCGGCGCGGTGGAGGTCCTCGACGCTCCGGACGCGCAGGCTCAGGTGGTCCAGACCGACCCGGTCCGGATCGAAGCGGTCACCCGGATCGGCCACGGGTCGGAGACCGAGCGTCTGCCCGTGGAAGGTGAACGAGCACCCGCCGTACGTTCGCCACGGGTCGTCGCGGACGGTCGGGTCGTCGACCTGGTCGCTGAAGTCGCTGCCGGGTGGCATGCCGAACAGCTGCTCGTAGAAGGCCTTGCTCCGGTGGATGTCCGTCACCGTGAGCCGGACGTGCGCGAAGCCCTGCGCATCGACGATGCCGGTCCGGCCGTCGTTCACCGGAAACCCATACCGTCGAGCATGTGGTTGGGGAAGCCGTGTCCCGTGCACCGGTCACGGCGGCGGGTCCCGCGCAGCACGTCGCGGACGTGGTCGCCGCAGCCGGTCCACGTGGTCTTGCCGCACACCGGGCACTGGACGGACTCGCACATGGGCCCGACGGTACGCACGGGGCCGGTGGACGGTGTCGCGACACCAGTCCACCGTCCGCCATGCGCACACGGGCGGTGCCCGCCGCTGCTAGATGAGCGCGTCGGTCAGGTGGTTCGGCGTGCCGAAGCGGTGCGCCGTGATCGACACCGCCTGCTCGCGGAGGAACGGCAGCAGCTCGACGCGACCAGCCTCGGTGACGGGCTCGCCGTACACCGCGACGTCCGGACGGCCGTCGACCGCCGCGTACAGCGCCGCGACGGCACCGCCGATGAGCCGCACGCGGGTCGAGGGTCCAGCGGCGATACGTCGCGCGAACGCCTGGTCCGACTGGCCCTCGACGACCGAACGCACGACCGGCAGCGCACGGACCGCGGCCGCCACGCTCGACGGCAGCGGCTCGGCGGTCGAGACGTCCACCGTGGTCCCGGCGCGGAGGGCTGCGGCGACGACCCGCACGAGGTCGGCCACCGCATCGTCACCCGAGGTCGCGAGCCGGACGTGGACGCCCGGGTACGGCAGGTACCGGGCGACGTTCCGCTCGGCCGAGAGCGCCGACACGTCCACCGCGGCACCGAACAGCGTCGACCAGACATGCTCGTCCGACGCCACGGACCGGTCGAGCGACGGGGATGCGACCCCGGCCGCCCGGACGAACTCCTGCACCGGGCGCGACGCCGGCACGCCGGTCTGTGCCGGTGCCGTGCTCCATGACCCCAGGCCGAGCAGGTAGTTCAGGCCACCGGCCTTCGTCCCCGCGCCGACGGCCGACTTCTTCCACCCGCCGAACGGCTGCCGGCGCACGATCGCACCGGTGATGCCGCGGTTGACGTAGAGGTTGCCCGCCTGGATCCGGTCGAGCCACGTGCCGATCTCGGCCGGGTCGAGCGAGTGCAGTCCCGAGGTCAGGCCGTAGTCGACCTCGTTGACGATGTCGATCGCCTCGTCCAGGGTCGAGGCGGTCATGATGCCGAGGATCGGACCGAAGTACTCCGTGCGGTGGAAGGCCGAGCCACGACGGACTCCCCCGCGCACGCCCGGGCTCCAGAGTCGACCGGTGTCGTCGAGGCGCTTCGGGGTGACGGCCCACTGCTCGCCGGCGCCGAGCGTGGTGAGGCCCTCGAGGAGCTTGCCCGCCGCGGGCTCGATGACCGGGCCCATCTGCGTGGTGGGGTCGGACGGGTACCCGACCGTGAGCGACGACACGGCGTCGAGCAGCTGCGAGCGGAACCGGCGCGAGCGGGCGACCGACCCGACGAGGACGACGAGCGACGCCGCGGAGCACTTCTGCCCGGCGTGCCCGAACGCCGACGCGACGACGTCCTTGACGGCGAGGTCGAGGTCCGCGGACGGCGTGACGATGATCGCGTTCTTGCCCGAGGTCTCGGCGAGCAGCGGCAGGTCCGGCCGGAACGACCGGAAGAGCTCGGCCGTCTCGTACGCGCCGGTCAGGATGACGCGGTCGACCTGCGGCGCCGTGATGAGCTCCTTGCCGAGCTCGTCCTCGGCGACCTGCACGAACGCGAGCAGGTCGGCGGGCGCGCCGTGCGCGTCGAGGGCGGTCTCGATCACGGACGCGAGCACCGCACCGCACCGTTCGGCCGGCGGCGCGGGCTTGAGCACGACCGCGGAGCCGGCGGCCAGAGCGGCGAGCGTCGAACCGGCGGGGATCGCGACCGGGAAGTTCCACGGCGGCGTGACGAGCGTCAGGGCCGCCGGCGTGTAGGTCGCACCGTCGACCTCGTCGAGCTGCGCGGCGAGTTCGCCGTAGAAGTGCGCGAAGTCGATCGCCTCGGACACCTCGGGGTCGGCCTGGTCGATGGTCTTGCCGGCCTCGGCTGCCATGACCTCGACGAGGGCGGCGCGGTTGGCCTCGAGCGCGTCACCGACGGCGTGCAGCACGGCACCGCGCGCCGCGCCGGACCAGCCCGCCCAGGTCCCGCCGGCGGTGCGGACGCGGTCGAGCACCGTCGTGAGCTGATCGGTCGAGGTGAGTCGCGCCTGCTGCACGCCGCGCTCGCCGAGCGTGGACGATGCGACCCGGGCATGGATGCCGGCACCCCACTCGCGGACGGCGGCCACCGACGGGTCGCTGTCCGGCGTGTTCTCGAAGTGCCCCGGGTGGGGCCGCTCGACCGCGGCGTAGCGGTCGGCCACGCGGTGCGGCGCGGGCGCGTCGAGCCCACCGGGGAGCGACAGCGGCGCGAGCGAGTCGCGGAAGCGCGCCTCCTCGCGGGCGAACAGTGCCGGCGAGGACGCGAGCGAGAACACCGCCGACATGAAGTTGTCCTGCGACGCGCCTTCTTCGAGTCGGCGGATCAGGTAGGCGATCGCGACGTCGAACTCGCCCGGGTGGACGACCGGCGTGTAGAGCAGCAGCGACCCGACGGTGCGCCGCACGGCCTCGGCCTGCCCCTGCGCCATGCCCAGGAGCATCTCGAACTCGATGCCGTCACGGACCCCGCGCTCCCCCGCGAGCAGCCATGCGTGCGCGACGTCGAACAGGTTGTGCCCGGCGACCCCGACGCGCACGTTCTCGATGCGCGACGGGGTGAGCGCCCAGTCGAGGACGCGCTTGTAGTTCGTGTCGGAGTCCTGCTTGGTGTGCCACGTCGCGAGCGGCCACCCGTGCACCGACGCCTCGACCTGCTCCATCGGCAGGTTGGCGCCCTTGACGAGCCGGACCTTGATGTCCGCGCCGCCGCGGGCCCGGCGGGCGGCGGACCACTCCTGCAGCTGCTGCATCGCGGCGAGCGCATCGGGCAGGTACGCCTGCAGCACGATGCCGGCTTCGAGCGCGGTGAACTCCGGCTCGTCGAGGAGCTTCGTGAAGACCGCGATCGTCAGGTCGAGGTCCTTGTACTCCTCCATGTCGAGGTTGATGAACTTCGCCGGGCTCGCCGCGGCCGCACGGCGGAACAGCGGCCGGAGCTTCTCGACGATGTCGTCGACCGCGTGGTCGAACGCCCACGGCGAGTGCGGGTGCACCGTCGACGAGACCTTGATCGAGACGTAGTCGACGTCGTCCCGGGCGAGCAGCCGCTCGGTCCCCTCGAGCCGTCGTGACGCCTCCTTCTCGCCGAGCACCGCTTCGCCGAGCAGGTTCACGTTGAGGCGGACGCCGTCGCGCCTGATCTTCGCGATCGCCGGTCCGAGCTTGGCGTCGGTCGCGTCGACGATCAGGTGGCCGACCATGTCGCGCAGCACCCGTCGCGCGATCGGGACGACGACGTTCGGCAGGACCGGCGCCATCCCGCCGCCGAGCCGGACGAGTCCGCGGAGCGCGGCCGGCAGGAACCCGGGGGCGTCCGGCGCGATCGCCCGGAGCGTGCGCGCCGCGACACCGAGGTCCTCCGGACGCACGACCCCGTCGACGAACCCGACGGCGAACGCCAGGCCCTTCGGGTCCGCGAGCACGCCCGCGAGCTGCTTGGCCGAGCCGTCCACCGGGTACGACTCGGCCTCGGCCAACCACTGCCGGACGAGCGCGACGGCGGCGTCGGCGAGGGCATCGGGAGCAGGCGTGGCGTGCGCGTCGGTGCGCGGCTGGACGTCGGTCATGGCCTCAGTGTGGTGCCGACCAAGCGGTAGCGGAAGCAAATAGTTCTGACGCGTACCGTGAAGAAGAACTACTGTTCGGTCATGCTCGACGTCCGGCGCCTGGTCCTCCTCCGTGAACTCTCGATCCGCGGCACCGTCGCTGCCGTGGCGGAAGCCATGAACCTCACCCCGTCGGCGGTCTCGCAGCAGCTCGGGGTGCTCGAGCGGGAGGCCGGCGTGCAGCTCCTCCGCAAGGCCGGACGTCGGCTGCAGCTCACCCCGCAGGCCGACGTGCTCGTGGGCGCGGCGGGCGACGTGCTCGACGTGCTCGAACGAGCGCAGTCGACCGTCGAGTCGACGCTCACCAGCGTGCAGGGACGGATCCGTGTCGCGGTGTTCCAGTCCGCGGCGCTCGCGCTCATGCCGACCGCACTCCGCACGATGGCGCTCGAGCACCCGGACGTCCGGGTCGAGATGGTGCAGCACGAGCCGGAGACCGCGCTCAACGAGACCTGGGCGCGGGACTTCGACATGGTGATCGCCGAGCAGTACCCGGCGCACGCGGCCCCGCGCTTCCCGGGGCTGGACCAGCGGGACCTGACCACGGACGCGGTGCGACTCGCCCTGCCCCCGGCGGACACGAGTCTCGTGCCCCTGACCGACGACGACCCCGCCGTCGCCCTGGTCGACGCCGCCGAGATGCCGTGGGTGATGGAACCACGAGGGGCGGCGTCCCGGCACTTCGCGGAGCAGACGTGTCGGCGCGCCGGGTTCGAGCCGGACGTCCGCTACGAGACCGCGGACCTGCAGGCGCAGATCCGGCTGATCGAGTCGGGCAACGCCGTCGGGCTCATGCCGGACCTGGTCTGGGCCGGCCGCTCGACCCGGTGTCGGCTGCTCGAGCTGCCCGAACCGGCGCGGCGGACCATCTTCACGGCGCAGCGCCTGTCGAGCGCTGACTCCCCGGTGACGAGTGCCTTCCGCGCCGCCCTCGTCCGGGCCGCCGAGCAGCACTGACGCCCGGCGCGCAACCGTGACCGACCCGTGACCTGATCGACGTCAGACCTCGACGGGACCCGACACCTCTCATGTGAGGGCGCATCGAGACGCCCACCACCACGAGGGGAACCCATGCACCGCCACAGCTGCCGCTCCACACTCCGCCGCACCGCCGCACTCGGCGCCGCCGCCGTCGTCGTCGCCGTCGGCTCGTCCGCGCTCGGCGTCGGTGCCGTCGCGGCCAGCGCCGCCGAGCCCATCGGCCTGGACGAGACCACGACCGCACCGAGCACGACGGTCGCCGGCACGGCGAACTCCGCCCCCGACGCGACCGCGGAGCCGCACGCAGCCGACACGACCCCGGTCGACGCCCCCGACACCGTCGCCCCGACCGCCACAGGACCGACCACGGCCGGGACCCCCGCTCCGGCGACCACCCCCACCCTGACGACCACCGCGGCGCAACCGACGGCCGCCGCCACGCCGGCGGGTTCCGTGACCGTCAGCGGGACCGCGAAACGCCTCGGCACCCTCACCGCGGAGACCGCCGGGTGGCCCGCCGGAACGACCTTCACCTACCAGTGGCTCCACTCCTTCGACGGCGGCCCGCTCGTGCCGCAGTCCGGCGAGACGACCGAGCGCACGTTCGTGATCGGCTCCATGGAGGGATCCCTCGACCGGTACGCAGTCCGGGTGACCGGCACCGCTCCCGGCCTGGAGCCGACGACCGTCGTCAGCGAGACCTCCGCGCCGGTCGACGAGGCGCCCGGGAACCGCTGGGGCTTCCTCGGCGTCCGGAGCCTCGACCTCCGCGTCGGGACGTCCACGAGCACACCGCTCTCCGCCTTCGACGGCGACGGGCTCGTCTACTCCGCGACCGACGCACCGGGCGCAGACGGGAACCCGTTCCCGCTGCCGGACGGCCTGCGCCTCGACCCCGACGGGACCTTGTCCGGGACCCCGAGCCGTGCCCAGGTCGTCGAGTTCTGGCTGCACACCTCCTCCAGCATCCGGCCGGACGGGGGTGAGGTCTCCCGGGTCGAACTCGTGATCGCTCCGGGCGACACCACCTCGCTCAACGCGGTCGTGCGCGGCTCCGGCATGTGGCTGGTCCGGTCGGACGGATCGACGGAGTACAGCCGCAGCTCAGAGGTGCAGGACGGTGACCCGGCCACTCCCCTGCGTGTGCGCGACGGAGAGACGGTCGAGGTCGACCTCCTCACCCTCGACCGGAACGGTGACCTGAACAGTGACCCGCGGCAGCCGACGTGGTCGTCGTCCGTCGACGCTGACGTCCTCGAGCCGAGGAGCACCGGCGGCACACCGGTCATCGATGCTCGCCTGGTCGGCGCTGGGGATCACCGGATCACCGCTCGGCTCGGCAACCTCACCCGGACCTTCACGGTGCAGGTGGGCGACGCTCGGACGACGGTCGCTACGGCCTCGACCACCCTCACCCAGCACCCCACCACAGGCTCGCTCGCCTACACCGGCGTCGAGACCGGTGCGCCGATGGGCTGGGCGCTCGGCCTCCTGGCCGCCGGTGGCGGCCTGCTCCTCCACCGCGCGCGTCGACGCGCCTGAGCGCGCTCCCGTTCAGCACGGCGGGACGTGACCGACCCGGACGGTCGCGACCCGTCGCGCAGTGGGTGACGACAGGACGGACAGGAGGCACGGTGCCGGCCCGCACCGTGCCTCCTGTCCGTCCTCCTGGTTGCGTGATCACGCAACCCGACGGGCGGTTCCGGCACCCGACCCCCAACCCAGGTCACAATTCGGGAACTCGGCCCGAATGCCCGTTCCTGTACCAGTACGATCCGATCACGCCGAGATTCTCGGCGGATTCTTACGATCCGGCACCCGACCGGACCTGACCCCTGGGGGGACCCGTGCACCGCAGCACCTCCTCGACCCGTCGCGCCTGCGCGCTCGGGACGACCGTCGCACTCATCGGCCTGACGACCGGACTCGGCGTCTTCACCTCGACGGCGGCCTTCGCCGTCGACGAGCCGACCTCGGCCGTCGCACCGGCCGACACCTCGTCGACCGGCACCACCGGCACCAGCACGGCCGGCACCGACACGACCGCGACGGGCACCACCGGCTCGGCCGCGACGCCGACGGACGCCACGACGGCACCGACCACCACCGGCACGTCGACGGACACCGCACCGGCACCGAGCACGGGCGACACCACCACGCCCGACACCGCCGCCCCCGCCCCGGCGACCACCTCCCCCGCGCCGAGCACGACGACAACGGCCGCCGCCGCGCCGACCGCGACCTCCTCGGCCACGATCGTCGGTGCCCCGAAGGTCGGCGTGACGCTCTTCTACAAGACCACCGGCATCGACGACCCGCGGGCAGTCTGGACCGTCGAGGGCGGCACGCCCGTCACGGCGTCCTCGTTCGACGTCACCGCCGACATGGTCGGCAAGACGATCACGCTGACCGTCACGGGATCGGCGCCCGGGCAGACCGCGACGGAGACCACAGCGGCCGTCAGCGAGGACGTCGCGTTCGCGGCCGAGACCTCGTACGAGTCCCCGCGCACGATCGAGGTCACCGCCGGCGACACCCTCGACGAGGTCTTCCGCGTGGCCAAGGGCAGCGGCACGGTCGAGTACTCGATCGGCTACGCCGACCCGGACAGCGTCGACCCCGAGACGGACACCCCCGAGGCCTACCTGCCGTTCGACACCACCTTCGATGCCGCGACCGCGACACTCTCCGGTCGGGTGACCTACGCCTCGGTCTTCGACTTCACCGTCGTCGCGACGAACGGCACCTCGACCGCGACCGAGTACGTCGAGGTCGTCGTCGACCCGGCGAAGGCCGTCGGCGTCATGGCCCAGACGACGAACACCTCGCCCATCGACCTGTTCGACGGCGAGCACCCCTTCACCGGCTGGCTCATCGAGCCGGACGGGCACATCACCACGTTCGCGTTCTCGGGCGACCCCGACCAGGAGCCGACCGTCACCGACGGCGGGCAGCCGACGGTCACGCAGGGCCAGTCGCTCTGGATCAACGGTTCGCCGGTCGACGAGTTCGGGAACGACACGACCCAGTACGACGACGAGGGCAACGCGGACCAGGTCACCGTGACGAGCGACCACGCGACCGACCAGATCGCGCTCGACGAGGACACGTTCTCGACGAAGGTCACCTTCCCGCACGCATCGACCCACGTGCTCACGGTCGCCGCGCAGTCCGTCTCGGTCTCCTTCCCGGTGACGGTCGTCCCGACCGCGGCGCCCGCCGGCACCGTCGGATCGGTCACGCCCGCCGTCGCCACCGCCCCGAAGGGCCAGCTCGCCTTCACCGGCACCGACGCCACGAGCGCCCTCCCCTGGGCCCTCGGCTTCGTCGCCGCGGGCGCCGGGCTCCTCGGTGCCGGCGTCCTGCGCCGCCGCCGCGCGCAGCGCTGACCCCGCCGCCTCCGGTCCGTCGCGCGCCGGCGTGACGGACGGGAGGCACGCCACGGCCCCGTCGCACCCCTCACGGTGCGACGGGGCCGTCCGCGTTCCCCGCCGGTGCGGCCCGGCGTGGGTAGCGTGGGCCCATGCCCTCCCTGCTGCACATCGACTCGTCGGCCGACCTCGCGCACTCCCGCTCCCGCGACCTCACCGCGGCCTTCGCCGACGCCTGGCGCGCGCGGGGGCCGGAGTACACGGTCGTCCGCCGGGACCTGCACACCGTCCCGCTCCCGCACCTCGAGACGTCGGCGCTGCACTGGGCCGCCGCGGACCGTCGGGCGGACGAGACCGTCGCGCCCGAGGCCGAGCAGCTCCGTCAGGAGGTCATCGACGAGCTCCTCGCCGCGGACGTCGTGCTGATCGGTGCGCCGCTGTACAACTACACGGTGCCCTCCACCCTGAAGGCCTGGATCGACCGCGTGCACGTGCCCGGGGTCCTCGCCGGTGACGTGCAGCCCCTTGCGGGACGTCCGGTCGTCACGGTGGTGAGCCGCGGCGCGACCTACGACGCCGGGACCCCGACGGAGACCTGGGACCACGGCTCCCCCGTGCTCCACCTGATCCTCGGCACGGCGCTCGGCATGAAGCTCTACCCGGTCACGGTCAGCGCGACCCTGGCCGACCGCATCCCCGACCTCGCACCGCTCGCGGAGCACGCCGCTGCCGAGGTCGCCGACGCCCGCACGACCCTGGAGCGCCTCGCCGCCACCCTCGCCTGACGCCGGCCAGCGGCACTGCGCGGCTGCCCGACGGCCGGCGGTCGCCCGTCAGGCGGGGCGGACCTCGTCGGCGCGGCCGAGCAGGTCCGCGTGGAACGCCGTCTGCGTCAGCGCGCTCGCGAGCAGGAAGCCCGTCATCGACTCGATGCCGCCGGAGAACGGCACGCGGGCCGCGACCTCGAACAGCGTCGGGCGGTCGAGCGCGTCGAGGGCCTCGGCGACGTGTCGGCTCCGCTCCTCCCGGTGCAGCGCGAGCGTGCGGGCCCGCCGGACGACGTCGGCGAAGCGGTACTCGTGCCCGGGGCAGACCTCGAGGTGCGCGTACGGCTCGAGCCGCGCGAGGGACCCCAGGTAATCGGCGAGCGGGTTCGTGGCGGTCCGGCCGCCGAGTCCGATGCCCGGGTTGATCCGCGGCAGCACGTGGTCGCCGGTGAACAGCAGCCCGTCTGGCTCGTCCACGAAGCACAGGTGGCCGGCGGTGTGCCCGGGTGTCCCCAGCGCGGTGAGCGTCCGACCGGGCACGGGCAGCACGTCCCCGTCCTCGAGCAGCAGGTCGGCGTACGGCGGTTCCCCGGCCCCGCGGCCGATCCGACGGCCGGTCCCCCACGCCGCGACGACCCCGGCCCGCAGCTCGTCGGGCAGGCCCCACGTCGCGATGTCCGCGTCGTTCGCCGCCGCGTCCGCCCGCTCGTCCTGCAGGGCCCGCACCTCCGCGCCGTGCATCGCGACCGGGGCGCCGGAGACCGCGCGGACCGCCGCGGCGGCGCCGAGGTGGTCGGCGTGCAGGTGCGTGACCGCGACGAGCGCCACGTCCTCGAGCGAGCGGCCGATCGTCCGGAGGCCGGCCCGGAGCTCCGTCAGCGACCCGTCGCCGCTCCACCCCGGGTCGATCACGGTGAGGTCGCCGGCCGAGTCCTCGACCACGTACGCGAGCGTCGCCGCCGGGACCCCGCCGTGGAACGGGACCGCGAGCGTCCACACCCCCGGCCGGACCTCCTCGACGGGCGGGAGCGCACCGGCGCGGAGCGCGGCGGCCTGGACGGGACTGGTCGGTTCCGGTGCCGGCGCTGCCGACGGGGCCTCGGTCGTCACGCGACCACCCTAGTGAGGGGACGGACGCGCCCTGGCGAGCCGCGCCTCCAGGCCGACCGTCGCGACCGCTCACCGCGACCCGGCCGCCCGAGCCAGCCACCCGCCTCGCGCGTCCGCCAGCGCCCGCCGAGTAGACAGGCCGCATGGACACCGCACCCATGCTCGCCAAGGCGGTCGCCGCCGTGCCCGACCCGGACAGCGTGCGGGGCGGCCTGCGGTACGAACCGAAGTGGGACGGCTTCCGCGGGATCGTGACGGTCGACGGCGACGACGTGACGATCGGCAGCCGCGGGGCGAAGCCGCTGACCCGCTACTTCCCCGAGCTCGTCGAGGCGTTCCGGGCGCAGCTCGGCGGGCGGGACCACCCGGTGGTCCTGGACGGCGAGGTCGTCCTGCGCAGCGGGGAACCCGGCGCCGAGCACCTCGACTGGGAGGCGCTCTCGCAGCGCATCCACCCCGCCGAGTCGCGGATCCGGAAGCTCAGCGTGGAGACGCCCGCGCAGTTCGTCGCCTTCGACCTGCTCGCCTGGGACGGCGAGGAGCTGCTCGACCGGCCGTTCGACGAGCGCCGTGAGCGGCTCGAGACCCTGGCCGCGGACCTCACCGACCCGCTGTTCGTGACCCGCACGACGCTCGACGTCGACCTCGCCCGCGAGTGGCTCACGACGTTCGAGGGAGCAGGCCTCGACGGTGTCGTCGCGAAGCCCCGAGCGAAACCGTACGAGCCGAACAAGCGCACCATGCTCAAGGTGAAGCACCACCGCACCGCCGACGTCGTCGCGATCGGCTACCGCGTGCACAAGAGCGGCTCCGGTGTCGGCTCGCTGCTCGTCGGGCTGTACGACGACGACGGGGAGCTCCGGCAGGTCGGCGGCGTGTCCGCCTTCACCGACCGCCGTCGCCAGGAGTTGGTCGAGGAACTCGCGCCCGTCGTCGTCCGGGCCACGGACGGGAGGCCCGTCACCGGTGACGGGGAACGGTCGCGGTTCTCGTCCGGTCGCGACACGTCGTTCGTCCGGCTGGCGCCGGAGCGGGTGCTCGAGGTCCGGTACGACCAGATGGAGGGCGACCGGTTCCGGCACACGGTGCAGTTCGCACGCTGGCGTCCCGATCGCGAGGCTGGATCGTGCCGGTTCGACCAGCTCGAGGTCCCCTCGGCGTACGACCTGCGAGACGTCCTCACCTGAGGCTTGCGCTGTCCGGTCCACGCTCTTATGCTCGCAGTAGTTAGCCTAACTAGTAACTTGAGTGCGGCAGGGACGCCCACGGCAGACGGGAGCGGGACATGATCATCGACGGCATCAGCGACGTCCACCGCGGCACCTGGTCCCGCCTGACCAGGCTGCACACCGCCAGCGTCACGCTCCCGATGCAGACCACGCGCGTGGCCGAGCCGGAGCACCGCGCCGAGGACGTCGCCGCCGCCTAGCCGCCCGGTTCAGCCCTTCTTCGCGCGGGAGGGCTGCACGCGCGGGGGCTCCCCCGGCATCTTCGGGAAGTCCGGCGGGAACGGCAGCTCGCCCAGGCCGTCCGCCACGTCGCGGTCCCACCACGCCAGGAGCGGCGCGAGGTCGCCCGGCTCCTCGTGCAGCTCCGCCCACGGATCCCCGGTCGACCGGAGCCGCTCGGGGACCGACCGGACCGTGAAGGTCGTCGGGTCAGCGCCGTCGAGCTCGTCCCACGTGATCGGGGTCGAGACGCTCGCGTGCGGGAGCGCCCGCGGGCTGTACGCCCCGGCCATCGTCCGGTCGCGGTTCGCCTGGTTGAAGTCCACGAAGACCCGCCGTCCCCGCTCCTCCTTCCACCACGCCGTCGTCACCCGGTCGGGCATCCGCCGTTCGAGCTCCCGCGCGGCGGCGATCACCGCGTGCCGGACGTCGAGGAACTCGTGCTCGGGACGGATCGGGGCGAACACGTGCAGCCCGCGGTTGCCGCTCGTCTTGATCCACGCCGTCAGTCCGACCTCGTCGAGGACCCGGCGCAGCTCGTGGGCGACCGGGACGGTGTCCCGGAAGTCGGTGCCGGGCTGCGGGTCCAGGTCGATGCGGAGCTCGTCCGGGTGGTCGCTGTCCTCGGCGCGGGACGCCCACGGGTGGAACACGACGGTGTTCATCTGCGCCGCCCACACCGCCACGGCCGGCTCGTCCACCACGAGCTGCGGGTGCGACCGGCCGCTCGGGTAGTTCACCGTCACGTCCCGGACGTACTCGGGCGCACCCTTCGGCGGGTTCTTCGAGAAGAACGAGTCGCCGTCGATGCCCGCGCCGTACCGCTGCAGGGAGATCGGGCGGTCGCCGTTCGCCCGGACGAAGGCATCCCCGACGGCGACCAGGTACTCCGCCAGTTCGAGCTTCGTGATCCCGGGCTCCGGGAAGAGCACGCGCGAGGGGCTGCTGATCCGGACCTCGCGGTCGCCGTGCGGCCCGGGGACCGTCAGCGTCGTCGCCTCGCTCGCCATGCAGCGGAAGGTACACGGACCGCCCCGGGACGGGTCACATCGTGTTCCAGTGCAGGTCGCCGTTCTTGTCCGGACCGTGGCCGCCGCAACGGTACGACTTCCCAGTCGCTGCCTGTGCCACCGCCCCCGCCTGTGCCGGCGAGCAGTACGCGCCTGGCCGGATCACCTCCTGCGCGGGAGCCTGCTGCACAGGAGCCGGCGCGGCGGGTGCCTGCTGCGCGGGTGCGGCGGGTGCGGCGGGAGCTGCGGGGGCTGGGGCCGGCGCGACGTACGAGCCGATCGCGGTCACCTCGGCGACGGGGGCCTTCGTCACCTCCTTGCCGACCTCGACGCGGTCGGTCTCGACGCCGTCGGTCGTGGTCACGCGCCAGGTGGTCGTCTCGACGCCGTCGACGCCGGCGGTCGTGACCTTCGTCTGCCCCTTCGGCAGGGACGGGTCGTCGACGGTCGTCCGGTCGAACGGCACCGGGGCGTCGGACGTGACCTCGGTCACCTCGACGACCGGGGTCGGGGTCGGCGTCGGGGTCGGCGTCCGAGTGGCCTTCGGCGCGGTGGTCGGGTCCACGGCGGCCACGACCGCGGCCGGCCGGGTCTCCCCGGCGCTCGCGGCGACCGACCCGACGAGTGCGCCGGCCGAGCCGACACCCCCGAGCCACACCGCTGCGGCCACGGCGACCACGACCGTCGCCTTCGTCTTCGTCGTCAGTGCTGCCCACCGCATGTCGTCCGCCCCTTCCGGCTGTCCGACGACGAGCATGACGACTGCTCAAGGACGAGGGCGACCCCCACAACGGGGCGCCGCGTTGCCCGGACACGACGTGCTCGGGCGCGCCGCCCTCGCGTCCGGCCGCTCTCCCCTCCTCGTTTCCCCTCGTCGTTCCCCTCCTTCGTTCCCCCTCTTTCGTTCCCCTCCTAAATGGAGCAGAAGACGTCGGGTCCGCCGGACAACACCGACGTCGTCTGCTCCACCGAACAGGGGCGGGGCGGGGCACGCCGGGGACGGAGGTCCGGCACGGTGCACGATGGGTGGGTGACGGCGTACCTCGGGGTGGACCTGGCGTGGGGGCTCGGTTCGGCGCGGAAGCCCGCGAACGAGACCGGGCTCGTGGCGACCGCGGCGGACGGGACGATCACCGACGCCGGATGGGCCCGCGGCGTCGACGCCGTGACCGACTGGATCGTGCAGCACCTCGGGCCGCGCACACTCATCGCCGTGGACGCGTCGCTCGTCGTGACGAACCCGACCGGCATCCGCGAGGCCGAGCGGCAGGTCGGGCAGCGCTACGGCCGGTGGAAGGTCGCGGCGAACCCGACGAACCAGGCCTCGGCGGCGAGCGCCGGCACCGCCCTACTCGAGCGGCTCACCGCCCTCGGGGTCGGGTACGTGTCGGACACCGCGTCGATGCGGGAGCGGACCGGCCCGGTGGCGTTCGAGTGCTACCCGTACACGACCTTGGTCGGGGTGGAGGAACTCGGCTACGACGTCGAGCGGCCCCGGTACAAGCGCCTCGACCTCGCACTGCCGGCGCCCGTCGCCCGACAGCGCCGCGCAGTGGCCTTCGACGACCTGGTGCACCGGCTCCGGACGACACCGCTCGACCCGCCGCTGCACCTCGACTCGCACCCGCTGACGGCCGGGCTCGCCGAGCCCTCGGTGCTGCACGGCCCGACGCACAAGCACCGGGAGGACCTGCTCGACGGTGCCCTGTGCGCCTGGACGGCCGCGTTCTGGGACCGGCACGGCGACGGACGGGTGCAGGTGCTGGGAGGTGATCCGTGCCTCCCGTCCGACCCGCTGGACGAGGCGGGCCGCAGCCCGGCGATCATCGCTCCCGCGCGCCCGTCCCAGCGGCGACCCGCTGGGTAGGCTGACGACGTGAGCACCACCACCGAACCCCTGCGCATCGGGCTGGTGTCGCTGCACACCTCCCCCGGCGACGAGCCCGGCTCCGGCGAGGTCGGCGGCATGAACGTCGTCGTCCGGCACCAGGCCGAGGCCCTGGCGGACCGCGGCCACCAGGTGGACGTGATCACGCGGCGGTCGTCGCCGACCCAGCCGGACTCCGTGTCGCTGCTGCCGGGCGTCTGCCTGCGCTTCCTGTCCGCCGGGCCCGCCGAGCCCGTGCCGAAGGGTGAGCACGACGCGTTCATCGCGCCGTTCCGGGCGGAGCTCGAGCACCTCGGCCCGTACGACGTGCTGCACTCGCACCACTGGTTCTCCGGCGCGGCCGCGCTGCCGGTCGCGCGCGAGCGGGGCATCCCGCACGTGCAGTCATTCCACTCCATCGCCGCCGCCTCGGACACCCCGCTGTCCGAGGGTGAACGCCCCGAATCGGCCGGTCGCGAGGCCGGGGAACGTCTGCTCGCCCGCGAGTCGGACGCGGTCGTCGTCGTCTCCGGGGCCGAGGCCGACACGGTCCGGACGCGCCTGGGCGGCGACCCGACGCGCGTGTGGATCGTGCCGCCGGGCGTCGACGGCTCCGTCTTCCGTCCCGCGGGTGCGGCTGCGCGCCGCGCGGACGTCCCGTACGTGGTCGCCGCCGCGCGCGTCCAGCCGTTGAAGGGACTGGACCTGGCGATCGAGGCGATCGCGGGCATCGGCCAGGAGGCACGCCCCACCCTCGTCATCGCGGGCGACGCCTCGAGCGAGGCGGGCGACCACGTGTCCGAACTGCGTCGGCTCGCCGCCGCGCTCGGCGTGGCCGACCGGGTCACCTTCATCGGACCGCAGTCGCGGGCCGACCTGGCGTTCCTGTTCCGCGGCGCGGCAGCCGTGCTCGTGCCGTCGCACTCCGAGACGTACGGCCTGGTCGCGCTCGAGGGCTCGGCGTCCGGGGTGCCCGTCGTGGCCGCCGCTGCCGGGGGTCTGCGCGAAGCCGTGGTCGACGGTGAGACGGGGATCCTGCTCGAGTCCCGCGACCCGGCCGTGTGGGCCGCCGAGATCGAGCACATCCTGACCGACCCGGTGTACGCGGCATCGCTCGCGGCGGCCGGGCGGGAGCACGCCGAGCGGCTGAGCTGGGAGCGGTCGGCCGGCGGGCTCGAGGACGTGTACCGCCGGGTGCTCGGGCGGGACTGATGGACTCGGGCGTCGGTGCTCGTCCGGACCTGGGGCTGGGTCTGGATCAGGGGCGGTCGTGGACCGGGTTCTGGGCGGCGCTCGACGCGGTGCCCGTGGCCGACGACGCCGAGGCGCTGTACGACCCGTCGACCCCGGCGGGCCGGCTCCGCCGCGAGAACCTGTCCCGGTACCTGGACCACGTGGGCACCGGCGCGGACACCCTGCTCGTCGCCGAGGCCCCGGGCTGGCGCGGGATGACGAACACGGGCATCCCGTTCACGAGCATGCGCGAGCTCGGGTCGCTCGGCTTCGACGCCCTGGAGCCGCCGGAGCCGACGGCACCGTGGGAGGCGTCGTCCCGTGTGGTGCACGCAGCGCTGCAGGACTGGTCGGGGCCGCTGCCGGTGGCGTGGGCGATCTTCCCGCACCACCCGTTCGTGGCGCCGGACCGGTCGACGAACCGGACCCCGCGGCCGGCGGAGGTGCGCGCGGGGGCGCCCGTCGCGCTCGCGCTGCTCGAGGCGTTGCGGCGGTCCGGGTCCGCGGGTGGCGGCTCGGCCGGACGGGACGGCGCCGCCGGGCGGCCGGTGCGGGTCGTGGCCGTCGGGCGGAAGGCGCAGGGGGCGCTCGCGCTCGCGGGCATCGACGCCGTCGCGGTGCGCCACCCGGCGCAGGGCGGCGCGGCACAGTTCACGGAGCAGGTCCGGGCGCTGCAGCGCGGGTAGGGCGCGACGCCGCCCGCTCGCTCCCCCGGCCGCCGCGAGTTCACGCGCTGAGCGACACTTCACGGCCGCGCGAGCTCGTGAGGTGTCGCTGAGCGCGTGAGGTCGACGCGCGCGCACTAGCTGTACTAGGCCGTTAGGTTGGTGACACTCGGGCTGCAGGTGTGAGTCCGTGGCTTGAGTGGGTCCGGCCAGTGTTGTAGTGCTCGATCCAGGGCGCAAGCGCGTCGGCGCGTGCTTGGTTGCTGGTGAAAGGTTGCCGGTAGGCCCACTCGGTCGCGAGGGTCCGGTTGAATCGTTCGACCTTGCCGTTTTGCCATGGGCAGTGGGGTTTGATGAACTTCTGCTTCGCCCCGAGCGCGGCGACGGCGTCCTTGAACGCGGCCGAGTGCCGGTAGGCGAACGCGTTGTCCGAGATCACGCGCTCGATCGTTGCGATGCCGTGCTCAGCGAAGTAGGCCGCCGCGCGTGTCAGGAACGCTGCTGCGGTCGCGCCTTTCTCATCTGGGTGGATCTCCGCGTAGGCGAGTCGAGTGTGATCATCGACGGCCGCGTGGACATAGTCGAACCCGATGCCGCGCCCCCGGAACTCCTCGCGGCGGCCGTGGACCCGCCAGCCTCCGCCGTTCGGGATCCGGCCGAGCTTCTTCACGTCCACGTGGATCAGGTCGCCGGGATGCTCGTGTTCGTACCGGTTCTGTGTTGCCTTCGTCGCGCGGATCAGCGTCCCGGTGACCGGGTCCAGCCAGGCCAGCGGCGGCACACGGTGGCGGGTAAGGATGCGGGAGATCGTCCGCGCGGGAACACCGGTCGCAGCGGCGAGCCTGGCGGGGCCGAACCGGAGCTCGGCCCGCGCGGTCAGGACCGCTGCCTCACGCTCCGGGCTCGTTCTCGTCGGTGTCCGCAGCGGGCGGCTTGACCGGTCCAGTAATCCGATGGCGCCGTCAGCCCGAAACCGACGAACCCACCGGTGCGCGCACTGACGCGAGATGCCGAGCTCCTTGGCAACGTGCGCGACGGGACGACGGTCATCAATGACGCGAGTAATGAGCAGCCGCCGGCCGTGCAGGGTCAGACGGGCATTAGCGTGGGACACAGAGGCCTCCTGGCGATGGCAGAACTAGACAGCTCCATCAAGCCAGGAGGCCTCGCTGAGTCACAAGCCCCGCAGTGTCACCAACGTCACGGCCGGGTACAACTAGCGCGTCGCCGACGCCGGCCGGGTCAGGCGGAGCGGACCTCGACGCCCTTGGCGGCCAGGCGCTCGGAGACGTGGGCGGGCAGCGGTGCGGCGGCGTACACGACGGACAGCGACGGCAGGTCGAGCACGTCGTCCCAGTTCTGCGGGTCGTAGCGGTCGTCCGAGCCGTCCCAGCCGGGGTGCACGTCCTGCAGGACCTCGAGGTCGGCGTCGACGGTCAGCTCGGTCACCAGGTCGAGGTGTGACGGCAGCAGGTCGAGGTCGTCGTAGTACTCGCGGGCGCGGTCGTCCTGCCCCTCGACGTCGAGGTCCTCCTCGCTCTCGTCGTCCGCGTCCCCGTCGTAGGGCTCGAGCACGTCGAGGTCGTAGCAGAGGACGTCGAGCACGAGCAGCTTCGCGTTGAAGTCGGCGAACTCGACGGGTTCTTCGGTGGTGTTCGACTCGTCGTCCATGGCTCCGCAGCGTAGCGACGGACATCGGGGAGTGCCCGCAGACCGCAGCCGCCGGGGTCGTGACAGGCAGGACACGGGCGTGTTGCGATCACCGGGGAGCTTGCTGTGAAAGCGGACAGCATCGTGTCCCCCGGAAGAGGCTGACGCATGGCCACCACGAACACGGACCGCCCAGCGCAGGAGCAGACCGAGCTCCGTCGGGTCATCGGTCCCAAGCTGCTGCTGCTCTTCATCGTCGGCGACATCTTGGGGACGGGTGTCTACGCGCTCACGGGTCAGGTCGCGGCAGAGGTCGGTGGAGCAGCGTGGCTCCTCTTCCTCATCGCCTTCGCCGTCGCCCTGTTGACCGCGTTCTCGTACCTCGAGCTCGTCACGAAGTACCCCCAGACGGCCGGCGCCGCGCTCTACGTGCACAAGGCGTTCGGCATCCACTTCGTCACCTTCATCGTGACGTTCATCGTGATGTGCTCCGGCATCACCTCGGCGTCCACCGCGTCCCGGGCATTCGCCGCGAACCTCGGCGCAGGCTTCGGGCTGGAGCTGCCGAACGCGGCCGTGATGCTCATCGCGATGGGCTTCATGCTCGCCGTGATGGCGATCAACTTCCGCGGCGTCAGCGAGAGCGTCAAGGCGAACGTCGTCCTGACGCTCGTCGAGCTGTCCGGCCTGGTGATGGTCATCCTCATCGGCTTCTGGGCGATCGCTGGGGGCAACGCCGACTTCTCCCGCGTCGTGATGTTCGAGACCCCGGAGGACAAGACGCTGCTGCTCTCCGTGTCGACCGCGACGTCGCTGGCGTTCTTCGCGATGGTCGGGTTCGAGGACTCGGTGAACATGGCCGAGGAGACCAAGGACCCGTCGCGGATCTTCCCGAAGGTGATGCTCACGGGCCTCGGCATCACTGCCGTGATCTACGTGCTCGTGTCCATCTGCGCCGTCGCGGTCGTCCCGATCGGCGAGCTCGCCGGCAACGAGACGCCGCTGGTCACCGTCGTGCAGACCGCCGCGCCGGACTTCCCGATCGCGGACCTGCTGCCCTTCATCTCGATGTTCGCCGTCGCCAACACCGCGCTCATCAACATGATGATGGCGTCCCGGCTGCTGTACGGCATGAGCAAGCAGGGCGTCCTGCCCGGCTTCCTGTCGCGCGTCTCGCCGGCCCGTCGCACCCCGTCGACCTCGATCGTCTTCACCACACTGATCTCCCTGGCGCTGATCGGCTGGGTGTCGCTCGACCCCGACTCCCCCATCGTCGTGGTGCTCGGCGGGACGACGTCGCTCCTGCTGCTGTCGGTGTTCGCGGTCGTCAACGTCACCGTGCTCGTGCTGCGCCGCGACCGCGTGGACCACGAGCACTTCCGAGCCGGCGTCGTCGTCCCGGTGATCGGCGTCATCACGTGTCTGTGGCTCGTGCTCCCGTTCTCGTCCGGCCGTGACCCGCAGCAGTACCAGATCGCGGGTGCCCTGCTCGGGCTCGGGATCCTGCTCTGGGTCGTCACGTGGTTCACGCACGGGCGGAAGCAGCCGGAGAAGGCGCCGACCGGACTCGTCACCGAGCCGACCGTGGTCGTCCACCCGAACCGCCCGGACCACAACGAGGATCGTTGATGGACGCCACGGACCTGATCTTCGCCGTCTCGATCGGGATGATCGTGGTCATCGCCCTCTCGGCGACGGGCCTGTTCGACCGCCGGAGACGCTGAACCGGGGCGCGCCCGGCGCGGGCGCTGGCGCGCTCCCAGGCAGCACCAATACCCTCACCGTGCCCACCGCACGAGAGGACCCGCCATGCGCCGCGCCGGCATCACGATCGCGTCCGTCTTCGGCGCGGGCGTCGTCGCGGCCGTCATCGGGGTCGTGGTGGTCGTCGTGATCGCGGTGCACTCCCTGACCGGCGCCGCGAAGTCCGTCACCGCGGCACCCGCCTGCCCCGAGGTCGCCACACAGAGCATCGGCGGCATCGTCGTCCCCGCCGGACCGGTCGCCGGGTTCTGCCAGGACCGGCTCGTGAACGCCGCGTACGTCATCGAGGCCGCCCAGGCCCTGGGCATCGGGCCGCACACCCAGGCCGTCGGGGTGATGACGGCGATCGGCGAGTCCAGCCTGGTGAACCTCGACCACGGCGACGCCGCCGGCCCGGACAGCCGCGGGCTGTTCCAGCAGCGGGACAACGGCGCGTGGGGCACGTACGAGCAGCGGATGGACCCGTACACCGCGGCGACGATGTTCTACACGAAGCTCGTGAAGACCCCGGGCTGGAAGACGATGACCCCGACGCAGATGGCGCACGCGGTGCAGATCAACTCGGACCCGGACCACTACGCCAAGTTCTGGCCCGAGGCGAAGGCCGTCGTCGAGGGCCTGACCGGTCAGACCGTCCCGGACGCAGCACCGCAGAGCTGACCCCGAGCCTCGATCAGCGAGCTCACGCGGGCTCCGGCAGTTCGTGCTCCTCGAGCTCGATCATCGCGACCCCCGCCGTGTGGACGACGACCTGACCACGCAACCGGATCCCGCGCTCGCGGAACGCACACGCGCACGCGTCCACCCACTCCCAGTCGACCGGGAACAGCCGCGAGTCGCCCGGCCGCTCCCACACGAGCACGACCTCGGCCGCCGAGGCGTCGTCGCGCACGTCGGCGACGAGCGCCGCGAAGTCCTCGACGTGCTCGTCCGGCTGCCACGGCAGGTCCGACACGGGCAGCAGGAACGGCACCGGCCGCGCCCGGTCGTCGAGGAACACCACCCAGCACTGCCGTCGGACGGGCCGACCGACGATGCCGGTGACGAGCGCGACGACGTCGTCATCGGTCCGCGCCGGGGTGGAGAAGAGCTGTTCGAGTGCTTCGGTGTCTGCCATGCACGGCAGCGTTGCGGATCCGGTGGCCCTGCCGAGCCCGGATGACCCGCCCTGTGGACGACACCGCCGGACACCCCGCCTGTGGAGGAGCCAGCTCCGCCCGCAGATCCCGCGCGTGACCGCGCTCATGTCGAGCGCATGACCACGCTCAGATCCCGCGCGTGACCGCCACGTCGGCCAGTGCCCTGGCCACGAAGAACACCACGACCACGAGCCCGGCCCCGAGCAGGGGCACCGGCCAGGTCAACCGGCGCTTCACGAGCCGGACGATGCTCACCACGAGGGCCGCCACGAACACGAGGGCGACGAGGACCGGGCCGACGTACACCACCGCTCCGCCGAGGCCCTGGTCGCAGGTGTTCCCGGGCGCCGCGCACGAGCTGAACCCGAGCGACAGGAGCAGGATGCCCATCGCGGCGACCACGGTCTCGACGGCGAGCAGGACGAGCAGCACGACCGAGACGACCACGTCCGCGACGCGACGGGGTCCCGACGACGGGGGCCGTGCCTCCAGGCCGACGCCATCCGGAGGCGCACCGCGCGCGCCGGAACCTGCCACACCGTCACCCGGCCCGCCGGACCCTGCCGGCGCGACCATCAGCGCGCCCGCGAACCCGGGCCGCGCGTCGACCAGAGTGCCCACGCGATGAGCAGCGGCTGCCCGAACAGGCGCGCGAACCGCTTCTCGTCGGTGTCGAGCCCGAACGCGTCGCGCTGGTTCACCCACTGCGCGAGGTTCCCCGGGAAGATCGCCGTGAAGAACAGCGCCGCGACGTTCCCGACGGTGCGGCGACGGCCCCGAGGCGCGAGCAGCAGCGCGCTGCCGAGACCGATCTCCGCGACGCCGGACGCCAGCACGGTCGTGTCCGTGTCGAGCGGCACGAAGTCGGGCACCTGGGCGCGGAAGTCCCGGCGGGCGAACGTGAGGTGGCTCGTGCCCGCGAACACGAGCGCCAGACCGAGCAGGACACGGAAGAAGGAACGCATGCCTCCATCGTGCTCGGAACTCGGCGGCCCCGCCCGCGTGCCGCCGACGGACAGGGTCGTTCCGCGTCGGTAGGTTCAGGGCATGGGAGGAGCCCGACGGGACACCGAACCGCCCGCCGTGCCCGCGACCGTCGCCGTGCTGCTCGGCCCCGTCGCGGTGTGGATGGGGATCATCGTGCCCGCCGCCGGTCGAGGCCAGCACGTGTTCCTCGCTGCGGCGTTCGGGATCGTCTGCGTCCTCAGCGGCGTGCGTGCGCTCCGCATCGCCGGTCGTCGACGTGCCGTCCGGGTCTGGTCGTGGGTCGGCCTGGTGCTCGGGACGGCCGGCCTGGTGATGCTGGTCTGGCAGGTCCTGTCGTTCGCCACGGGCGGCGCGTTCCCACCGCCGTTCTGGTCGCCCTACGCGCGCGGCTGACGGTCCGCGGGACCGCGGACGGGCGGGAGGATCGGGGCAGCGTCCGCCCCGCCGCGCACGTCGGTCGTGCGGTCACCAGCCGAGGGTGCCCGGGCCGCCCTTGAACGGTCCCACGATCTTCGAGGTGATCCACCCGCCGTAGAAGTCGCCCTCCTGCGCCTGCACCACCTCGCCGCCGACCTCGCACGAGTCCATCGCCGACGGGTACAGCGCGACGCGGTCCCGGAGCGACTCGTACCCGGGCTCCGGCGTCGGGTAGTTCCACGCGGCCCGAGGAGCGACGACCCCGTCCCCACCGACCACGTCGAAGTAGCGCGCGCGGCCCTTGAACTCGCACATGCTCGCGCCGGGGGCCGGCCGCAGCTCGAGGTCCGCCATCGGCACGTAGTACACCGGCGGGTGCGACGTCTCGAGCACCCGCACCGCGTCCGTCGTGTCGACCACGACCGTGCCGCCGAGCCGGACGACCACGCGCTCGGGCACGGGTTCGACGGCGGGCGGTCGGGGGTAGTCCCAGACGGACTCCTGGCCGGGTCCGGGTTCGGTCCTCGCGGGGTGGCGCATGCGTCCGGTGTACACCGCGCGGCTGCCGGCGTCTGCGCGGACGACTCCACGCGTGCCGATCCGCCGCCCGCCTGACACGGAGCCCGCCGCAGGAGCAGAATGGGCGCGTGACGACGACGACACAGGGCATCTTCCGACGGAAGCCGATCGACGCGATCGACGACGAGACCGGCGAGGGCAGCGGCGGCCTGAAACGGCACCTCGGCCTCTGGCAGCTCACCGCGATCGGCGTCGGCGGGATCATCGGCGCGGGCATCTTCACCCTCGCCGGCACGGTCGCGAACGGCGTCGCCGGGCCCGCCGTCCTCATCAGCTTCCTCGTCGCCGGGATCGCGAGCGCCGCCGCCGCCCTGTCGTACGCCGAGTTCGCCGGGCTCATCCCGAAGGCGGGCAGCGCCTACACGTACGGGTACGCCGTGCTCGGCGAGGTGGTCGGGTGGTTCATCGGCTGGGACCTGCTGCTCGAGTACACCGCGATCGTCGCCGTCGTGGCGATCGGCATCTCCGGGTACGTCGGGTTCCTGGTCGGCCAGTTCGGCATCGACCTGCCCGCCTGGATGCTCGGCGCGCCCGGCACCGGCGACGGCCACGTGGTCGACGTCTTCGCGATCGTCCTCTGCCTGCTCACCGCGTTCGTCCTGACCCGCGGCATCCGCAGCGCCGCACGCTTCGAGTTCGTCGCCGTCGGCATCAAGGTCGCGCTGGTGGTGCTCATCATCGTGCTCGGGGTGTTCCACATCAACAGCGCCAACTACGACCCGTACTTCCCGTTCGGGTTCGGCGGCGTGATGACCGGCGCCGCGACGGTGTTCTTCGCCGTGTTCGGCTACGACGCGATGTCGACCGCCGCCGAGGAGTCCACCGACGCCCGCAAGCACATGCCGAAGGCGATCCTGCTGTCCCTCGGCATCGCGATGGTCCTGTACGTGCTGGCCACCCTGGTGCTCACCGGCATGCAGAAGTACACCGACATCGACCCGGCTTCCGGGTTCTCGTCCGCGTTCGCCTCGGTCGGGCTCGGCGGCGTCGCGAACGTCATCGCGATCGGCGCCATCGTCGGCATCGTGACCGTCCTGATCACGTTCATGCTCGGGGCCTCGCGCGTCTGGTTCTCGATGAGCCGCGACGGCCTCATGCCGAAGTGGTTCGCGAAGACCGACCCGAAGCGCCACGTCCCGACCCGGGTCACGTGGATCCTCGGTGTGGCGTCGGCGGTGCTCGCCGGTGTCCTGCCGATCGGGATCGTCGCCGAGCTGACGAACATCGGCATCCTGCTCGCGTTCGTGGTCGTCTGCTCCGCCGTGATCGTGCTGCGCTACCGGCAGCCCGACCTCGACCGCCAGTTCCGGCTGCCCCTCATGCCGGTCGTGCCGATCATCGGCATCATCGCGTCGCTGTGGCTCGTGACGTTCCTGCAGTGGGAGACCTGGGTGCGCTTCGCGATCTGGTTCGCGATCGGCCTCGGCGTGTACTTCGGGTACTCGCGGAAGCACAGCAAGCTCGCGCAGCCCAGCCGCGAGCGCTGAGCCCTGCGCGGTACGGCGGCGGCGCGACCGTGTCGGGACTACTCCTCGACGACCCAGACGTGCTGGACCTGCCACCCCTCGGGGACGGACTCGCGGTAGGCCCGGAGTGCCGCGTCGTAGTCCGGCCCGGACGCCTCGTGCGGCTTCGTCGCCGTGGAACGGGCCGTCGCGCGGATGGTCGTCTCGCCCGTGGCCTTGCTCTCGACCGCGTTCGTCTGCTGCAGCGCGAAGCCGTCCAGGTCGAGGTTCGCGATCGCGACCTCCTTGGCCGTGACCACGGAGTCGGCGAATCCGTCGGCCTCGCGGGTCTCGGTGGAGCGGATCGTGCCTCGCAGTGTCGTCACCCGACCAGTATGGACCGGAGGACGAACACGACGGACCGGACGACGGACGGTGCCGTGCGCCTCACATCTCGCGGCGGTGCTTGCCCTTCGCCGCGGTCGGATCGGCCATCGGGTGGTTCCGGAACCAGCGCAGGAGCTCCCGCGGCCGGCTCTGGTCGGCGCTGCGGTCCCCCTCGTCGAGGAACGTGCTGAAGCCCTCGGGCACCGGCACGCCGTCGGACTCCCGGTCGTACGCCATCGACCAGTCCGGGAACCGTCGGGTGTGGACGCTCTCCTCGACGAGCAGGCGGACCTCGTCGTGCCGACCGTCGGCGACGATCCGGGCGTAGGTGGCGAGCACGGCGTCGTAGGGCCCCTCGAGGAGCTGCATGAAGCGCCCCCCGCGGTGCACGAGCATCCCCGTCAGTCCGTCCTCGGTGTTGCGTCGGCGGGCGTGCTCGAGGACCTCGGCGAGCGCGTCCTCGTCGAACGGCTCGGTCGCCGAGCTCATGTACACCAGGGAATGCATCACGCCTCGATCCTGCACCCGACACCCGTCGTCCGTCTCCCCCAGAACGGGACAGCAGGATCCCAGACCCCTCAGTGTCCGAGCGCCAGCTGCACGACCCGGACGACCACGAGCACCACCGCGACCACCAGGTACACCCGCAGCGCGGTCAGCCCGAGCCGACGACCCGGCGACAGCTGGGGCGCCGGCAGCTGCTCGACCGGCGGCATGCGCCACGACGCGCGGTCCGTGGCGGAGGTGACCCGTGCCTCCAGGCCGGCGACCGCACCACCCACCGGACCGCCACCGGTGCGCGTCCCCGAGACCGCACCCGAGCGACCCCGCTGCGTCCGCACCGTGAAGACCACCCCGACGGCCACCGACAGTGCCGCTCCCCCGAGCAGCACGTCGGTCACCTGCCGGCTCGTGATCGCGGGGAACACGACGCTCACCGTCAGCACGAGCGAGAGCACCACGAGCACCGCCACCACCGCGGCGGTGAAGCGCGTCAGCCACCGTCCGTTCACCCACGGCCCGAGCACCGCCCGGTCCGTGCACAGGAGCAGCAGGAACACCGTCGCCGACGGCAGCAGCACCCCGGCGAGCACCTGCACCCCGACGGTGATCAGGCCGAGCGGGCTCCCGGGTACCAGCACCACCGCGGCGGCGAGCGCGAGCACCCCGGCGAACACGGCGTAGAAGCCCTTCGCGTCCCGGACCGAGCGGTGCAGCGAGTGCCGCATGCCGAGCACGTCCCCGAGGGCGTACGACGTCGACAGCCCCACGGCCGCGGCGCCGATGACGGACGCGTCGATGAGCGCGATCGCGAACAGCACCCCGGCGAGGTGCCCGACCGCGTGCCCGATCCCGACGGCGACCCCACCGGCGTCCGTGAAGTGCCCGGCGCCGGCGTGCCCGCCGAACACCGCGGCGGGCACGGTCATCAGGATCGCGCCGCCGAGCACGACGATCACGATGCCGATCACCAGGTCGACCTTCTCGTAGCCCATGAAGCGCGGCGTGATCCGCTTGTCGATGACGTACGACTGCTGGAAGAACAGCTGCCACGGCGCCACGGTGGTGCCGACGATGCCGATCACCAGGAGCATCACGGTGGACAGGTCGGCACCACGCGGGAAGCCCGGGACGAGGAACCCGTGCACGACCGCCCCCGCTGCGGGGTGGGCGAGGAACGACAGCGGCACGAGCACGAGCGAGCCGGCGATGAGCACCATGCAGAGCCGCTCGAACCGGCGGAAGGACCCGGTGCTCACCGCGGCGATGACGAGCACGGCCGCGGCGACCACGCCGGGGACCTCGGGCAACCCGAGGTACCGGAGCCCGAGGCTGATGCCGATGAACTCGGTGACGATCGTCATCGCGTTGAGGACGAACAGGTCGACCACGCTGAAGGCTCCCCAGAAGCGTCCGAACCGCGCGGTGATGAGCTTCGCGTGCCCCACGCCGGTGACCGCCCCGAGCCGGAGCACCATCTCCTGGTTGACGTACAGGACGGGGACGAGCAGCAGCAGGGTCCAGAGCAGCGAGGTCCCGTCGTCCTGGCCGGCCTGCGTGTAGGTGCCGAACGCGCCGGCGTCGTTGTCGCCGACCATCACGATGAGGCCGGGGCCGACGATCGCGACGAGCGTGCGGAGCTTTCGGCGGAGGCCGGTGCGACGGGCGGTGTCGTCGACGCGGATCGTGCCGAAGGCGCCCTGGATGTCGCCGAGGTGGGCGCTGTCGAGGACGGCGGTGGGACGGGTGTCGGGTGCGGTGGTCATGGCGGGTTCCGTTCCGGGAGGAGATGGGCGCGGCGACGGGGCGCGGCGCAGGGGGCGCCGTCGGTTGCGGCGCGCAGGGCTGCCGTCGGTCGCGGCGCGCAGGGCGGCCGTCGGTCGCGGCGCACGGGAGGCGCGGCCGTCCGTCCGGCGGGTTGGGCGGGCCGGACGGGAGGCGCGGGGCACGTCCGCCACGCTTCGTGCGGGCGGACGGCGGTCACCGGCGCACGCGACGGCCCCTCCGGCCCGGGGGTGGGGACGGACGGGTCACACGGCGACGGTCGACGTCAGGATCGTGAGGGAGGCGCGTCGGAGGACGACCTGTGATGGTCACTGCTCATGGCACACCTCCCGTTCCGTCGGTCGCGCGCAGCGCCCGGCGGACCGGGGACCCGGTCACGCCACTCCCACGTCAGACCTTCAGCACTCCGTGACGTCGACCCGCCGTGTGCGGGAGCCAGTCGGGGCAACCCCTTGCGCCGGGGAGGCCTGTCCTGACCCGTGGCGTCTCTCGACGTTCGGGGTCGCTGGCATGTATCCACGAAGGAGCCTCAGCGAACGGAGGGCGCCTTGCAGGGACGACTGTAGACCCGGCGCACGGGTCGGCACGACCCCGCGGGCCGTTCCTGATCGGACCATCAGCGGACGCCTCAGTTCACGCAGGGGATGCCGCCGGACGCCAGCGGCTGCGCGGCGCTCGTGGTCGTCGTCGAGGGGACCCCTGACGTGGTCGGCGCGCCCTGGGCCGCCCCGGCGCCCTGCCCGGCGGCGCCCCCCGTGCCGGCGGTGCCCTGTGCAGCTCCGGTGCTCGGTGTGGTCGCGGTGCTCGGCGTGGTCGACTGCGTCGCCGCCGGGTGGTCGGACGCCGCGATGAGCGCCGCCGTCGTGGACCGGACCTGCGCGAGGTCGACGATGTTCACGTCCTGCCCGTCCTCGACCCCGTACCGGACGATCGGCAGCGTCTGGAACGTGATCCCGCCTCCGGCGAAGCGCTGCGCGTCCCCCGCGAACGACAGCAGGTCGAACCCGGAGTCGAGGGCGATGTCCTGCTTCGCGGTGTCGATCAGGTGCTGCACGAGCGGGAAGTTCGTCAGCACGTCCTCGTGACGGAGCTTGTAGGCAAGGGCGACGATGAACGCCTGCTCGCGGCGCTCCCGGTCCAGGTCGGTCAGCTCGACGCCCGACCCGCTCGTGTCCCGCCGCTGCCGCACGAACGACAGCGCCTGCGCGGCGTCGAGCGACTGCAGCCCCTTGTGGAAGTCCGCCCCGGAGTACGTGTCGGACGTCGTCTCGTTCAGGCAGACCTGGATCGGCTGCACGGCCTGGGCGATGTCGTAGAACGCCGCCATCGTGACCTCGATGAAGTGGTTGATCGGCACGCCGCCCAGGAACTGCGACACCGTCGTGATCTCCTCCTGCCGCGCGGCCGACCGGGCCTGCTGGTACGCGTCGTCGTGCGACACCCCGGGCTCGGTGTTCACGATGTGCCGCAGTGTCTGGTCGAGCTCGTACCCGTACGCCTGCTTGATCTTCCCCTCGGCGTTCCCGTCCGGCGCCCCGGGGAGCGTCGTCCAGTCGTCACGCGGGATCGAGATGCCGACCGCAGGACCCCCGCCCGCGGGGATGTGGATGAGCATGAGGACGTTCGTGTTGTACCCGCCGTCCGAGCCGTCCCCGGCGTGCAGCGCCTGGTAGGTCGCAGCGGGCAGCACGTTCCCGTCCTCGTCCCGACGGCTGTCGAGCCCCATCACCAGGATGTTCGACTCCCCCTCGGCCTGCGGCACCGCACTGCTGCTCGCGGACGCCCCGGCGACCGGCAGGTGGATGTCCGAGCGGTGGATGCCGGTGTCCAGGTCGACGACCGTCCGCGCGACGGCGACCCCACCGCCGACCAACGCCAGGGCGGCCACGGCCGAGACCCCGAGCAGCACCCGACGTCGGAGTCGGCGTCCCGGACTCGGGGCACGGCGGTGTGCGGCGGGTCGCGGTGCGTGCTGCTGGTCCATCGGGTTCCTCCGGCTCGGTGGGTGCCCGCACTGTACGGTCGCGCCCGACAGGGAGCCGGGGACCTGCCTCGGACCGGGCCTGCGCTCCTCCACAGCCTCGGCTGTGGCCCGCGGAACCGCGCGGTTCCGCCGCACCGGATCGGCCTGCGGGGATTCGCAGTCGGTGGCGGCTGGCACGATGGTCCCGTGCCAGCCGTCCCGATGATCGACGCCGTCGACGTCATCCGCTTCGTCGGTCCGCAGACCTTCGGGCGCGGGCGGGACGTCGTGCGGGCGGGACTGGTCGAGGACGCCGCCTGGCGCGAGGACGACGGCACCGTCACCGCGACCGTCACCGGGTCCGCCGACGACCCGTACGAGCTCCGCGTCGAGACGACGCTCGCCCGCGGGGACTTCGTCCGCCCGGTCCGCAGCACCTGCACCTGCCCCCTCGGCGGCGACTGCAAGCACGTCGCGGCCGCGCTCCTCACCGTCAACGCGCGCGCGTTGGCAGCCGCCTCGGGTCCGCGACGCGTCGCACCGGTCGAGACCCCACCGGAGCCGGACTGGAGGCACGACCTCGCCCGCCTCGCCGGCGACGACCCGCAGGTGGCCGGCCCGCAGGGCACCCCGATGGGGCTGCAGTTCGAGCTGCGGGACGCGGTGCCGTCGAAGCTC